>NZ_JAESDJ010000051.1:0-504 GCF_019249255.1 Alteromonas lipotrueae | reverse complement strand
GCGCGGGCTGGGACGCAAACATGTGGGGCGGCTTCGCCATTATGCCCCACACGTCTGCGCCCCTTATTTAAAAGTTAGGTGTCAGGGATGAAAACGATATTATTGTCATTGTGTTAGCTGGGTGTACATCAGTCGCCAAACCTACTATCCATCTGCATTCCAACGGAATTAACGAAGCAAAGCTAACCAGCCTAAGAACCAAGTTAGAAAAAAGTGGGTATACAGTAATCAATAGCAATCAAGACTTTTCTCATTTCTTGTTTACGCCGCTCATAGTTGTTCCAAAAAACTCAAAACTCAATACACCAGAGCTTCGACAACAAATAACCGACACTTTAGGCTCTATACCAATTGTAAAACGTGGTAACTTTAAAAATCATAAGTATTCGGGCGGCCATATTGGTGTGTATCTTCGAGCAAACAATGCCACCTAACAAAAAAATTAAGTCACTCACTTCGTTCGCTGGGACGCATACACGTGGGCTGCTTCGCATTATAGCCCAC
>NZ_JAESDJ010000050.1:0-512 GCF_019249255.1 Alteromonas lipotrueae | reverse complement strand
ACAGATGTGGGGTTGAACAGTGCAATACAGTCGATATTGGAAGATGCAGAAAATGGATTTAGCGCGATATTCAGAGATGCATTACACACGGCATGGCAACAATACCTGAAGAGTATAGAGCTCGTAAAACACTACGAACAGAGTGTAGCTAGAGCCAGCAGATCATCAGAAGCTTGCAAAAATCTCATGAAGATAGAAGGTGTTGGCCCTACAAATGCCGTTAACTTGTACATCGCGTTAGGTTGCTGCGAGCTGGGCGTTTTCAAAAAAGCGCGAGACGCTGCTGCGTGTATTGGCTTAACGCCAATACAGCATTCTTCAGGTGGCAAAGTTCGATTAGGTTCTATAGGTAAAAATATACGAAATTCGACATTGCGCGCTAACTTAGTTGCGGGTGCTATGTCAGCAGTAAACCAGGCAGTTAAACGTGATTCACGAACGAAGAAAGATGAATGGATTAAAGGGCTAGTAGAGCGGCGAGGTAAGCGTTGTGCAGCTGTAGCTCTTGCCAA
>NZ_JAESDJ010000004.1:0-364915 GCF_019249255.1 Alteromonas lipotrueae | reverse complement strand
GGTATATAGTTACGCATATTGATGATGCATTACCATGGGCAAAACCTTTTTCCAATCTGATTCTAACTCCAAGAAAGCTTATATTAGTTGCACTAGGTTTACTGGGGTCGGTTGTACTAACACTCTACACGCTTATTGGATTGGTAGAGTGGGGCAGCAAGACGATTAATACATGTGTAGTTATTTTTGGCGTAGTTGCAGGTATCATTTTCATGACGCTGCACGAGCTACTTAATAAAGGGATAACAACATATCCAGCATTTTGGTCTAAAAAATTAGCAAAAAATAAGCTACTAACGATTAACGCGACAGGCGAATCTAAAGCACCTATATGCATGAAAGCAGTTACGATTGAAGCGAAATGCTCAGTTTGTGGGGAAGACCTGTTAATTGAAAAGAGCAGAGAGTTTCATAATAGGTTCGTTGGCAAGTGCAGGGTAGCACCGTCAGAACATGTGTTTTCTTTTGACCATATAACGAAGGAAGGAAAATTCCTTCGTTAAAAACAAGACCGTATTTTTAAAGATCATTATGAATAAAGCGTTGGCGGTTATATAAACTCGGGTTTGCTTTGGAATCGGATAGCGCCATGCTCGATACGTGCATATCCAAAAGCCTCATCTAATGAATCGAACGGTCCAGCCATTTGCACATTCGAGCATTCACCAGAAGTAACGATAACCATGCCACTGATAAAAGCATCAGTGTTGTGCATTTCATTTAGCGTACTTGCTTTTAAGCTATCTAAAGTCATTACCAAACAGCAGAGGTCATCTGTAGCTAAATCAAATGGTGTCTCATCGGGCAAGCGTTCTCGTGAATAACCGAGAAATTGTTGCTCTGACACAGAGAGCGGAGTACTACTTTCCTGAGTAACAAATTTATTAGCGCAGCAATGCTTGTATTTCTTGTTGCTCCCACATGGGCATTTATCATTTCTACCAATTTTCATATTTGTCTCTAGTTTGTTTTGTTCAGTACAGTTATTTACACAAGTCCAAGATGCCTTCGGCTTTTGGGGCTTTCCCCTCACGGGAAATCCCCAGTCGCCTTCGGCTACCCCCTGATCCTTCGTCGACAGCCCGTCCTTCCCGTTGGGAGGGCGGGCTGTCAACTCGTTCAGCGGGTGACGAAAAGAGCTGCCAGTTTTTATCTGGTATAGCGTATGTGCCTTCAGTGAAACGGATGTGTTTTGGCTTTTGGTTGTAAGCGTGTTTTGAAAGGGTGCTTAACTCACAATGTTGATACTGCGTTTTAATTTGATTTTCATACTCGAGGGAGAAAGGGCGTTCTATACGCTTCACGTTTGCGCCACCCATCATAATTAAGTAAGAAAGCCAATCAGATTCATCTGCCGCTTTTTGAAGCTTTCCTAATGGTGTGTCACTACTTTCTAATTCTAACTTTCTTAACTGTCGCCATAACGTAACCGAAGGCAGCCCTAAAAATTGAAACTGCCTTATATTGTATAGTGATGCCCAAGCAGTGATTTTTGATGCAGACTGTTTCGCATCGTTGCCGTAGTTGTCGGTATCTAGAAATTCACCATCAATATTTTTACAAATGTATTTAGCGATATAGTCTTGCGCTGAACCCTTTTCAGGATCTATTGGCTCTGCTTTGAATCTATTTTTGTCCGCGCCGGATTCGTCGGCATCATCTTCCATTGCATAATGCCTTAAAATACTTGTTACACGTGCCAACTGTTCTGGCGGTGTGAATAGCAATAAATGCCAATGTGGTGTGCCGTCATGGTGTGGCTCAACAACACGCAAGCCGAACACTTCTATTCCTTCGCGATGGAACTGTGCTCTAGCTTTGCGCCATTGGGCATTGAGATACTCATTAGCATCTTTAACAGAATAATTTAAATATTTAGGGTTCGGCTTACCCGATTGGTAGTGTGAATGGAACTTGGATGGTGTGGTGATGGTATAAAAGCACCCCACATGGTTTAGCAGTTTGGAATACTCTTCCGTTCCTTTTATTCGAACCATCAATTCGGCTCTTCTTACTTCAGGATTAGATACGTTTGCCTTATAAGCATCCAGCATAGAAATAAACTCACCGTCAGCACTGCAGAACCATTTAGATTTCATAAACTCAAGGGCTTGCTCTTTTTCCCACTTAAATTGGCGCAATCGGTCACTACTGCAATAAGCACTTTTTTTCTGATTCACTAAGTCTAACTGTCGACGTATTTCTTCTACTTTTTGGCTGGCAATTCGTTTCAGCTTGTTGAACCAAAATTTGTCTGAACGCGCTTGAATAATGCCCTCAGTAGCTGAAATGTCGTTAGGAAGACTGATGTTGTATTTAAGAAGTTTGGCTTTGCATAGACAGAGTGCGTGGGCTTCACTTAAATCGGCGGTATCGCGCAAGCATTCCATAGCTTTCGATTTAGCAAAGGCTTTGAGTTCTTTGATGTCAGAAGTTAGGTTTAGATCTGCTAAGTGAAGGTGTTTATTTAGGCTGGAAAGGAAGCGGTTGGCTTGTACATAGTCATGTTGTTTAGACAGCTTGAGGTACTTATGCGCAGCGTCATAAGCAAGAGGGGATATAAAATCGAATATCTTTTTGCGAAAAAGGTGACATTCACGTGTACCAATACCACTTGTTAACTCATTAGGGCAGGTGACAGTCTCGCGACATTCGAGTACAGATTCACGACACTTTTGAGCCCTATTTAGACCCTGAAAGACCGAATGAGTAGAAAGTGATGGTTCGCTGGAAACAGCGTTATTAGAGGGATAGAGCGGTCTAGAAGGTTCTAGACCGCATCTGGAATTGGTGGAGCTGGCGGGATTTGAACCCGCGTCCAGAAAATGTCTACCTTTGGTACTACATGCTTAGTTTGTCTTTTCTTTAACTACTTTAGACCCCGACAAACAGGGTTCTTGGTAGCTGTCCCGATACTATTTCGCGGTTCAACCTCAGGAGAGTTTCCCTCGCTAGTTTGCTTGGATGACCTTCCGAATCCACGCTAGCAAACAAAGCTGTGGTGGAAGGGCCTATACCGGTTATTAAGCGGCTAGTGCGTAGTTTTCGTCGTTTGCGACTATTTGTATGCGGCTTTTTTAAGAGGCCAGCCGCACCTCTGCATGCACCTCCGGCTTCCAAGATCCTGTCGAATCCTAATCAGCCCCGAGTGTGAAAGCGAAGTATAACATAACTTGCTTGCGGTTAAATGATTTCTTTATATTTTGCTTTCAAAAGATGCATTTATCGTCAATAACCATTAAAGTGTACCGGCTTAAAATTACAATTGATGTGCCAATGCCTTCAGACTCAATAATATATACGCCTTATACCTTACCTTGCGGGGTAGTGGTACGTAATCGCCTTGTAAAAGCGGCGATGGAAGAGAACATGTCGAGTGCGGGCTGTCTTCCTGGTAGTGCGCTGTATACGCTTTACCGGTACTGGGCGCATGGAAACTTGGGCATGGTTATTACGGGCAACGTGATGGTCGATCGCGAGTCGATGACAGGCCCGGGCGGTGTTGTGCTAGATAAAAACTCCCCCTTAGAACCGTTCGAGCGCTGGGCTAAAATTATTAAGTCAAATGGCGCGCTGGCGGTGATGCAAATTAATCACCCTGGTCGTCAGGTATTTAAGGCTATGCAAGGCAAAGCCATCGCGCCCTCGGCTGTACCTCTTAAGATGGGTAAACACTCAAAACTGTTTGCCGTTCCAAAAGAAATGACCTGCCAAGACATTCACGATGTGTGCAAACGCTTTGTCGAAACCGCAGTGCAAGCGCAAAAAGCGGGTTTTGATGGCGTTGAAATTCACGCGGCCCATGGTTATCTACTCACCCAATTTTTATCGCCACTAACCAATCAGCGACAAGACGAGTGGGGCGGTTCTATTATCAATCGTGCGCGTTTACTGATTAATATTGTTAGCCAAATTCGCGCGGTATGCCCAAGTGGCTTTATTGTTATGGTGAAACTTAATTCTGCTGATTTTCAGCGCAATGGGTTTAGTTTTGATGATGCCTGTGAAGTAGTACGCCGTTTAGAAGCATTAGGTGTTGATGTAGTGGAATTGTCAGGCGGTAGTTATGAAGCGCCGGCCATGCAAGGGCAAACTCGAGACGATACCACGCTTGCACGTGAAGCTTACTTCTTAGAATTTGCGCACACCCTTGAAACTAAAACCGATATTCCGTTAATGACAACGGGGGGGATCAAGCGGGCTGAGGTTGCTGAAGAAGTGATTCAGCAAGGTTGTTCACTGGTGGGTTTAGCCAGTGCGTTGGCCATTACCCCTGATTTAGCCAAGAAATGGCAGCAAGAATGGCGTTATTCTGGTGTTATTCCACACTGTACGTGGAAAGATAAATCGTTAGCAAGTTTAGCAAACATGGCAATGGTTCGCCGTCAGCTAAGGCGTTTAGGTAATAATTTAACAACCTTGCGTTCGCCATCGCCATTGTGGAGCTTAGTGCTTGATATGTTGCACCGCAAGTCTATGACTAAGCGTGATGTTATTGCTAAAAATGGTAGTGTTCAGCTTGCTAGCCAAGAAAATAGCAGTGGCAAAAACGTTAGCGCTGATAATACGAGTAAAGTAAGTGCTAGTTCAGTTAGTGCAAGTACAAGTGATATTAGGGCGCATCAGCCCAATAAATAATGAGCAGCTAAAAGTAAAACACAGCGTTAAACGCTGTGTTTCATCATTCTTTCTTTCTGACGTTGCCAGTCTTGATCTTTCAATGAGTCTCGTTTGTCTCGTTCATGCTTACCTTTGGCAAGATTGATTTCTAACTTAACCCAGCATTTCTTCCAATACATGGCGGTGGCTACAATAGAGTAACCTTGTCGGTCTCTTGCACCCATAAGTCGGTCTAGTTCGCGCTTTTTCAATAACAATTTACGCGCACGTTCAGGTTCACACACAACGTGAGTAGAGGCTTGGTTTAACGGGCTTATGCGACAACCTACTAAATAAGCTTCGGCATTTTGAATAATCACATAGCAATCGGAAATGTTAACTTTACCTGAGCGAATACTTTTAATTTCCCAGCCTTGAAGCTGAATACCTGCTTCAAATTTGTCCTCTAGGAAATAGTCGTGGCGCGCTTTTTTGTTTTGCGCGATGGTACCTGTGGTGTTTTTGTTGGCTTTATTCTTTTTCATGCTCGCTATTATACTGATTGTCGTAAGAATGTCTGTATACCTATAGCAATATTTATTAGTTCATTTACTAATATTTTTTAGTGCAAAAAGGTATTGTGGCCTTACATAACGATGTGGGGGCGAAACGGAAAAAGCGAAGATGAGAGAAGGGTTTTTTCTGTGGTATTTTTTCTATGATATAATGCGCCTTTCGGTATTTATATAGTGAAGTACATGGCGAGTATACAACGCAGTGCATTGGTAGCACACAGCGCCCAGGCTATGTTCGACTTGGTAAACGATGTTGCGGCTTACCCGCAGTTCTTACCAGGTTGTCGAGACAGCAAGGTTTTAGAAGCATCTGGTGAAAACATGAAAGCCTCATTGTTAGTGGCAAAAGCAGGCATTAAGCAGTGGTTCACTACCCATAACGAACTTGAACCAGGTAAGCGTATAGATATGCAGCTTGTCGATGGTCCGTTTCGCTATTTAACCGGCGGTTGGACGTTTTCAGCGTTATCTGACGAAGCCTGTAAAATAGAGTTAAACCTTGAGTTTGAATTTACCAATAAGTTAGTAGAAATGGCGTTTGGCAAAATCTTCAACAATTTGGCGGCCAATATGGTTGTAGCGTTCACCGAACGTGCTAGGAGTGTTTACGCGTGAGTGAAGGCTTAATGCATATTGAAGTGGCCTATGCACTTCCTACTAAGCAATCTTTGGTTGATGTGTCGATAAAGGAAGGCGCAACAGTGGAAGAGGTAATCCATGCTTCGAACCTGTTAAATGAATACCCAGATATTGATTTATCGAGCACCAAAGTCGGCATTTGGAGCCGCGTGGTTAAATTGCGCGATACTGTTAAGGATGGCGACAGAATAGAAATTTACCGCCCACTTATTGCCGACCCTAAAGAAATTAGAAAACGCCGCGCTGAAAAAGCCAAAGAAGAAGGCCGCGCCGATAAAGTGACTGGCGGCAGGGTTAACCCTTTGAAGGCCACTGATAGACAAACTGGCAAGCAAACTGATTGAAGCTTTGGTTAAGCCCGTTAAATAGAGATTTTCTACCCGTAGAAATAAGTTTTTATGAGTACAAATAAAAACAGCCAGCATATGCTGGCTGTTTTGTTTCAGTTTATCGTAAGCACTGCCCGAGCTAATTAACTCAAACAATCTGCACTAAGCGCTAGTTAAGTTTTTCTGAAATACTACCAAGCTCAAGAAACGGTGATGCGTCAATATCTTCTGCATCCATCATGCTCGCAATTCGCTGAACAGTAGCAACCATTTGGCTTTGCTCCCATTCTTTTAGCTGCGAAAAACGCTCCACGAAGTGTTCTTGAAGTGGGCGAGGCGCGTTCACAACTGCTACCTTTCCTTTCTCAGTAAGGAATACGCCAACTTTGCGCTTATCCTGTGTACTTCGAATACGGGTTGCTAAATCTCTGCCTTCAAGGCGATCAAGAATATTAGTAATGGTCGCAGGGCTCAGGTTTATGTTCTCAGCAATTTCTCGCACCATAATACCTGGCTTCTCTTGAATATTTTGCATTACCAATAATTGTGGGCCTGTTAGCCCAACATGCTTACTCAACTGCTTGCTGCGTAAATCGACGGCGCGGATCACGCGCCGTAGAGCAACCAACAATTCTTCTTCTTTTCGCATTTTATTCCTAATAAATCTGCAACCCTAACCCAAACTACTTAAGCAAATGGATAAAGTGTTGATGCTTTTGAAATTGATCAATAACGTCATTAATGACTGAGATCTTAGACCATCCCATAATGTCGTAGTTTTGACCACCTTCACTTAAGTGAACTTCTGCGCGATAGTACGTGGGCTTTTCGCCTTCGTCTACCTCTGGCATGTCACTCGGGCCAAATTCTGGCTGATGAGTAACCGAAGGGTACACTGCGTATACAAAATCAGGATCGCTTCCCATAGTGACGGTTAACATCAACGCCTCTTCGGTTTCATCAATCACAATTTCAAATTGCTGTGTTTCGAACTCTTTCCCAACTTCTGTCATGGCGGGTTTCACAATTTTCTGTAAATAGCGCCTAACTACGGCTTCATCGGGAAAGGTTACTATGTTCTCTAACCTATCTTTCCAGTTTTTATCACCGTCATTATGCTGCGGCGTTCCGGCAAGCACTTGTAAGCTTTCACGCTTATAGGCTTCTACCCGTAGCGCCTTCAACAGCCCCACTATCGCTATGAGTAACACTATTGCGAAGGGCAGTGCCGATGCAATTGTCATGGTTTGAAGTGCCCCCAAACCACCCGCATAGAGCAGAACTGCACTTACCACACCTACACCAACAGCCCAGTAAATTCGCTGCCACAGTGGCGTGTCGTTTCTACCATGCGAACATAGCATGTCTACTACCATTGCCCCAGAATCGCACGATGTTACAAAGAACACGATTACCATTATTACGGCAATAAAGCTTAATACCGACGAGAACGGGAATTGCTCTAAGAACACGAATAGCGCGACAGCACTATCCTCGTTGACCATGGTGGCTAATATATCCTTACCATGCACGAGTACTTGGTCGATAGCACCATTACCAAATACAGTCATCCAGAAAAGCGTAAAGGCAGATGGGATAAGTAACACACCTAAGATAAATTCACGAATAGTACGACCGTATGAAATACGCGCAATGAACAAGCCTACGAAAGGTGCCCAGGCTAACCACCAGCCCCAATAGAAGATGGTCCAGCCACCAATCCAATCAGTTTTGTCATAGGCAAATAAATTGAAGGTGTTTCTAACTAAGTCAGATAAGTACGCCCCCGTATTTTGCATATAGGCTTGTAGTAAAAATACTGTTGGGCCTAATACTAGAACGATAAGAAGCAGTAAAATGGCTAAAACCATGTTGGTCTCAGATAGAATACGAATACCTTTATCTAGTCCTGTTGCTACAGAGATGACGGCTAAGCCGATAACCGCTGCCATAATTATTATTTGAACAGTGGTATTTGAAGGTAAGCCGAATAAGTAATTAAAGCCCGCATTAACTTGAGATGCGCCTAACCCTAGTGATGTTGAAACACCAAACACGGTAGAGGTAACGGCAAAAATATCGACAACATGGCCTGGCCATCCGTAAATTCTGTCACCGATTAACGGGTATAGGGCAGAACGTAAGGTTAGCGGTAAATTCTGTCGGTATGCAAAGTAGGCCAATATCAGCGCCACCACAGCATAAATTGCCCAAGCATGCACACCCCAATGGAAAAAGGTCGTTTTCATTGCTTCGCGCACAGCATCAATACTTTCAGCTTGCGCCGTCGGTGGTGCTAAAAAGTGCATCAGGGGCTCGGCGACACCAAAAAACATAAGTCCTATACCCATACCGGCAGCGAATAGCATAGATAGCCACGTAGTGAACTTGAATTCTGGTAATGCGTGGTCGGGGCCCAGCTTAATTTCACCATAGCGAGACATGCCCAGATAAACTACAAATAACAATACAATTGCTACCGTAAGTACATAAAACCAGCTGCCATTAGTCACAATGACTGATTGTATAGTTTTGAAAAGTGAATCTGCAGTTTCAGGCAAAGCTGCCGCAAAAATGAGCAGGCAGGCAATAATTATGGAAGATGTGTAAAACACGGGTTTGTTTAAAGGTGATGTGTTCTCAGTTTCGCTCACGCTAATACTCGTCCTTTCTCTTTTCTGTCGACTTAGAGTTATTACGCAGAAATATACAGTATGGAACAACTTTTATAAACTTTGATTGTAATTATTAGAGCTGATTCTTTAAATGAATAGCACTTTTATAAATTCACGTTATAGAACGGGTAAAAACTAAAGTATAAGTGAATAAATAATCGTTAGAGTAGAAATTAATCTTGGTTTGTGGGTTAATAGAAATGTTATTATTGATAAGTGTTTTAAGTAAACACTGTTCAAAGAATAAAAAATCACCTAATAGGGAAAACACACATTATGCGTAAAACTCAGCTTAGCTGTGCAATTGTTGCTGCATTGGCATCTTCACCGTTGCTCGCTCAAGAATCTGAAGCGCCAGCGAAACTTGAAACTATAGAAGTTACAGCCACTAAACGCGCCGAATCTATCCAAGATGTACCTGTCGCCGTTACTGCACTTAATGGTAAAGCACTCGAAAATTTAGGCATTGATAATTTTCAAGACTACGTTGAATTCCTTCCAAACGTAGTGTTTCAGGGCACAGGCCCGGGCCAAAACGAAATTTATATTCGTGGCGCGGCAACTACCCAATCAAATATCATGTTATCTTCAGTTCAAGCATTACAACCCTCCGTTGCTTTCTATGTAGATGAACAGCCTGTATCAATGGCTGGTCGTAACCTAGACGTGTACGCTACTGACGTTGCGCGTGTTGAAGTCTTACCTGGGCCACAAGGTACTTTGTTCGGTGCAAGCTCTCAGGCAGGTACAATTCGTTTGATCACGAATAAACCCGACCTAAACAGTTTTGGTGCTGGTTTTGATACCAATATTGGTTTCACCAAAGGCGGTGAAATGAGTAACTCGGTAACGGCTTACTTCAATATGCCACTTACCGACAAGTTAGGTTTCCGCGTTGCGGCTTACAACGATAAGCAAGGCGGCTGGATTGATAACGTGATGAACGTGCCAGGCGAAGGTGGTTACATTGGAAGCGCGGTAGTTATCGACCGTATCTCTGGCGGCCCACTTGCTGATCCGGTTGCTATGGATCAAAACCGCGTAACTAACCCTGCTATCAATTCAAACGAAGAAGCCTCTGTAGTATCACCTCAGAACGATGCGTTAGTTGAAGATGATTTCAACGATGCTTTGTACACAGGTGCTCGTTTTGGTCTGTTGTATGAATTTAATGATGATTGGGATTTGCTAGTTCAGCACACCCAACAAACGTTAGATACTGAAGGTGTATTTGCTTACGACCCAACCCTTGAAGGCGAAAGCTCAGCAATTCGTTTTGCTCAAGAAGAAAACAAAGATGAGTTCGGATTAACGACTTGGACATTAGAAGGTCGTTTAGAAAAACTAGACCTTGTGTACACAGGTGGTTATTTAGATCGTGAAATCGATACCTTAGCTGATTACACGGGCTACACCAATGGCGGTGCTTTCGCAGCGTATTATGTGTGTAACCACTATGAGTCTGGCGTTGAAGCTGAAGATCAGCGTTGTCTAGATCCAACCAAGTATTTTAGAGAAGATACAACCACAACCCGTTCAACTCACGAGCTTCGTTTTGTGACTACCATGGATACACCTTGGCGCGTAACGGCTGGTTTGTTCTATGATGACCAGGAAGTGGCAACAGTAGGGCAGTTCAAAATTGCTAATACTGACGGCGAGCTTACACAATACGGCTTCAACAACCTACAAAAAACCCTAGTAGGTACTGATGGTATAAACAGCGATGGAGGCCCGTTCCCATCCGAAATTAGCTTTATCAACGATATTACCCATACCGTTGAGCAAATTGCTGTATTTGGTCAGTTTGAATACGATATTACCGATTCACTAACCGCGAGTGTTGGTGCCCGTTGGTATCAAATAGATGATATCTACACAGGTTCAACCTCTACCGTTGACGTAACACGTCGTGTTAAAGCATTTGGTTCACTTGACCCAGATGAGCTAGCTGCGGTAGGCCTAGACCCAGATGCAGTAAATGCTGCTATTGCTAGTGGTCAGCTAGAAACAGATTTGCTTGGTAGCGATGGTGTACTTACCGTTGACGATACTATCTTCAAATTCTCACTAGATTGGAAAGTTAACGATGATGTTCTATTGTTTGCTAACTATTCAGAAGGTTTCCGTCCGCCAGTAACCAACCGTGTTGGTGGTGGTTTGGCGAAAAACCAAAACGGTGCATTTGAAAACTTCCGGATTCCAGTGTACTCAACCACAGATACCCTCGATAATTACGAGTTAGGTGTGAAGGGTGACTTCTTAGACGGTATTCTACGTGTAAACGCTACAGCGTATTACTCTGAAATTTCTGACTTACAAACGTCACGTTTCGACCCAACTAACATTTCTTTCTTAGTATTTACCGACAACGTTGGTGATGCAGAGATTCAAGGTTTGGATGCTGACATTACTTGGTTAGCCACAGACGACTTAGTGATTAACGCAGCATTTAGTTTATTAAATACTGAACTAACCAGCGTAAATTCTGAACTAGAAGGCATTGCCGCGGGTGTAGGCTCTGAGCTTCCTTATTCTGCAGGCTTCTCGGGTAACATCAACGCGCGTTATTTCTTCGAACTAGAAGGTGACAAGCGTGGTTATGTGAATGGCTCTGTAAGCTACACGGGTGACCGTTATGCTGGCATGGTAATGGACGCTTACGTAATGGAAGATGCGACGCAACTTATTTACGGCACAGGTTCTGGCCTTAAAATTGAGAAGCATGCTGATGTTTACGAAGGGGTAACCTACACCGACTCTAACGGTGACGTATTTGAAGGTGGCCGTTACGTACAAGAATCTTACATGCTAGCTAACCTAGCCGTTGGTGTGACTAACGATGTCTGGAAAGCCGAGCTTTATGTTGATAACGTGTTTGATGAAAGCGCGATATTAAATATTGATACTCAGCAGTTTACACCTAAGGTAGTAACGAATCGTCCACGCACTATTGGTGTTCGTTTCTCTTACGATTACTACTAAGCCCATTGGGTGTAATCTGACTTTGGTGTAATTTGAGTTTGATGTAACATGTTACACCTACCTAAAACGGCATTCCTTAGGGTATGCCGTTTTTTTATGTTTTTAGGCATGCTGTATTTATGAATTCACAAGAACAACAAACCCTTTCTGCGTTAAAACAAAGTTTGATGCAGTCTAATCATCAGCATGTTATTGCGCAGAGTAAGCAGTTTCTTGATGCTAAACCCAGCGAAGATGCAACCCGCGAAGCCATGTATGTCATGGCAGTGGCGTACCGACTATCCGGGAATATCAAAAATGCTATTACTACGCTTTCACAGTTAGTCGGCTTGTTCCCTGATTATGGTAGAGGCTTTCAAGAGTTGGGCTACTGCTATGCTCGCGACAATGCCCACAGCGAAGCTGCCAATGCTTTTTATCAAGCAACCCGTTTTAATCCAGCGTTATTAGCTGCGTGGCAGCAACTTGAAGCGGTATATCAGCGTGACAATCAACCCCAAGCCCTTCTATTAGCGCAGCAGCACATCAGTTTCCTGCAAAGCTTGCCCAAACCCTTGCTTGGCGCACACGACCTTATGCACGAAGGTCAATTGCATAAAGCAGAGCAGGTCTGCCGTCAGTTTTTAGCCAAAAACAAACATCACCCTGAAGCAATGATGCTACTGGCAGAATTAGGCGTACAGCTAAAGGTGTATCACGATGCTGAGTTTTTACTAGAAAGCTGTGTTGCACTTTACCCTGAAAACGATAAAGCCCAAGCGGCTTATCAGGGGCTACTGGCAAAACTGGGCAAATTTCCGCAAGCCGCAAAGGTTGCACGAGCGCGCTTAGCACAACAGTCAAATAGCTTTTCTATAAAGGTAAGTTTAGCCCATGCTCTCGTGGGTGTAGGTGAGTTAGAAGAAGCGATTGGTATTTATCATAGCTTACTGGCCGATAAACAAGACCGCCCCGCACTGTGGGTTGCCCTCGGGCATTCGTTAAAAGCAAAGGGAGACGTGAAAGAGGCCATTGCTTCTTATGAAAAAGCCGCCGACTTCGCACCTGATTTTGGCGATGCGTATTGGAGCCTAGCTAACACGAAAACTTATCGATTTGATGATAACGCCTTGGCGGTTATGCAACTTCAAGAAGCGTTAGAAACGACAAAGCTAGACGACAGAATTCACCTTTGCTTTGCACTAGGGAAAGGCTTTGAAGATGCCAAGCAGGCCGACAAAGCGTTTGATTATTATGCTAAAGGTAACAGCCTTAAAAAGCGCACGCATCGATTCGACATTACCCGCACAGAAGCGGCACTTGAAGCGCAAGCATTGGCCTGCGATGCCGAATTAATGAGTGAATTTAGTGGTTGTGATGCACCAGATCCTATTTTTATTGTTGGCTTGCCAAGGGCGGGCTCTACGTTGCTAGAGCAAATTTTGGCGTCTCACTCTATGGTAGATGGCACCATGGAGCTACATGATATTTTAGGCATTGCCTCTAGCTTAAGTAATCAAAAGAAAGCGTACCCGTATAATCTTGCCGATTTATCTGATGAAGCGTGCATTGCCCTTGGCGAAAAATACATGGCGCAAACTCAAGCGTATCGCCAAGCAGCGCCTTTCTTTATTGATAAAATGCCGAATAACTTTGTACATATTGGGCTTATAAAGCGCATTTTACCGAACGCGAAAATTATTGATGCTAGACGCGACCCCATGGATTGTTGTTTCAGTGGCTTTAAGCAGTTATTCGGGGAAGGGCAGGAGTTCAGCTATTCGTTAGATGATATTGGCCGTTATTATTGCGCTTATGAAAAGCTAATGAACCACTGGCATAAGGTATTGCCCGATCACATTCTTACTGTACAGCACGAAGATGTGCTTGAAGATTTGGAAGGACAAGTACATCGTATTCTTGATTTTTGTGGCTTGCCATTTGAACCTGCTTGTTTGTCTTTCTATGAAACCAAACGAGTGATTAAAACCCCAAGTTCAGAACAAGTACGCCAGCCAATATACAAAACGGGTATGCAGCAGTGGAAACCGTTTGAAGGGTACTTAGATGAACTTAAATTGGCGTTAACTAAACGAAGCAACATGTCTTAGGAACGTTTATGTCTTTAAAAAATAGCTTCACATTGATGGCTCAATACAATCAGTGGATGAACGAGTCTGTATATTCAGCTGCATCGCAATTGAGCCCAGCCGCATTGAGTGAAGATGTGGGGGCTTTTTTTGGATCTATCTTAGGCACGCTTAACCACATATTGGTTGCCGATATTATTTGGCTTCAGCGATTTGCACAGCATCCTGATAAGTTCAACGAGTTAGACTGCGTAGTGGCAATGCCACTTCCTAAAACGCTAGATGAAATGCTTTTTGAGGATTTAACAGCACTTCGTACCGTAAGAGCAAAAGTGGATGAGTCTATTGTGGCCTTCGCCAATGCATTATCAAGCGAAGTGCTAACCACTGACTTGTCATTTCGAGATACTACGGGCTCACCATATACAAAAAACTTCGGTCAGCTTATACAGCACTTATTCAACCATCAAACACATCACCGTGGGCAAATTACTACCTTACTATCGCAGCGCGGTTTAGATGTAGGGGCGACCGATTTACTGGAGCTAATCCCTGAGATTAAAAACACCTAAGTTGTTAAACAAACAACTCATTTTGCTTTTCAAAAATTGGCATCTCTATAATTTTCAGACAGGGCCTCAAACCCACTCACTAAGTCGGAAAGCTCTTCATCAATGCCTTGCTGCCGTTGGCGGTGAAATTGTCGGGAAAGCTCGGTTTGAATTTCTTCTATATTTTTTTCGGCACGTTGCATAGCAGTTAATCTACTTGCGTTTTCACTGGCCAATGATTCAGTGCATGCCCTATACAAGGTAGCAAATAAATACTCGCCAATTAATGCACTAAACGTTCTCTTTGTATCAGTAAGCAACTGAGGTAAACAGCGGGAAGGCCAACGCGTTACGATTAGCTTTTGATGCCATTCGCTATCAAGCGGCAATACCTTCTGACTACATGCCTCGTATTTTGCGTTGGGTAAACTACGATTAAATACAATGTGTAGTGCAGATAGTTCATTTGATTGCTGCAGTGCTTCTATTTCTTGCAGCAATGAAGTGACCAGCCCTGTTACTGCATTAATTGAACTAGGGAGCGCAAAAGGCTGCTCAAGAGGTATATTCAAACTACTTAAGTGAGTTTGAATACGTTCACCAATAGCCCACACCCGCTTTTCGCCTGGCAGCGTGTTCATAGTGTTAAGCAGATGGGAAACCAAGGCGTCGTTGAATTTACCGACTAGTCCCTGATCAGAACCAATGGCGATGAACCCTACCTTGCCTAAAGACGTTGTTTTGTTCACTGTTGAATAGTTTACTGCTTTGCTATTTATTTGATTACTATGAAAATAAGCAACTAACCCGAGCTGTACAGTTTTGTAATAATCATCAAGTGCTGCAACCGCCATTTCATACTGGCTAATATTCGCTGCTGCCATTGCCTTCATAGTTCTCACCACCGACTTTAAGTCATTGGCACTATTAATTTTGCGCTGTAAGCCGCTGCTTAACTCTCCCATGTTAGCTCTCCCATGTTAGCGCTCGTTGACAGATAGCGTTTTAACATCCGAAGTTGATGCCACACTTGCCAGTTTTGTCTTTATCATCGTTATTACAGTGTCGCTTTCTTCATCGGATAATGGCTGTGCTGTTGCTAATTTTTCATACAATACTGGGGCGAGCGTACCAAGCCCATCAATGATTGAACCTTGTGCGCTATCAATTAACCTGAGTGAAACGGTATCGAGCAGCCCTTTAGTAAGAGCAAGTAAAATGGCAATTTGTGCGGCTACTGAAAAGGGATGAGATTCCGCTTGTTTCATACAAGCTCGAATGCGTAGGCCGTGTTCAATAGCCAAAAGACTATCGGAGTCTAGTCGTGCACCAAAGCGTGCAAAGGTTTCTAGTTCTTCAAATTGGGCATACGCTAACTTTAGGGCACCTGAAACCTTTCTAAACGCTGGTTTCTGTGCTTTGCCGCCAACACGAGATACCGATTTCCCTACATCTATTGCGGGTAGCACACCAAGAGAAAATAAAGTAGGCGATAAGTATATTTGCCCATCAGTAATAGAGATTAAATTAGTCGGTATATAAGCCGACATATTTTGCTCTTCAGTTTCAATGATAGGCAGGGCGGTGAGTGAGCCGCCACCTAGTGCTTCGTTTAGGTGTGTGGCACGCTCTAACAGCCGTGAATGCAGATAAAAAATATCGCCTGGAAATGCTTCGCGTCCAGGTGGTCTGCGAAGGAGTAATGATAGTTCACGATAAGAGCGCGCATGCTGCGTTAAGTCATCGTAAACAATAAGAACATCGTGACCTTGTTGCATGAAATACTCGGCAATGCTGGTTGCCGCGTAAGGTGCAATGTAATCGAGCCCGGGGGGATCATTTCCTTCTGTTACCATAACCACTGTGTATTCTAATGCCTGGTTGCGTTGTAATGTGGTGATGGTTTTGGCCACAGACGCCGATTTTTGCCCTATGGCGCAATAAATGCAAAGTACGTTTTCGTCTTTTTGATTTAAAATAGTGTCGATAGCTATTGCTGTTTTGCCCGTTTGACGGTCGCCCAGTATTAATTCTCGTTGGCCACGACCAATGGGTAACAACGCATCCAATGCTTTTACATCGGTTTGTAGAGGCTCTGTAACAGGGGAACGTGACATAATGTCTGGCGCAGGTCGTTCAATGGGGAGCCGTTCGCGGGTAACAATATTACCTTTAGCGTCTAGCGCATTGCCTAATGGATCGATAACTCTGCCTATCAACTCATTGCCCACGGCTATATCCATCACGCGGCCGGTGCGTTTTACTTCATCACCTGCATGCAGCGCTGTGTAGTCACCTAGCATAATGACGCCAATCTCATGCTCATCAATATTAAATGCTATACCGTAAATATCGTTTGGAAAAAGCAGTAATTCTTCAAAGCCAGCCCCGAATAAGCCTGACACAATAGCAATGCCAGCGGATACGCTTTCAACGGTGCCCATCTCTTGTAAGCTGACATCCGGAATATGCGATTCTCGAATATACTCAAGTTGATTGAACACATATTGATAGCGTTTTTTTAAGGCATTGTTGTTAGCGTCGTTCATGTTATGACCTTAACGGTTAGCGCTTAACGAATGGTGTTCGTTGTCGGCGGGCATATTTGCGCCATTTTCTTCATACTGAGCATCAATAGACAGCTCTACCTCGTGCTGCAATGCACTCAACATTTCATTAGCGCTCCAACTGAGTTTCCAACCGCCAAAGCTAAGTGCTAAACCCGCAATTAACTGAGGATCTACCACTAAGTTGAGGGTTATAGTCAGGCTATCGCCGCCAGCCTGTTCAGTAGCCCGTTGGGAGGGGTGGTCAGTTAGTATGTCTTCTAAACATGCTTTTAGGTGCTCACATTGTGGTTGTGATAAAGGGGCGATACTACGTACTGTGGCATGCCCTTGGTTTTTTTTGATAGCTAGGCATAACTCATGGTGTTGCACTTCGCTAAGGGCCTTAAGGTGCGATAAAAGTTTGTCGAACATTTTATCTTGAAGTTGTTGGTCTGCGAGTTCGCTTATTACCTTACGACTAAGGGCAAACACTTCTTTCACGCTTTTATCAATCACTTCGTTTTGTAACATTTGAATTTCAGTATTCAGCGCATTGGTGCGTTTTATTGATAACGCATCGGCTTGTGCTTTTGCATCTTGTAAGGCGGCTAAGGTTGCTTTGTGTGCTTCTGCTTTGGCTAATTCAATAATGGTTGAACGTTCAGCATCTATATTGGTTAGTTTTTCTTTATATTGAGCTTCAAGGTTCTCTGCGTGTTTCTTTTGGGTCTCGGCATTAGATAGAACACTAGCAATTTTATGTTCACGGGCATCAATGCCATCAAGAATAGGCTGGTATAAAAAGCGCTTAAGCAGCCACACTAATATCAAAAAATTGATAATTTGTGCAATAACAGTAAACCAATCGATAGGCATGGTTTAGCCTCCATTTTGGGCAATAAAATAATTCCAAAACGGGTTACTGAATAACACAATCATTGAGACTACAAAGCAATAGATAGCAGTTGACTCAATCATGGCGAGCCCTACAAATAAAGTACGGGTAATGGTGGGCGACGCATCGGGCTGTTGGGCAAGCGCGTTTAGCGCACTGGCAACTGCTTTTCCTTCTGCAAGCGATGGCCCCAGCACACCAATACCTATGGTAAGACCTGCGGTGATAATTGAGCAAATTGCTATTAACGTAAGACTGTCCATTATTCTGCCTTTTGTTGTGGTGGCGTTAGGGTAAGGGAGGCTTTCGCACTAACCGTGCTGGCAGCGGCAATGTAAACCGATGCCAATACAAAAAAGATATAGGCTTGAACCATACCGGTCAGCAGGCCAAGCAGTGACATAACAACAGGAAAAATTAGCGGCGAAATAACCAGTAGAATGGCTAAGATCATGGCGCCACTCATCATGTTTCCAAACAAGCGTACGGCAAGGGCTAGGGTGCGTGACAACTCGCCTACAATATTGAAGGGCAACATGAAATACGTGGGTTCCGTGTAAGAAAGTAGATACTGTTTCACCCCTTTGTTTTTTATTCCGTAAAAAGGCACAGATACAAATACACAAAAAGCCAGCGCAAGGGTGGTGGATAGGGAGCTACTAGGCGGCTCAAATCCAGGGAAAATAGTCAATAGATTTGCCATTGCAATGAACAAAAACAATGTACCCAGAAACCCCATGTAGCGTCGCGGCTTATCTAAGCCTGCATCTGAAATTTGGTCATTGATGGTGATGACTATTATTTCTAAGGCATTTTGCCAGCGTGAGCGGTGATTCTTTTTATTGAGGTTACGAGTGATAAAATAGGCGCTAACCACCAGTATCGCCATAATGACCCAAGTAAAAACAAGCGTAGCGCTCAGTTTAATTACGCCATATTGCCAATACACAATTTCATCCGGGCTAAGGTGCATGATGTAGTGCTCCTTTTTCTGCGCCGGTAGGATTGGCGTTATTAGTGATTTTAGTCATTAATATTCTGCCTATCACAAAACCTGCCAAGCAGGCTGATAGACGCCAAATATCATTATTACCCACCCAGTAAAAAACACTGATTGCCGTCCCCATGCGTAGCAATAAGCTACTTAAGAACCATAGCGCTGGCTGCGTGGCATTCATGCCTTTTTTCACGGTAAACCACAGGGCATAGAAAAAACAGCAACCTAGCATTGTGCCTATTAGAAAAGGCAAAATAAGTGAGGTTAAACTTAAATTTTCGATGGGTATCATTGCTAAGTAGCTCCTTATTCGTTTTCTTTACTTGTTTTCGTTTTGGGCACAGTGTTTGCCTTAGTGGGAGCCTTAGTGGGAGCCTTAGTGTTGGCCTTCATCGTGACGGTAGGGCTATGCATTGCTGCATACTCTTTGCTAACCCAATTCCACGCAATAAAACAGCCCAACGTTAACCCTGCCAGCAAAAATATAAGCGTATAAGCGCGAGAATCACTAATACTGGCCTCAAGCCAAATGCCTAATGCAATACCCAAAAGTGTGGGAAGTGCTACAGACCAACCCACAATACCCATTAACCCTAATCCAAACCACACGCCTGGGTGTTTATGGCGCTTAGCATATAACTTTAATGCCACTTTCTTTTCTACTTGATGAGACATGTTCTGTGAGCGTGGCGTTTTATTGTTTTTAGCTTTAATGGGTGGTTTATCCATAAAGCTACTGCTGAGACAGTGATGAAAATTGTTTGAGAAACCCGGTTTCCAACTTAGCTAACACAGCCCGCAGGGCTTGTTGCTCTTCATCCAGATGAATAAATTCTTGGGTAACTGCTTGTTGCAAGGTTTCAAGGGATTTCCCACTTATTGCTCTTCTAACGGAAATAGAGACTTGCTTTCCCGTTTTCACTAACACCCCTTGGTCAATAGCAATAAACTGCGGGGATTGGTTATTACATTGATAAGTTAAAATTCCTGGTACCAAGGGGGTGATACAATCTAAACGGTGAGGCAGAATGCCAAAACTTCCTGAAGGGGTTTCAACAATCAGATTGCTGATGCCTGAAAGCTGGGCAAATATTTGATTGGGTAAAAGAATATTAACCTGCATGATGTGCCTCATCTGATGCTGTTTTAGGTGCTTTATGACCGCTAATCGCGTCATTAATATCGCCAATCATGTACAACGCGCTTTCGGGATGCTCGTCAAATTCACCGCTTAAAATGCGTTCGCAACCTTCTAATGCTTGTTCGATAGTCACGAACTTTCCTTTCATGCCAGTAAATTGCTCGGTAGTGAAAAATGGTTGAGTAAAAAAGCGCTCTAATCGACGGGCTCTTGCCACAACATTTCGATCTCTTTTAGATAACTGTTCTAACCCCAACATGGCAATGATGTCTTTTAATTCATTGTATTGGGCAAGAATATGACGAACCTGTTGTGCTATTTGATAATGTCTATCACCAACCACATTAGGCGTAGCTAGTTTTGAACTTGACTGCAACGGATCGACGGCAGGATAAAAGCCTTCACTAGCGCGTTTGCGTGATAGTACTAAGGTTGCTGATAGGTGAGAAAAAGTATGCACCGCTGCTGGATCGGTAAAGTCATCAGCAGGTACATAGACTGCTTGAATAGACGTAATGGCACCGTTTTGTGTATTGGCGATACGTTCTTCTAAACTTGATAATTCAGTGCCGAGGGTGGGTTGGTAACCCATTCGTGATGGCATTTGGCCCATTAGGCCAGACACTTCAGAACCCGCTTGAATAAATCGAAATATGTTGTCGATGAGTAATAGCACATCTTTCTTTTCGTCATCACGAAAGTACTCAGCCATGGTTAGCGCGCTGTGACCTATTCTAAAGCGGCTTCCAGGAGGTTCGTTCATTTGCCCGAATAGCATAACCATGTTGTCTAACACTCCAGCCTGTTTCATCTCGCGATAAAGCTCTTCACCTTCTCTGCAGCGTTCGCCTATACCGCAAAATATACTTACGCCTTGTTGGTGGCTTACCATGTTGTGGATCATTTCGGTGAGCAAAACGGTTTTGCCCACGCCAGCGCCACCAAATAGGCCCGCTTTTCCGCCTCGCTCAAGCGGACACAGAACATCAACGATTTTTATGCCGGTTTCAAATATCTGTAGCTGGCTGGAAATACTAACAAGGGGAGGAGGGGATTGATGAACGCTGCGCCGCTCTGTGTTATTAATAAAGGGTTTGCCATCAATAGCTTCACCAAACACATTGAACATTCTGGTGAGTATTGAAGGACCAACGGGCACTTTTAGCGGGCCTTGTGAACTTTTTACTAACATACCGCGAGCTAAGCCCTGGGTAGGCGTTAGCGCAATAGTGCGTACCTTTTCTGCCGAGAGTTGAGAAACCACTTCTAACGTTATTTTACCGTCATTAGCGTAAATGATGGTGTGGATGTCTGGCAGTTGATTAGTAAAACGGATATCAACAATACTCCCTCTTACCGCCACAATAACGCCAACATGCATCGCATCTATTTGTTCTTTGGTTGAATGTGTCACTTGATGCTCGCTCAATAAAAGATGCTATCACACCAATAGAATACGCCGTTTATTTATTGAACAATTTGACCTTTATCAAACATTTTGAATGTTTGATTTAAATACATAACAGTTTAATGATTAAACTGCATCGGATTTGAATATGAACTCCAGGCAGTGATAACATTAAAAAATGAATATGACTCATGCCTTTGTCGTGAATTTTAGTCGGGTATCTTAATCGGGTATTGGGCCGGGCAATGATACCCCTCATTGCCGTTCGCTAAGGTGACCGGTGATTAATGGTGCCGGTGATTAATGGAACGTTTGATGAAATCAGCATTAGTTTGATAATGCTTACTTAATAAATGGAATTAGTACTATATGAAAGTTTTACCTCTCGCCATCTTATCTTTAGCATGTTGCTCTTGTGCCACTGTGAAAACAATTTCTCCTGACAACAACCATGTTCAAATTGAACATCAAGGTAAGAAAAGTTACTGCGAAGAAATACCTCGTGTATATAGCGGTTTTTCATACAATGTATGTTTGTTAAACGGTGAACCAAGCCGACGTGAAAATATCGGTTCTACGTTTGGGAATGTCCCTTTCTTTGTTATTGATGCCGCGTTTTCTATTGTGGCTGACACTATTGTTATTCCATACACCGCAGTACAACAGATAGACAAAGGCAGCATTAACGTTAACTAAACTACACTTTCACTCGCTTCTTTATCATTTAGCTCCTCGTGTAAAAATACTCAACTTTACGTAAAGGCGATGGTAAGACGACCATCGCCTCCGCTAAGGTTGATTTTACTAAGATGATAAAATGGAACGCTTGTTATGAATATTAATGTGACATTGTTAGGGCAAGTTATTGTTGCCTTTGCTTTACTCATGGCTGCGCTTGGCTATTACTTAGGAAAACGAAAAACCCAATCGCCTATTCTTACCGCTGTCGTAGCTTTCTTTGCTGCACTCGTGCCGCCGTTAGCAATTATATTGCTAATCGTACTGGTACTAAAAAACGATGTGCAAACGTCAAAAACATAACCTTGGATTAACGAAGCATGCCCGCTAAAGCTTTCGTTTAGCGCATTTTTGTAGCATCAACTTATACGTTCATTTCTGAGCTTCTAGGTTACGCCTAGAAAGACTACACCTAGAAAGACACGCAACATATCTCGTTACACCTCACTCTTTGTCAGCAAAGCAGTTATTGCTTATGCTGCTCTTAAGCTAAATGCAGCGGGCGTGTCGCTTTCAATTCACCTAGAAGCATCTATAAGCGGCTCAAACTGCGTCACATACACGTGGGAATGATGATGGAAGAAGTTATTGTAGGGGAAGTAGCCAAAGGTCTCTTCAGGGCAGCTGGTTACCTAATTATTGAATTGTTTTTTTGGACAGTTTGCTATTGGGTAGGTTGGCCTATTTGCAAAGCGGTCACGTTTGGCGGATACCCAAAACAAAATAATCTACGGCGCTCAGAAAGTGAGAACGGACGGGAAAGTGAAGGCCGAAATTTTGGTGGCCGTAGTAGTAATCAGCACAGTAATGCATGGTGTGCATTGGTGGGTCTTGCCGTCGTTGTATCAGCTTTCTTGTTCATAATAACCCACTTTTAATAGCCAACAGTTATGCCAGTTACCGTGAATTAGGTATTTATTAGTAAATAACCTGCGACATTGAACAGGTTACATGTAATGCTTTGAACATTAGAACAATGACCTACCAGAGCTATTATGAATTTAGATAAATCGACAAAACGCATTGCTAAAAGGGTAAAGAAAGGATTTCAAGGCTACCCACAAATTACTTTAACGTATTATGGCGAAACGCCTGATTGTGCAAACGAAGTAGTGATGGGATTTATTGCCGAAGAAGGCGTTGCGCCACAAGAGCAGAAGTTTGCCAGCAAGACTGACGCAAGAACCGATGAAACTATTCAAACTACATTACTTAAAGTTATTGAACGGGCCGACGCAAAAACGGTAACAGAAGCCGAAGAGATTGTGGTCAGAAAATAGCGCATGTTTAGCAGCGCTGTTGTTTATCAAGAGCCTTACATAGACGTTAGTAAAACGATTTAAGTAGAAAGTTACCAATAGAAGTGACCAGTAGAAAGTAGTGAGCCCAGTTAATGCCATAGCCTGTTTTAATGGCGTGTTTTAAATTTTAGCGTGAAGAAAAACACCAACAAATAACAGCTGAACGAAAACCAGTAGGGCAGCGAGGCATCTATAGCGTAAAGATATGAGCCTAAAAGCGGGCCTACTGCGAACCCCAAAGGTGGGCAGGCGCCAGCGATGCCTGCTACAGCACCTTGTTCATCTGATGATACCGCTACCGATACCCCAGCCATAAAACCCGGCCCCGCTATGCCTAACCCCAAACCCAATACGCACATGGCTGACATAAATTGAAGTTTAGTTTCACCAGAAGCTAAGATAGCAAACGCTATCATCATGATGGGCATTGAGAGCCGTAATAAGGTGAAAGGGCGAAGCTTTAATCGAGGAATAACCAGCATTTGAACCAACAACGCAGATGCGGCAGAAATCATTAAACTGAAGCCTACAATTTTGGCGGTATGGGTGCTGTTTAGTCCGAAGGTGTCTTGAAACCGAAAGGCTATAGTTTGCTGAACGATGGCAAAGCCCATAAACAACAATACGCCTGCTACTATTAATGGAAATATTCTAGGATCAGTGTATTTAAGCTTCTTGGGTGCTGAAGTATGTGTAGGCTTAGGCAATACGGGCAAAGAGAACATGGCTAATACCGCGACGGCAACGGTTACACCCACAGAAAAGTAAAGCGGCGTAAGTAAACTTATACTGGCCAACAACCCACCAATGGCAGGCCCCAAAATTGAGCCAATATTGGTTGCAGCACCTAGCGCGCCCATCCCCTTTACTCGCTCTTCTACCGTAGTGATATCTGCCATGTAGGCACTTGCTGAAGGCGATACAGCAGCCATTACCGTGGCATTGCCCACTCGCGTAATGATAAGTAAGACAAGCGCTGCTAAAGGAGCTAGAAGGCCTAATAGTGCAGCTTGGAATACACCCGCGAAAACCAAAGTACCCGCAGAATAACCAAACAATCCTATTAAGAGTACTTTCCGTCTACCCCAGCGATCGCTAGCACGCCCCCACAAAGGGCTGATTAAAAATAATGTGAGAGATGAGCAAGAAATAATGGCGCCAATTTGCACTTCTATTAGGCCAATTTCTCTACCCAGCGGTGCTAAAATTGCGAACAGAACGGTTTGCGCAAAACCAATGGCAGCTGCGGCTAATAGCAGTGTATTTTTAGCTAACTTATTAGACGGCATGGGTTGTGTCATAGTGAAGATTACTGCTTGGTTAAACGGTCAATGATGAGTGTAGTGTTGTCAGCCATTCTGGATGTTGCCACTTAAACAATCCTATGTACGTGCACGTATGTTAGCGAGCAAGTCAGCCAGAACATTAGCGAATTTATTGAGTGAACGTGCAAAGGTTCCACAAACATTAATATAAATGCTTATGGAACTGCCTATGCACGAGCTTGTATAACTGCTTATGTAAGCGACGCGAGGGCTTTCCCTGAGAATTCCTCTAGTTCATCAAGCTGGTTGTTTTTGATTTTATTTGCCCAATTGGCATCTTGGAGTAGGGCGCGGCCTACGGCTACCAAATCAAACTCGCCTTTTTCTAAACGTTCAATCAAATCATCGATAGCACGCGTGTTAGAACCTTTACCCGTAAACGCACCAAAGAAATCATCGTTAAGACCTACTGAACCTACGGTAATCGTTGGCTTACCGGTAAGCTTTTTGGTCCATCCTGCTAGGTTTAAATCACTACCTTCGAATTCATTTTCCCAGTAACGGCGCTGTGAACAATGGAAAATGTCTACACCTGCATCGCTAAGCGGCGCTAAAAATTCTTCAAGTAATTGTGGTGTTTCCGCTAGGCGCGCTGTGTAATCTTGTTGTTTCCATTGTGAATAACGCAGCACAATGGGGAAGTCAGGTGAGGTTGCGGCGCGGATCGCTTTAATAATTTCTACCGCAAAGCGACCACGGTTCGCCATGCTGCCACCCCAATCATCGGTGCGCTCGTTAGTGCCGCTCCAGAAAAACTGGTCAATCAAATAGCCGTGTGCGCCGTGAATTTCAATACCATCAAAACCAATGCGTTTAGCATCTGCCGCAGCGGTTGCGAAAGCACCGATTACAGACTCAATATGTTGTTGAGTCATTGGCTCTGCGCCTTGCTTACCAGGCTTAAATAAGCCTGAAGGCCCTGCACTAGGCAGTTCCGGGAAAGGGGCTTTTTCAGCAACACGAGCCATTCCTACGTGCCAAAGCTGAGGCATAATTTTACCACCAACACTGTGCACGGCCTTTACCGTTTCTTCCCAACCGGCAAGTGCCTTGTCACCATGAAAGACCGGAATCCGATGGCTCATATTAGCTACTGGATCGTTTACCGTAGTGCCTTCTGTGATAATTAATCCTGTTCCACCTTCAGCGCGGCGGCGATAGTAATCAGCAACCTCTGTGGTAGGAATCCCTTCAGGAGAAAATTCACGAGTCATCGGTGCCATTACAATTCTGTTGTCTACCGAAAGCCCTTTATGTTCGAAAGGGGTAAATAAGGCTTGAGTTTTAGTGGTCATGGGTAGTTATATTCCATATATAGTACGCAAAATGTGCTTAAAAACGCGTTAGTCTTTTAAACGAACATTCAACGCAACAAAATTCATTTGGGGAAACGTTAGTAGGCCGCTTTATCGTTTTCGTATTTTTTTAGCTGAGCTTGTCGATACTGGCTCATCGATACAGCCTCATTAATACGTGCTTATTAAAACGAACTCTATGATAAGCGTACGCTGCTTAGGTTTCACCGGTCTACGAGACTGAATATAGTATTAGCAGATGACGAAGAGTCAATTTATCAATCTGAATGGTCATACCAGTGGTTGCCCGCATGCAGTTTTACTCTAGCCGTAAAAATAAATCACCCCTATTGCCATTTTGTTTCGTTATGTAAGAAAACAGGAGAGCAATATGAACGCATTTACAGAACATGATGTACTTCGCCCCTTCAGCGTTAAGCCACTTATTTACATAGCAATGAGTGTAGTTATCACCTTTGCTTTGTTTGCCGTTATGGCTAAATTGATAGAGAACGAACAGGTTGGGGGTAAAGTTACGGAATATCAGACTGTTGGGCCGATTGTACTGACGTTGGACGATCCTAAAGTGATTGTACGTACGCCTATAAAACCCATGGAGAAGCCTGTAGCTCAGCCGCCTATGGAAATACCTAAAGCAGATCCTACGCCCAATGATACTGATACAACGTTTAAGTTTACCCCTCAATTTACCAACAATACGGTGAATATAAATCCTAATTTTCAAAGTGGACAAAAGGATATGCAAGCTTCACCGCAATTTCGAGTAGATCCCTCTTTTCCCCAAGAGGCGTTGCGAGATGGTATAGAAGGATGGGTGAAATTAGGTTTTACGGTAGCGTCAAATGGTACGGTACAAGATATTCATATTATTAGCGCCGAGCCCAAGCGTGTGTTCGACCGTGCAGCCCGCAGAGCCTTGTCAAAATGGAAATATAAACCAAAAATAGAAAATGGTGTGCCAGTGGCTCAACATGATATGTTTGTTGTATTAGATTTTCGTTTTGAATCCGCTCGTCAATAGCATGTTTTGATTGGTTTTTACTTAGTTCTTCAAGGTGAATAAGGGAGCGCGTATGAGTTATGCCAGAGCAGGGCTGCTGATATCGGTAAAAGATTGGTTCAGTGCACCCTTAAGCGATGAAAGCTTAATGGAACGATATGCGCGTACGGGGGAACCTAAAGCGTTATCTCGTTTATACGATCAACATAGCAATGCATTGTATTACTATTTGCTGGTGTTGAGTAACGCAGATATGGCGGCAGATATAACTCAAAAAACGTGGCTAAAGGTAATAGAAAAAAAGCACTTGTATCGCCAGGAAGGAAAATTTCTGGGCTGGCTTTTCACCCTTGGCCGCAACACCCTGCTAGATGAACGTAGAAAGCAATATCAACAAAGTAACCATTGTAATCAGGTTGAAAGCTTGGTGTCTGATAGTAATCCGTTAGATGAGGTACCTGACTTTCACCAACTGTTAAAGCGGTTACCCTTCGAGCAGAAAGAAGCATTTTCCTTACAGCAAGAAGGGTTTAGCGTACACGAGATAAGTACAATTTGTTGTGTCCCTCATGAGACAGTGAAAACACGTCTTCGTTATGCAAGGGAAAAGCTTAAAAAAGCATTGGAGTCACAATCATGAACGACGAAAATGAACACTTCCGTCAGGCATATCAGCACAGTAAAAACCAACGCAAAGTGCCAGGTCGCATTAAACGTAAGGTAATAAATAATGCAAAACACCATGAATACTCACGTTTTGGGCAAGGTTCACGCTTTTGGCAACTTGTAGGAAGTGGGCATAAGGACTGGTTTGCATTTGGTGCGGCTGCTTTTGTATTGGTTATATTGGTAGGTATTTATGATTTTAAAAGCCAGGTAAGCAATACTGTAGATATTGCCACTATAGATGTTGAACTTGAAGTACACGGTTTTAGCGATGAAATAGCCGATGTAGATAGTAACGATTACAGCAAACAATATAAGGCTTATAGTAGAGCTTACGAACAACAGCTAGCCACATTGAATGCAGTAAGAACAAGTGTAGCGACACTGACGAACATCAATAATCAATGGACGTTAGTAGATTGCTCGTCAAAGCAAATAACCCTATCTGATAATCTTGTCGCGAGTATGAGAGCGCATCAGCGTATTGCCACAGGCATTGAAATTGGTGACCAAGTAGCATTAGCATTCAATCAAAATGGATTGATCTTAAATATTACTCGTTCTGCTGCGCCGAAAATGTGCTGACAAGATCTAGTCATTAAAAAAGCACTTGGGTTGAGCGTGAATTAAGCAATGCATAAAAATAAAAAGGGGGAAAGAAACATAGAATATCGCGGGTGAAAAGCGTAAGCCTTACGCGGCTTTATAAAATTTAAAATAACCGCGTAAGACCTTATACCTAAATATCAAGCCTAAACCTAACTACTTGCCTAAATCGTGCGCTCTAAACGCATTAGGCAGTAGTTCACCAATGGTGGTTTCGTGGGTTTTACCCGATTTAGTGACCATCACCACAGGGGTATCGTCTGGGGCAAATTCTGCAATTTTTTGTCGACAGCCTCCACAAGGAAAGCAAAATTCATCGTTCTGACTTGCCACAACAATAGATTGAATGCGTTTGTGGCCGTGGCTAACCATATTTCCAATGGCGCTAGCCTCAGCACATTGCCCAAGAGGGTAAGCGGCACTTTCTACGTTGCAGCCTGCAAAAATATCACCCGACTCAGTAAGTACAGCTGCACCCACTTTGAAATTAGAATAGGGGGAGTGCGAGTGTTGTTGTACTTCTTGTGCTTGTTCTATTAGTTTTTTTATCTTTTTATTATCCATAACTACCTACATTCTCCCGACTTATAACTTTACTTTTTACACTAAATGCGAGAAGGTTGGCGGCATATAAAGCCGCTTACGCATCTGTAACGCGGGATGTTTTTTCTTACTTAAGAATGCTTTTTTACCATGCGTCGAAACGTTAGTCTCATCTTTTTTTTCATACTTGTTGGTATTTTAGGCGGTTGTGCACAAACTCCAGAAGTTTCTCGCCAGCCACAAATGGGTAATTTACTGTTAGCAGAGCCAGCGCCAGTTAATCCTCGCTCTGAAATGGCTATTGCCCGTTACAATCAAATTTTGGGTAGCAGCGCCTTGTCTGATGAAGACAAAGCAGAACTTCACCTACAACGCGGAATGCTATACGACAGCGTTGGGTTAGGTGGGTTAGCACAGTTTGATTACAGTCAGGCTATCAACCTTAAGCCCGATTTTGCAGAAGCCTATAACTCTATGGGCATTCACTACATTCAGCAAAGTGACTTTATACAAGCCTACGATTCTTTCGATTCTACGCTAGAAATTAACCCTGAATATGATTTCGCTTTTTTGAACCGTGGCATTGCCTTGTATTACGGCGGTAGATCGGAATTGGCTATAGAAGACTTAGGCCGGTTTTTACAAAAGGATAATTCTGACCCGTTTCGTGCCTTGTGGGCGTATTTTGCCCATTACGATTTATCGCCAGAAGAAGGTCAGGCTTATTTAGCGGCTATTCGCCCAGAATTAAATAATGAACATTGGGCCACCACACTAACCGATTTATTTTTAGGCGTGGTTGATGAAAACGCAGTGCTTAATTCGCTACTCGACGGTGTAAAGAGTCAAAAAGCATTAACTGATAGGCTGTGTGAAGCGTACTTTTATTTAGGTAAGTACCATAGCCAAGATGGCAACAATGGTATCGCTTCTAACTATTTTAAGTTGGCGCTGAGCACCAACGTCTTTGATTATGTTGAACATCGTTACGCTCGAATGGAGCTTAACCGTCTTCGTCAACGTTCGTCAGACGCTGAAGAGTAACAGCGTCTAGACAATGCGTGGATTAACATTAGCGATAATAGCGCTGTTGCTGATAGCGGGTGACAGCGGCCGTTACACGCAGCAGTTAGTGCGTAATGCTACCTCGGCAATACACGCTTATGATAAGCAATTTCTCTTAGCCGAACCTATTACAACCGAGCCTAAGTTATCTGATGCATTGGCACCCGAACAAGCCGGTTCTGATCCACTTAGCTCTAATTCAGCCAGCGCTGATTCAACTGCTAGCGCTCCCGCGAGTAACTCACTTTCATCAAATAAAGCTCGGCCGTTAAAGCAAAGCGTTTACGCGCTGCTATGGCTTGCGGCGCAAAATCATGAACAATCTGGTACAAGTCAGGGCAACGACAATGCCAGCGAAGAAGCACAACACCTTCTTATCAATGTAGCAACTAAAAATAATGCCCAATATTGGCTTGAGCAGTTAGCCTCAATTAATAATGCTGACGCAGCATGGGCGTTATACCAATTACTAGGTGAGGAGGCCGCTTCAGATCGGCTGGTTCGTTTAGCTGCCCTTGGTAATGTCGCCGAAGCGCAACTCGCCTTTGCCATGGCGACTGAGAACCCAGAAAAACGAGAGAAATGGTTAATTAGAGCGGCTGAACAAGGCTATATGCCTGCTCAAGCTGCACTCGCTGATTGGTATCTGTTACACGCTCAACCAGAATTGGCAAAACCTTGGCTTCAAAAAACGGCCATGGATGATATGCAAAGTGCTTTTAAGTACGGCAGGTTATTGTGGGATGAAAATAATCGTGACGACGCAAAGGTATTTATTCAGCGCGCCGCTAAGGAAGGTCATAAATTAGCGCAGCAGATGGCGTCTGTCATCAAGCGCTATAGTCCAACAACACCTTCAAATGTACCTCAATATTTATGGCAAACGAATACGGCGTGTCACCAGCGAATACAACTTGTGGCCACTTCTTTGGCCACAATTGCTCGTGCTGATAAGTTATATAAAGACTATGTGAACGATGAACGGTTGAGTGAACTGCCACTATGTATCGCGCCGCCTTTATGGCTTGAAAATAATGTGCTTGATTGTAACGCTAATTTTCAAGGGCAAGGTAATCTTGCCTGCAACGTGAAGCCACTGGCGCCAATTGTTAAGGCTCGGGATGTTACCCATGCCATCGTGGTATCGGAGCAGGGCAAAGCCAATGTTCAAAATGGGGTGATGTACTTAGATATAAGCGATGCTTACTCGGTGATGGTACACGAACTGGCGCACTTCGCTGGTTTTATTGATGAATATGCGTTGTCACGCAACGCCGCAAGGCGTTACTGCACCAAAGAAGGGTTAAACACGTTTGCACCGCCTAATCTTACCATGGACGGCGCCATTGCTTATTATCCTCAAAACACGGTGAATCGCTGGGAAACAAAAGCCAAAGAAAAATTTTTACCTTTACGGGTAGGTACCGCTAAAACCTGTGGTGCAATTAATGTCACTAGTTACAAGCCTAGCCGTGTGATCACATTTATGGAGCACCATGATAGTGGTGTCATACCCGATTTGTATTTGTCGTTGTGGCAAGGGCAATTGGCAAACCCTGCGGCGCAGCGGCCTATTTCAATGAACTTATTTCAGGCTTTTCATAAAAGCGGACAACCCCAAGAGGCCGGGCAATGGCTTGCAGCCTACGAAAGCCACAAGGCGAGTGGTGAAATGAATGCGGGGGAGGCAGCAGCCGATGCTGCTACCACTACCAATGCGAATACAGACGCTAAAACCAATACCGAAGAATAGAGTGTTAAACCCGATTTCTTAATGCTTCATCACGTAGTTCACTGACCCACATTGATGTAGCACCGCAGATGGCGACTGGCATTACAATAAAGTTCACCACGGGAATAAGTGAAAAGATATTCACCATAATGCCAAAGGACATCGATTTGCCTTTATGCTGCGATAGATGATTTTGCATGCGCTTGAAATCAATTTTGTGGTTATCGTAAGGGTAATCGCAGTATTGAATTGCCATCATCCAGGCTGAAAATAAGAACCACAGAATTTGTCCGAACACAGGCACAAATATAAACAGTATTAAGAAGCCTATAGCACGAGGGATATACCAAAAGAGTTTTGTGAATTCTCGGCCCAAGGTGCGAGGAATGTCTTTTACAAGGTCGAGTAATCCATCGTCACCCATCGCTTGCCCAGTTAAGTGGCGCTCAACTTTTTCTGATAATACACCATTAAAAGGCGCAGCAATCCAGTTTGCAAGTGTGCCAAATATCAGGGCAAATATAAGCAGTACACTTAACACCGCTAACGGCCATAAAAAGAAATTCACTGCTGTTTTAATCCAGCCCAGCCATTCAGGCACTAGGTTGATCACATAGCTTATGCCGTATTCAATTTGACCAAATAGAAAATAGAATGCGGCGGAAAAAAGCAGAATGTTGATAGCCAAAGGAACAAAAACAAAGCGTTTTAAGCCTTTAGTTTTGATTAATGAAAACCCTTCAAAAAAATAATGTATACCACTTCGCGAACTCATCATTACTCCAGTGCTCGGTTTTACTAAGACGGTTTTACTAAAGCTTTTACTAAAACATAGTTATTTACACATTATACGTAACACCCTAACGCAAACGAAATGGTAATTGTTACAAGCTGTTAGATTTGGTAAAGTCCAAGCATAATAAAAACCATAAAAATGTGCTTCCTAATGCACTTAGCCAATACGCTAAATATTTCTTTTATAACATTTAACCCATATCAACGGGGCGCATCTTGTTACGTAGCTTTAGTGCGTAAGGTATTGTTGTGCGTTTAAAAAAGATCAAACTAGCGGGCTTTAAGTCCTTTGTAGACCCAACCACAATTCCTTTTCCTAGTGAAATGACCGCTGTTGTCGGCCCAAATGGGTGCGGAAAGTCGAATGTAATCGATGCCGTACGATGGGTGTTAGGGGAAAGTTCTGCTAAGAATTTACGTGGCGATGCCATGACCGACGTTATCTTCAACGGCTCTACCGCACGCAAACCTGTGGGGCAGTGCAGTGTTGAGTTATTTTTTGATAACAGTGCAGGGCGAATTGGCGGCGAATATGCGACCTACAGTGAATTGTCGGTAAAACGATTAGTTACCCGCGATGCCCAATCTACCTATTTTCTAAACGGCACTAAATGTCGTCGTCGTGATGTGACCGATTTGTTTTTGGGCACAGGGTTAGGGCCTCGCTCTTACGCCATTATTGAACAAGGTATGATTTCTCGGCTAATAGAATCTAAGCCGCAAGAGCTGCGAATTTTCATCGAAGAAGCGGCCGGTATTTCCAAGTACAAAGAAAGAAGGCGGGAAACTGAAAATCGTATTCGCCACACCCAAGATAATCTAGCGCGGTTAAATGATGTGCGTGATGAACTTGGTCAACAACTTGAAAAGCTTCAGCGCCAAGCCGCGACTGCAACCCGTTATAAAATGTTGCGTGAGAAAGTGCGTGAACTGAAGGGGCAATTAGCGGGTATTCGCTTTTTAAAAAATAGCGAACAAACTGAAAACTTAAAGCAGGCGCTGCAAGGTCACCAGCAAGCACTTGATGCATTAGTGTTACGGCAACATGGCGATGAAGCGGGCATGCTCACCTACAAAGAGCAACTGGCGCAAAACAAACAAGCTGCCGATGATGTACAGCAGCAGCTATTTACCACCAGTAACGCTATTACTCGCATTGAACAAACCGAATTGCATAGTCAGCAGCGCAAACAGCAAATTGAGGCCGAACTTGTCACGTTGAATGAGCAAACAAACTTGTTAGTCACTGGGTTAGATGAAGCTAACCAAGCATTGGCCACGTCTAAATCGGGTTTAGACAACTTGGTGCCCCAGCAAGAGTTAAATGATGAAGCCTTGGCGCAAGCCAAAGACATGTTTGAAAATGCCGAGCAAGAACGCCGTGATTTCAGTGCACAAAGTCGCGAGCACGAACAAATTTATCATCGTTTAAAGCAAGAAGTGCAAACCTGTCATAGTCAAATTCAGTCGACAATGAACATGCAGCTTCGTACTTCGCAGCGTATCAGTGAACTGAACGATGAGCTTAGCCAGCTTGATACCGATGATATTGCCGATCGCATTGCCATGTTGTCCGCGCAAATTGATGAAGCCGAAGTTCAGGTAAGCGAGGCGTTGGAACAATACAACGACACCAAAGAAGCCCTTAAAAGCAGTCAACAAGCCTTAGCACAAGCTGACACATTGCATAGACAGCGAGACGGCGAACGACAATCTGTACAATCTACAATTGCGGCACTGTCTGCACTACAAGACGATGCAGCTACCAGTAATTCAGACATTCATAGCGACTTACAATTGTTGTGGCAGCAGCTGAATGTGCCAGAACATTTGAATGACTGTGTGGAAACCGTATTGCGCTATTGGCATCAACCTTATATTGCCGGTTCTCTTGAAATAAACGACTTAGTTAATCATATACCGCTTTTGCCCATGGGGGGGCGGGTGTTTGCCCAATCAGCTTTCACCGATGTAAAACAACCCAACACCTTGGCTGCCGTTTTACCAAACGAACGGGTGCCAGAAGCGTTCAATCATATTCTATTGTGTGAAACCAACGCTGATGCAGTGAATATGGTCAGCACCCTTCAAAACACAATGTCCGTACTTTCAGAAGAAGGTCTGTGGTGTGCTAAAGATTGGGTAGTGCGGGGCGGTGAAGTTGAAAACAGCGTGTTACATAGAGCATCAAAGCTGGCTGAATTAAGTGAAAAGCTTAACCGTATTGAAAACGATAAATTATCAGCCCTGACAAAAGTAGAAGAGGCCACTGTGCTGGTTAGTCGTAATACTGAGCAAAGTGACCATGCCAAACTCACTTATGAGAACCTTAAAAATACCCTAGTTCAGCATACCAATGCCATGTCTGTCTTGGTGATGCAAAACGAGCAGTTAGCGGCGCAAAGCGTAAAACTTAAAGACGAATTAAGCAAGCAAAACGTCATGTTGAGTAAAGAAGATGCGCAGCTTATAACATTATCTGAACAGCTTGAAATTCATGAAGCGCAGTTATCGGAATACGAAGAGCGCGTTAGCGAAGCGCAAAATAACCGAGAACAATTTGATAATAAGGTGGCGCAACTTCGTAGTAAGGTAGAGTCGTTAACACATCAGGCTCATGAAATGGCATTAAAAGTACAGCAATTGGAAAGTCATCAGAACTTATACGCCCAACAGGTAACGCGTAACCAACAACAGCTAACCGACTATCAATCAAGACGAGATACGCTAAGCAAAGAGCTTACAGATTTGTCGGCGCCACAAGCGGTTCAAAAAGTCCAACTACAAGAACTGCTTACACAAAAAAGTGAACTTGAAAACAAGCGTTCCGAATACCAATCTAAGCATGATGAAATAGAACAAATGCTGCGTGAGTCAGAAAAAGGTCAACAGGCGTTAGCCAAAGACATTCAAGAGCGCACGAGTAGCATTGAAAAGCTCAATATTGAGATTGAGGGCTTTAAAGTGCGTGCTTCCGCTATTTTGGAACAGCTAGAAGACAGCAAGCAGTCGCTCAAATCTATACTTGAAACACTGCCTGACGCGGCAGATGAAACAAAGTGTCAGAAGGAACTTGAAAGCACGCAGGGCAGTTTGTCACGGTTAGGGGCGGTGAACCTAGCAGCAGTAGAAGAATTTGATACCCAATCGGAACGAAAGTTACACCTTGATACTCAATATCATGACTTAACCGATGCGTTAGACACATTGCAAAGCGCAATACGTAAAATAGATAAAGAAACCCGTACCCGTTTTTCTACTACGTTTGAGCAAGTGAACCAAGATTTGAAAACCCTGTTTCCTAAAGTGTTTGGAGGAGGCTCTGCTTATTTAGCGTTAACCGACGATGACTTGCTAGAAACTGGGGTGACTATCATGGCGCGCCCTCCTGGTAAGAAAAATAGTACAATTCACCTTTTAAGCGGTGGAGAAAAAGCGTTAACCGCTTTATCATTGGTATTTGCGATATTTAGGCTTAATCCAGCACCATTTTGTTTGCTGGATGAAGTTGATGCACCATTGGATGATGCTAACGTTGGGCGTTTTTGTAACTTGGTTTCAGAAATGTCGCAAACGGTACAGTTTATTTATATCACCCACAATAAAATTGCGATGGAAATGGCAAGTCATTTAACCGGTGTTACCATGGCAGAGCCTGGTGTGTCTAGGATGGTAGCGGTTGATGTTGAACAAGCAATGGCTTTCGCAGAAGCATAACAAAGGGCGACGAAGCTAAATGGAAGATGAATTACGTCTATCACTATTGTTTGCAGGTACCTGCTTTATAATTGCAGTGCTTGCGCACGGTATTTGGAAAATTCGCAAAAACGGTAAGCCGAGCAGTAAACCTCGGGTTGAACCTCGTCAGTGGGCAGATACTGGCGAGGAAGAGAGTTCGCAATCAAAAGGTTTTGACGAGTTAGGTATTGGCCAAGTTCGCGTGGTTAGCGCCGGCAGTGCTGAAGGAAATTCACAAGACAGCTTTCATACAAGCGATGAGCAAAACGTAGATGATGCATCTAGCCATGACAATCACACTGCGGCGAGTACCTCCAAAGCAAAAAGTTTTTATGGCACCGATGATAGCGATGCTAGTGTTGAGCGTGATGTTAATAACGTATCGGATAAAACATCGCCTTACAATGAAACGGGTGATCCTTTAGCTGATTCTACGCAGAAAGAAGCTAATTTCTCTAGTACTGGATCGAGCGCTGAAGATTCCGCTTCCGACACTAATACACCGAAAGAAAAGGTAGCCGATAAACCTAAGCTTTATGGTTCGGTGGTGTCTAATCCAAAGCCACACCTTCAAAGCACTTCCGCCCCTGCCAGTGAAGATGATGGATTTAGTTCAGATGCATTCCCAGAACCGCCAGGTTTTCTATTACGAGAAGGCGAAGATGAACCTGCTAGCGAAGTTGAAACTGCCGCTACCAACCAGCCTTCTGCGACTTATAGTGCTATAGACGGTACACCAGTGTCTCCTGATGCGGGCAATAGCCAACCAACGCCTGAACACAACTCACCAGAAATTGATGATTTCAGTTTGGACTCACCGGCAACACAATCTGTGTCGGGTAATACTGCGCAAACAGGCCACAAAGAGACCCAAAATCAGGCAAGCGAAGGTGCTGAAGTCGTTAGTGCCAGCGGCCTAGGTGAACAAGCTAAGCGCTTTATGAAAGGAAAGCGCAGCAAACCTATTTCCCGTAAGCGCCAAGAGCCTAAATTTGGCGATGATCAAATGCGTATCGATTTTGACGATAGTGCAGCCAATGCAGGAAGCGCAGAAAGTACCAGTAAAGACAGCCAAGATAACAGTATGCAAAGTGCTACTGCTTCTGGCAGCCGCACCCAAAACGGCGGCGCTTCTGAGCAAGTTGAGCAAGAAGTACTCGTACTCAACGTGAAAGCCCCCGAGGACGACCCAATAGCTGGCGCGGCCTTGTTGCCAATGCTATTAACGCTTGGCTTTAAGTTTGGTGACCAAGATATTTTCCATCGTCATGTCAATTCAAATGGTAAAGGGCCGGTATTATTTAGCTTGGCTAATATGTTTAAGCCTGGAATTTTCGATATTGATAGTCTCGAAACGTTTAACACGCAGGGTGTTTCTCTGTTTATGATCCTGCCCATTGAGGGCGACCCTCATCAAGTGTTCAATATGATGCACAACGCTGCACGTAAGTTGGCGGATGAGTTCGGTGCTCAAGTGCTTGATGGACGTCGTAGTGTGCTAACTAAACAAGGTTTACAGCAATACATGGAAAAAATACGTGAGTTTGAACGCAAACGTATGATTACCCGCCAGTAGTCAATTCCTACAAATTTGCATAAAGGGCCTGTCTTTTTAGCGGCCCTTTTTTGTTTTCTCATGCTACCATTAGGACAATTATTTGGCGTTAAGTACAGTCACTCAATTAGCATTGAGTGAGCGTGCTGCTTTTTGTTTTAGTTAGCAGAGTGAAACCGCCATTTCTTTTAAAAAATTACACGCAAGTATCATCATGTCAGACACGTTAGAACAAGCAAAAGCCCGCGCCGAATCACTTCGTGGGCAGATAAATGAATACAACTATCAATACTATGTGCTCGATGCCCCTACAGTGCCCGATGCGCAATATGATAGAGATATGCAGGAACTCATTAGCATCGAAAAGCAATTCCCTGAATTGCAGAGTGTAAGTTCGCCAAGTCAAAAAGTGGGGGGCTCTGCGCTTTCTGCTTTCGAGCAAGTTACCCATGAAGTGCCTATGTTATCACTTGATAACGCGTTTGATGATGTGTCGCTATTGGCGTTTGAAAAACGTATTTACGATCGCCTGAAAGACAATAAAGAACTCGGTTTTAGTTGCGAACCAAAGCTTGATGGATTGGCGGTTAGTATTCTTTATGAAAATGGCGAAATGGTACGTGCAGCGACTCGGGGTGATGGCCAAGTTGGCGAGAACATTACTACCAATGTTCGCACCATTGCTAACGTTCCTCTTAAATTACGCGGCGAAAACTACCCATCTCGATTGGAAGTTCGCGGCGAAGTATTTATGCCTAAAAAGGGCTTTGAAGCGCTTAATGATTATCAGCGTGCTAACGACGGTAAAGTTTTCGCTAATCCGCGTAATGCTGCCGCTGGAAGCCTTAGACAGCTTGATTCAAAAGTAACAGCGAAACGCCCGTTAATGTTTTACGCCTATTCTTTGGGTGTGGTTACGCCTGAGGATTTTGAGCTGCCACATCATCATAGTGCGCGATTAGCGCAATTAGGTGAGTGGGGCATACCCTTATGCCCTGATATCGACACCGCAGAGGGAGGCAAAGGCTGCTTAGCGTATTATCAGCGAATATTGACCCTTCGTGACGACTTACCTTACGATATTGATGGCGTAGTGTTTAAAGTTGATGATATTAGCGTACAACAAACATTAGGCTTTGTGGCACGCGCGCCGCGCTGGGCCATTGCACAGAAGTTCCCTGCCCAAGAAGAAATAACCAAACTGTTAGATGTTGAGTTTCAAGTAGGACGTACCGGTGCAATAACGCCAGTGGCAAGATTAGAGCCCGTGTTTGTTGGCGGTGTTACTGTGTCAAACGCCACACTACATAACCAAGATGAAATTGACCGACTAGGGGTGAAAGTAGGCGACTACGTTATTATTCGACGTGCAGGCGATGTTATTCCCCAAGTGGTTTCTGTTGTACAAGCTAAAAGGGATGACAGTGTGAGAGACATTGCCTTTCCTACATCCTGTCCAGTTTGTGGCTCAAATGTTGAAAAATTAGAAGATGAAGCGGTTGCTCGCTGTACCGGTGGTTTAATATGTGCGGCGCAGCGCAAGCAAGCGTTAAAGCACTTTGCCTCTCGAAAAGCTTTTGATATCGATGGTTTAGGCGATAAGTTGGTCGACCAACTCGTTGATGCCGATTTAGTACATAGCCCTGCAGATTTCTTTCAGCTTAAATTGGGCGATGTGGTAGGCCTTGAGCGAATGGCTGAGAAGTCTGCTGCGAAATTGTTGCTTTCTCTTGAGGCATCTAAAGCCACAACGCTTGCTAAGTTTTTATATGCGTTAGGCATTAGGGAAGTCGGTGAGGCTACTGCGGCTAATCTTGCTATGCACTTTGAAACCCTTGATGCAGTTCGTAATGCGAGCGAAGACGAACTCATTGAAGTGCAAGATGTAGGCGCTATTGTTGCGGCGCATTTGCATAACTTCTTCAACGAACCGCACAACACCGATGTTATCGACGCCTTACTAGAGGCGGGTATTAATTGGCCTGCAATTGAGAAAAAACCACAAAGTGCGTTACCCCTGGATGGAAAAACCTGCGTAGTAACAGGGACACTAAGCGAAATGGGCCGCTCTGATGTAAAAGCGAAACTGCAATTGTTGGGAGCCAAAGTGGCAGGCTCGGTATCGAAAAATACCTCATTTTTGGTCGCGGGTGAAAAAGCGGGCTCTAAGTTGACCAAAGCACAAGAGCTAGATGTTGACGTGTGGGATGAAGCTAGGTTACTCGCCTTTTTAGCAGAGCATGACTAGCCTTTATAATTAGTACAGCATGAGCAGCCAGCATTAATAGAACGTAAACCATTCAAATGTAAAAAAGGCGCTTAAAAGCGCCTTTTTCGTGTTTATTTACGTGTTTGTCTGCCTGGGTGTCGGCAGGGTGAGCACGCTACTGGGCTTGCAATTTCGCTTTTGCACGAGCCAATCTTCTGCGCTCCCATGCTTTCTTTACCTGAAAGCGCCAAATCCAATTAAGTGTGAAGTACCCCACAGCACTGGCGATAATGGAACAAATTGCGCAGCCAACCAAAAATGCGGGGCCAATGGTGCTGATACTTTCCACTACCCACTGCCAACTGAATTGGAATTCAAAGTGTTCAGGCTTGGTCCCAAGTACAGTAGAACCAATTTTATATGCAGCATAAAATATGGGCGGAATGGTGAAGGGGTTGGTTACCCACACTGTGGCTACCGATAGCGGCAAATTCGCACGAAAAGGAATGGCGACGCCCGCAGAAAGCCACATTTGAAAGGGCACAGGCCAAAAAGCAAAAAACAGCCCAATACAAAACCCGCCTGCCGCTGAACGTCTGTTTAAATGCCATAAATTAGGTTCGTGCAAAACGCTGCCAAATACGCGCAGAATTTTGTTGTTCTTTACAGCCTGCGGTTCGGGCAGGAAACGTCTAATAAATTTCTTTGGCATAACACTCGTTCGTTAACTATCAACTTGTGGGCTACATTCAGCCAACTATATTTATTGCTACGTAAAACAATGGTAAATCGTATCACAATTTGGTGTGGCAGTTTTTGTGTTAGCGCAACAACCGCAGCTTTATGGCCCGCGTTGCCATCGCTAAACGTAGTGATGACGCTGGCCATAGGTGGTGGTGTACTGCTGTTCCTTTCAATGCGTAATTTTCACATACAAACAATAAGTGGTAACGAGCAAACTCGTTGGATGAAATTTGGCCTTATTGTAGTTAGTGGCGCGTTAATAGGTGCTACATGGTTGGCGAGTTTAGGGTATTGGCACCTATCTTGGCAACTACCACAGAGCAAAATTCAACAAGATGTCACAATTAATGCGGTAGTTGACCATGGCGGCTGTCTCAGTGGTCAAAAAAGCGCCGTGGGTAGCCAAGAAAATAGAGTAAATACACAAACCTCGGAAAAAATCGAAAGTGTAGCAAACGTAGGAATATCTAAACCTTCCCAAAGCGCAGGGTATGAAAAAGATAAACAGCGATTTATGGCGTATGTCGTCAACGTCAAAGCCATAGACGATATAGCACTGAAATTCACTCGAAAAATGACATTGAGCCATCGCGTGACGGGCATATGCTTACACAACGGCGACAAATTTACTGCCATAGCGAAATTAAAACCTGCCTACGGAACCCTCAACCCAGTAGGCTTCAATCGGCAACAATACCTTGCCAGCCAAGAAATTGTTGCTACGGGTTATATCAAACAGTTACACAGTGAAACCGTGGTTCACAACCATAGCACTCGTCACAATATGTCGAGTTTTTTATCTACACTGCCCCTTATTCAAATGCGCTGGTTTCAGGCGTTATTGATTGGGGAACGTAGTCTGTTGACCAAAGAAGACTGGCAAACCATTGGGCAAACGGGTACCGCACATATATTCAGTATATCGGGAATGCACTTATCCATTATCGCCATGACGGCATTTTATGCCTGTAGTGCGGTGATTCTTTTCGCCAGCAGCATGGCGAATGGGAAGTATGCTTTTATAAACCTAAGGGGCTACGTATTAACAACCTTGATTATTAGTGCGGCCCTCTATGTCATGTTAAGCGGTATGGCGCTGCCTGTGGTAAGGGCCTTTGTTTTATTGTTAGTGGGTATAGGCTTTGCTGTATTCAATAGTGTGTTACGGCCATTTCATATGGGCGTTTTCATGCTGTTCACTTGTATTGTGTTGTTTCCTTTGTCGTTGCTGCAAGCCAGCTTTTACTTAAGTATTGGCGCGGTGATGAGTATTTGGCTGCTTAATTGGCGATTTCGGTTTCAAGCAATGCCTTGGTATAAGGCATTATGCTGCATGCAGTTAGGGGTTAGTATTGCGATGGCGCCTATCACCCTATTATGGTTTGGTACGGCTAGTACTATAGGGATTTTCGTTAACCTCTTTGTATTGCCTATCATTACACTTATTCTTCCTGTTGCATTGCTTGCCGTGATGGCGGGGTATTATATTCCTGCCAGTTTAGGTTTTGCTATTTGGGTGTTACTCAAAATAGATAGGGTATTAGGCTGGCTTTTAGCGTGTTTGAGCGAAGCGGCATCTTGGCCAATAAGCGCAATTCACTTTTATCCCACCACAGGCACAGTGATTTGCCTGCTTATCGCCATGTTATTAACAATATTACCCAGGTGGCGATACAAATGGGCCTGTGTGTTATTGCTAATACTCCCCGTTACCTTCTCCTTTATTCATTCTTCTCCAACTCGCTGGTTTGTAAATGTGTTTGATGCTGGGCAGGGAACGGCAATTGCGCTAACAAAGGGGCCCCAAGCCATCATTATTGATACAGGGCCTATGTATAACGGTGAAGCGCCATTAGCGAGTAAGGTTATACCTGCATTCCTCAAGCGAAATAACAGTGAACAAGTAGATATGGTTATTCATAGTCATGGCGATACTGATCACGCAGGGGGGGAAAAACCATTCAAAGCCTGGTTAGACAACAAAGGTATTCAACCAACATGGATAAGCCCGATAGAGGGATGTGAGCGCGGTAGGGTAATAAACTGGCAAGGGTTAACACTTACCTTTTTATGGCCTGTAAAAGGGAATCAAGAAGACAGTAATGCTATGTCTTGCGTGATTAAAATTGATGATGGACACCACAGTATTCTGCTTCCTGGTGATATTGAACGAGCAAGTGAGTATGCCATACTGCATGCAGAAAAAAGGCGAATGGCAGTGGGAGTTGATGCGAGAAAAAACGGCTTTCAAGATGATAAAAGTAACTACAAAAAAATGACAGTACGTGCTGATGTGTTAATTGCACCACATCATGGCAGTAAAACCTCATCCACCGATATATGGATCCAAAGTGTTTCCCCTGATGTGGTTATTTATACCCAAGGGTATGAAAATAGATGGAAATTTCCAAGCAAATCTGTTTTTTCTCGCTACCAGCATTATGGCGTTCGCCAGTTTACCACTAGCGAATTTGGTTTCATTCGACTTGAGTTCGCAGAAGGTGACTATATAGTTAGTTCAGAACGAAAGGACACCCAAAACCGATGGTATTTGCCAAGTTACACGCCTAGGCACCTTGTTTCTTCAGAATCTGAATTGAAAAATGAGGACAATTTCTAAGCAAAGCATGGGGTTGATTAGGGAAATTACTCAAGTACTAGTACAATAGCTAGGGTGAAAGTAATGAATAACGAACAGGTTAAAACACTTTGATGCAACAAACCGATCCGTCGGCCTTCCAGGTTAAACGCTTTTTACGCTATCTGCGTGAATTTAAACTCCCTTTCTTCGTTGCCGTTATTGGCATGGTGGGCTACTCCGCAGTAGATACTTTCGTATTTGCACAATTGCAGCCCATGATTGACGAGTCACTAGGGAAAAATGATCAGGCGTACTTACGATTAGCTGCGTATGCGATAGTTCCTTTGTTTTTGTTACGGGGTCTATTTAACTTTCTTGGTACCTATACATTAACGTGGATTGGTGCGCAGGTCGTCATGCGTATGCGACAACAGTTGTTCGATAAATATATCCATTTACCGGTGTCATTCCACGATACCCAAGCAGTGGGGGCGTTAATTAGTAAAGTGACCTACGACACCGAACAAGTTGCCAATGCTTCTGGTAAAGCCTTGTTAACCTTGGTTCGGGAAGGGGCGCTTGTTATTGGACTACTCGCGGTAATGTTTTATTACTCATGGCAGTTATCTATTATCTTCTTGTTAATTGGCCCTTTAGTTGCCGTTATTGTCTCATTCGTGAGTAAGCGGTTTAGAGTGGTGAGTCGAAACATTCAACAAGCGATGGGCAATTTAACCTCTGCGGTAGAGCAGGCGGTAAAAGGCCATAAAGTGGTCATTATGTTTGGTGGGCAAACCATCGAACAAAAACGCTTCGAGCAGAAAAATAATAATAACCGCCAACAAACCATGAAGCTTGCGGTTACCCAAATTTTAAGTGTGTCGTCTATTCAGGTTATTGCGTCTGTTGCGTTAGCTGTAGTGCTTTATATTGCCAGTACGCCGGGCATGGTTGAAAAGCTCTCTGCGGGTGTATTTATCAACGTGGTGTTTTGTATGGTGATGCTACTAAAACCTTTGAAGCAACTGACGACGATTAATAATGAGTTTCAAAAAGGCATGACTGCCTGCGTAAGCGTATTTGAAATATTAGATAGGGAAAACGAAGCCGATTCAGGCGACATAAAAGTAGAGCGTGCAGTTGGAAAAATTGAATTCGATGATGTGACCTTTACTTACCCAGGCAAGCATTCGCCTGCGTTAACGAACGTCTCGTTTACCGCAGAACCTGGCCACTCTGTTGCTTTGGTAGGGCGTTCTGGAAGCGGAAAGTCGACCATTTCGTCGCTACTTACCCGGTTCTATTCCCCGCAAAGTGGGCAAGTTAGGTTGGATGATAACCCTTTAGACAGTATCGATTTAAAATCACTACGGGCGCAGTTTGCGGTAGTGTCGCAAAACGTAACATTGTTTAACGATTCTATTGCCAATAACATTGCTTATGGTGCAAAAGAAACCGCGTCGCAGGCCAAAATTGAGCAAGCCTGCAAAATGGCTCACGTCGATGAGTTTTTGGGTAATTTACCTGAAGGTATCGATACCGTTATTGGTGAAAATGGTCTTATGTTATCTGGCGGCCAACGTCAACGTATCGCTATTGCCCGCGCTATTTTAGCCGATGCGCCTATTCTGATTTTAGACGAAGCGACCTCGGCGCTAGATACGGAATCGGAAAGGCTTATTCAAGATGCACTAGAAACATTGCAAAAACGTTGTACCAGTATTGTGGTAGCACACAGGTTATCGACGATTGAAAATGCCGACACTATCATGGTGGTTGAGCAAGGTCGCATTATTGAAAGTGGTAAGCATCAGGAGCTACTTGAAAAAGGTGGGCATTATGCGCAGCTTCACGCGCTACAGTTTGGTGATAACTAAGTGAACCGTATGGTGAAGCGCTGGTACGCTGGTCACCCGCTAGTGTGGCTGTTATCGCCACTCGCGATACTTTTCTGGCTGATATCAGCTTTTCGTAGATTTTTGTTCTCTACAGGCCTGAAAAAAGTGTATCGCGGCCGTGCTAAGGTTATTGTAGTAGGCAATATTTCGGTTGGCGGTAACGGTAAAACCCCCGTAGTACTTGCACTCGCGCAGTATTATCGCGAAAAAGGTATTCGAGTTGGTATTTTAAGTAGAGGGTATGGCGGTAAGTCTAGCTATTACCCTCGTCAAGTCACCGCGAATGATGATGCCAGTGAAGTAGGGGATGAACCTCGACTACTGGCCATTCGAAGTCAAGTACCCGTGGTGATTGACCCTATACGTAGCCGAGGCGCAGATTATCTTTCAAATGATCTTAATTGCGACCTCATTATCTGTGATGATGGTCTTCAACATTATGCGTTAGCAAGAGATGTTGAAGTGGTGGTAATGGACGAACGGTTAACCGGCAGTGGCTTTTTAATACCTATGGGGCCGCTTAGGGAAGGTCACTGGCGGCTGGCAACCGTAGATGCCATCGTGCATAACCGTGCTGACAATAAGATACCAAACCTTAAAGCAGGCCAAACACCTCAGTACCTTATGCACCTAGAGGCTTCAGAAGTGTGCTCTGTAACAAAGCCCACTGAGCAGACTGAGCTTACTAGTTTATCCGGTAAGACTATTACTGCCATGGCGGGTATTGGTGCGCCTGAACGCTTTTTCTCGCAGTTAAAGAGTATGGGGCTAACGCTGTCAAGCACGTTACCTTTCCCTGACCATCACCAATTTACAGCAGATGAAATCCCATCAGGTACTGTGCTAATGACCGAAAAAGATGCGGTGAAGGTAAGTGATATCGCCCACAACGATTGTTGGTATTTGCCCGTTTCAGCAAATATCGATCAGAAGTTTTTCACACAAATAGATAACAAGCTGGTTAATGCCGGCTTAACAATGACGCCTTAGCAAGCAAGGAAATACAATGGCATTTGATAACAAATTATTAGAAGTACTGGCATGCCCAGTGTGCAAAGGGAAGTTGGTGCTTAATGATGAAAAAGATAAGCTAATCTGCCGCTTTGACCGTTTGGCTTACGACATTAAAGACGGTATTCCGGTGCTTATCGAAAGCAAAGCAACGGTAATGACACTCGATGAAGTAGACGCAACGCGATAGGTGTGTGATGGCATTTACAGTAGTTATTCCCGCACGATATGGCTCTAGCCGTTTTCCAGGTAAACCTCTGGCTGATATTAACGGTAAACCCATGATTCAGCATGTGGTGGAGCGAGCCACTGAGGCGGGGGCTGAGCGAATAATAGTCGCCACTGACGATATGCGTATTGCCGATGCCGCTAACCAATTTGCTCATGTTTGTATGACGGCCGATACACACCAGTCAGGCACCGAACGCATAGCAGAAGTGATAGAGAAAGAAAACATTGCCGCTGATAGCATAGTGGTTAATGTGCAAGGCGATGAACCTTTCATACCCGCGGCAAATATTAAGCAAGTAGCAAATAATTTGTCGAATGCACCTCAATGTGTGATGGCGACCTTGTCTACGCCCATTTTAGAAAGCGACGATGTATTCAATCCTAATATGGTTAAAGTACTGGTAAATGCACATCAAGAGGCGATGTATTTCTCTCGTTCGGCCATTCCATTTGAACGTGATCGTATGATGGAAAACCGTCAAAGTGCTGATCCTAAGTTGTATTTTAGACATATAGGCATTTATGCGTACCGTGCACAATACGTGCAGCAGTACGTAAGTTACCAGCCTAGTGCCCTTGAGCAAATTGAGTCTCTCGAGCAGCTTCGGGCATTGTGGTATGGCGACAAAATCCATTGCGACGTAGCCGATGCTAAACCACCCGTAGGTATCGACACGCTTGAGGATCTTGCGCGTTTGCTGGCATCGTTAGAGTAGGCCGCGCTTTTTATTTGCTTTTTTAGCGGCTCAAAAAACGAGTAACCAACAAAAAAAACCAAAAGACATTACGGTATTCAAATGCAAAAATGATTAGGCTGCTGAAAGGCTAATCAAAGCGTTGCCAATAACTGGTTAACACTGGCATTCATTGTGAATACATGTCATCGACTTTTTTCTTTATAGCATTGGTATTTGTAGCGTGCAGCATATAAATAGGGAGCGTTAAAATGAACGTAGTCATTACAGGGGGCAACCGCGGTATTGGTCTAGCCCTAGTTAAGCAATTCAAATCGAAAGGCGCGACAGTGTACGCCACCTGTCGCAATAGTTGTGATGAGCTGAATTCAGCTGGCGTTAAAGTGATAACCGGTGTTGATGTATCGCAGCCAGATACGCTGGCAGATAGTTTAGCGGAATTAACAGACGTTAAGATTGATTTGCTCATTAATAACGCGGGTGTGTTAGGCAGAGAAACCTTAGAAGACTGGGAACCCCATACCATAGATTATCAGTTTAGAGTGAATGCCATGGGGCCTCTGCTTGTCACACAAACCCTTCTTCCATCAATGGCCGACAACAGTAAGATAGCCATGATCACCAGCAGAATGGGTTCTATGACTGATAACACTTCTGGCGGTTACTACGGGTATAGAATGTCGAAAGCGGCGCTAAATGCAGCCGGTGTGTCACTAGCAAACGATCTCAAGCCACAAGGAATAGCGGTTGGTTTGTTTCACCCCGGGTTTGTGCAAACTGAAATGGTGAATGGTAGCGGCGATATTGATGCCGATACCTCGGCTGAGAGATTGGTCGCTCGTATCGAAGAAATGACCCTTGATAACGCAGGGCGATTCATTCATTCAAATGGCGACGAACTGCCTTGGTAAGTGCGTGGCAACTAGTGTCTGATTGTGTTTTTGACATACGATAACAAGATTAAAAAACCGGTAACTCTTTAGGAACTACCGGTTTTTTGTTTCTTATATTGTCACTATTACGATCAGCATGTTGAAAGCCTAATGGCCTCTTCTACGATTAATCTTGGCTTTCGTCTTCGTCTTGATCTTCAGACAGTACCGCCCACACATCGTGTTCGTTAGCATGAATGACTTCAGCCCACACCCGTTGACCAGGTTTCACGTCATATACGCCATTAAGGTGAACTAGCCCATCAACTTCAGGCGCATCGGCATAAGTTCGGCCTACAGCGCCTTCGCTGTCTACGCTGTCGATAACCACTTGGTATTCATTACCAATGCGCGCTTGTAAACGCTGTGCACTAATTTCACCCTGAACTTCCATGAAGCGTGCTAAACGTTCTTGTTTAACGTCTTCAGGCACAGGATCAGGTAAGTCGTTGGCGCGAGCACCTTCAACCGGTGAGTAAGCAAATGCACCTACACGATCTAACTGTGCTTCACGAATAAAGTCGAGTAACTCTTCAAACTCTTCTTCGGTTTCACCCGGAAAACCTACGATAAAGGTTGAACGGATAACCAATGAAGGGCAGGCTTCACGCCATTTCTTAACGCGCTCTAGGGTGCGATCTGCACTACCAGGGCGTTTCATTAAACGTAAGATACGCTTATTGGCATGCTGAAACGGGATATCAAGGTAAGGTAGAATTTTACCTTCATTCATGAGTGGAATAAGGTCGTCGACATGTGGGTAGGGATAAACATAGTGAAGACGCACCCAAATGCCCATTTCACCCAGTTTTTCACACAACTGTTGCATGTGAGTTTTAACGGGCATGCCATCCCAGAAGCCTGTTCTGTGCTTCACATCAACACCGTATGCACTGGTGTCTTGTGAAATAACCAATAGCTCTTTAACACCAGCGGCTTTGAGACGCTTTGCTTCGTCTAAAACACTGCCCACAGGGCGGCTTACAAGGTCGCCACGCATCGATGGAATGATGCAGAAAGTACACCTGTGGTTACAACCTTCTGAGATTTTTAAATACGCGTAATGACGAGGCGTAAGTTTAACACCGTGATCGGGCACTAAATGTTCAAACGGATTATGTTGAGGCTTAGGTAAATGTTCGTGAACTTGCTCAACTACCGACTCATAAGCGTGAGGGCCGGTAATAGCCAGTACATTAGGGTGTACTTCACGGATTTCATCTTCTTTAATGCCCAAACAGCCAGTTACAATGACTTTGCCGTTTTCTTTAAGCGCTTCACCAATGGTATCAAGTGACTCTTCTACCGCCGCATCAATAAAGCCGCAGGTATTAACAATAACCAAATCAGCATCGTTGTATGTAGGCACAACATCGTAGCCCTCGGTACGCAATTGCGTAAGAATGCGCTCGGAGTCTACCAAGTTTTTTGGGCAGCCTAAGCTGACAAACCCAATGCGGGCGCCGTTGCTTGCACCTGTACTACGATTTTCAGTCAGTGTTTTGACTGGTGTTTCTAAAGTAGTGGTTTTGTTTGCTGCTTTACTTGGATTAAAGGTTTCTACAGTCATCTAAAATATCACCCGGTAAACGACGCTACTTGTGCCTAAAATGGCCGCGGATTATACAGTAAGTATGGCGGGTTCGCAGCTCTTTGAGGTAAAACTTTTTCAACTAAGAACAATACTGCCTATTAGTGGAATACTGAACAAAAATTCATCATACTCTTTTGCTCTTCTCATTTAGGATTTACGGCAGGGCTTCATGGGCTGTTATAAGTGCACCAATGCGTTACCCATCTTATTTAGCTTGGTTATGCTTGGTTTAGCATCATGTTCTTCCGACTATTATAAACCTGAGCGACCATCACTTACCTTGCGCTTGTCTGATGCGCCAGAATACACCCTTGATTTTCTTGAGCACACCACCCGTGAACTTTATTGGGGTTGCGTGACCATATTGCCTCATTCGTCAGAAGACTTAATTAATAGCTTGTTGTGCACACAAGCCTTACTTGGCCGTGACGACGTCAGTGCTGACGAGCGCCAATTTGCGCTAAAACGCCACCGAGAAGCGCTAATGAGTTTGCTCACATTGCGGATGTCGGGAAAAGAAGATGAAGCCCATTTTCACACCCATTTAAATTTAGATCATCCCATAATTTTCGCTTCTAGAATGCTTCCTTCAGAAGATGCGCTGCAACCCAACATTCTAGGAGAATACGGCGTTGCCGTGGTAGTAAGAGAACAAGCAGCCACAGAAACTGAACAGACCTATTACCCTCAAGAAGGTACGTACAGCAGTTACACATTGATGTTTCAGGACATTAAGCTAGACGGTAACGAGGTGCACATAACGTTAGATGCTCAGAAAATTCATGGCCGAACCACGGTTCGTGTGGGTAATAACGCCTACATGGCTCGGTACTCTCCAAGTGCCAGTTATTTAGCCTTATTCAATGATGCGATAGTCGGAGGGCTTCGCTGGAAAGGCTTTGTGGGTACTAAGCAAGCAAAAGCCCTTAGGGGAATTTATGTTATTGGGGAAATGTCAGACACCAAAATTCCCCTTATTATGATCCATGGTCTTAATTCCGACCCATTAATTTGGCGTTATTTGACTATGGCAGTAATGAATGACGAATGGTTGAACGAACGGTATCAAATTTGGCATGTGCTTTACCCTTCAGGCCAACCACCACTGTATAGCGCTATGAAAATTCGAAGAGAGCTTGATGCGCTACTGGCCACTATTGATAACCCACTTATCACTCGCGAAGCGGTATTTATTGGGCACAGTTTAGGAGGGCTTATAACCAAATTACTTACGGTATCGCCTGGCGACGCCTTTTGGAATACCACCTTTGCTGTACCTCCTGAGCAGCTTGAAAAAGCGATATCCGAAGATATTCGAGATACTTTTTTCTTTGCACCCAGGTTCAACACTAATACGGTTTTTTATTTAGATACGCCCCATAAAGGTTCAGCGCTGGCGGCATCCGCGATAGGTTATATTGGTTCATCGTTGGTACAAATACCCTATGAACTTAAAAACATGTTTGTTGGTTTGCTCGATGAAAATGGGGTAGACATTGTTCAGTCAGACATGCAGAGCTATTTAACCGACACTAAATTTAAGAGCCTTGATTCATTAAAGCCGGGTCACCCATTAATGAACACCCTGTATCCTATGCCTATTCAAGGAAAAGCCTATTCCATTATTGGGTCGAAAAAAGAAACCGAATGTGAAAGAAGGGAAGTGTGTTTATTACTCACTGATGGCGTGGTGACCTACGAAAGTGCCGATATACCAGAGGCCTTAGAAAGACTCATTGTTGTGTCTAAGCACAATTCGTTTAAATCACCTGAAGCCGTGTCGTTTATATTAAAACATTTATAAATATGCCAAATTGCCTGATATTTTCTTTTAGCGCTTTAAGTTTGCATTATTAGCCCAATAATAACTGGGTTATTAATTATTCTCTGAAGCAAGGCTATTTGTTTTTCATGCTTAAACTGCCATTAAAATATTACGATGAATCTGGCCGAATTTTACCGCCAAAATGGCTGTACGTCATACTGGCGCTATTTAGTTTGGACTGGATTGCGTTTATTTTTTCGCTGGCCTCGCGCTCGCAAACTGAAGCTTTACTTAAGCTGTTTTATCCTCAAAGTGAAAGTTTAGGCTTGGCATTACTAAGCAGTGTACCGATAGTGTTAGGACTTGTGTTTATATCGCAACGTGAAAGGCTATGGAAAAAGGGGATCACAGGGTGGTCTCGTGCATTGTTGCCACTTATTTTAGTGGGCGTGATAGCGTCGTTGGGTGTGCAGTTTTATCATATTGTGTCGGTACATTGGGGGTTTGAGATGATAACTGCCATTAAGGTGGTGGTGTCTATTATCAGCTTATATTGTATTAGCCGAAGTCGGCATTTGCGCTGGATGATACAAGATTGGAAAAAGCCTCATTACGAGTAAAACCCGAATAAATCAGAAAAAAGCATTTGTTTGAGGTGTTATTTTTCTGGGAATTAAGAATTAATTTTTAGGTGAAGAGACCCAAAAAAGCGACTGGCGTGTGAGGCAAAAAGGTATAAGCCTCACACGAAAAAAGTGCAAAAAAGACCGGTTACTGGCGGTGATTACTTACAGATTGATCAAAATAAGCCTTTACGCTGACTTGGCTGTCATTCACTAGTCGCTCGTAGCAAATACCGGCAAAGGCATAGGAGTTTTCACCCACTACTAATAATACGTATGGCGCATCAGGGTTCGATTGGTCATAAAGCCAAGTTCCACCCACAAAACGCTGGAACGTTTCTCCTAAATAGGCCCCAAAGATATTACAAATCGTGAAAACCGCTTCATCTTCTAACGCGCTGTCATGATATTTGTCTAAAAAACTAAGTAAAATATCATCGACAAGCGAAACACTTTCAGCAGAGTAATCTAAGGTTAAATTGAACTCTTCTTGCGCTGCAGCAACCGCATCTTCAGCGCAGTCCTTCATTAATTGTTCGAGCTCTATAGGTGACATTTTATTATCCTTCTCTTTTAACCTTTACGCGATACTATGATGTTAGCTATCGTCATTTTTAAACCTGCTAATAACATTGTGCGGTAGTTATTCCCGTTTGTCTATTTATGACCCGTTAAGCGATTGATTACACTGGCTGATGCGAACATACCAAAGGTGGCTGTTACCGTTACAACCGCGCCAAAACCGCCTGCACAATCAAGTCGCGTTCCGCCTTCCATTGCCGATTTGTTATAACACACGCTGCCATCAGGTTGGGGATAACGCAACTGCTCGGTTGAATAGATGCATTCAACCCCGAAGCGGCGTTTAGGATTTTTACTGAAATTGTAATTGCGTCGCAGTTCACTGCGCAATTTGGCCGCAAGAGGATCTTGGGTGGTTTTCGATAAATCGCCCCGAGTTACTTGGGTAGGGTCAATTTGCCCACCGGCACCACCCACAGTCACAATGGGTATTTTAGCGCGCTTGCAGTGGGCTACCATGGCAGCTTTCGCCCTTATGCTGTCAGTTGCGTCGATAACGGCATGCATAGCTTGGGTTAACAGTTCTGCCGTGTTTTCTGGTGTGACGAAGTCTTCAATGCATACCACTTCGCAATTTGGGTTTATGCGTTTAATACGCTCAGCAATAGCATCGACCTTTGCTTCGCCTATAGTATCGGCCATAGCGTGAATTTGCCGGTTAGTGTTGGTTACACATATGTCATCTAAATCAATCAGGGTGATTTTACCGATACCAGAACGCGCAAGTGCTTCTGCACTCCAGCTACCAACGCCTCCAATCCCCACAACGCACACATGGCTCATTGAAAGTTTTTCTGCGGCTTCTTCGCCGTATAGGCGAACGATGCCGCCAAACCTTTGATTTTCCAATATACTCACTATGTATTCCAGTTCTTGCTAAGCCAATAGTCGCTTTGTCTAAACCGCGCTGTCAAAACTGCTCCGCCAACACCTGACGGGGGCAAAATAACACAGCAGTTGAAACAAAAATTAAAAGCTTTTACTTAAGGGGCGCATGATCGCAAAAAAGCGTAATATTGCAAGGGTTCTTCTTTAAACAGTAAGTAAGACATGTCAAAACGGTACGATATTGTCATTATAGGGGCTGGGATAGTGGGTGCTGCGGCACTTTATGAGTATCAAAAGCGCAATCCACAGCACAAGGTTCAGTTAATTGAAAAAGAGCCTGTTGCTGCTTTTCATCAAACCGGAAGAAATTCGGGTGTGATCCACGCTGGCGTGTATTACTCGCCTGGTTCCTTAAAGTCTACGTATTGTAGGCAAGGGTTACAAGATACCATTGCGTGGTGTAGAGACCATCATTTACCTTTTGAGCAATGCGGTAAGCTCATAGTGGCGACCAACAATGATGAAGTGCAAAAGCTTGATAACCTTTTCAAAAACTGCGAAATAAACGATTTAAGCCCTGAACGTATTACTCAATCTAGACTACACTCGATGGAGCCTAATATTACGGGTAAAGAAGCGGTATTGGTTAATTCTACAGGCATTACCGACTTTACGGCTATCACAAAATCCCTAATGGCAGTCGCAATCGAAAATTCAAACGTGACAGCACACTTCAATACACGGGTTCATGCCATCGACGAACATGACAACTGCGTATCGCTGTTAACCGAAGTGAATGGTGTAAAACGACGCACAGAAGCTGATAGGGTTATTTGCTGCGCGGGTGTGTATGCAGACGACTTAATTAGAAAGCAAGGAATAACCCCGGATTTCAAAATAGTGCCATTTAAGGGGGAGTATTATCGCTTATCTTCTAAGTACGATAACGTTAGCAAAAGATTAATATATCCTGTACCCAACCCCGATATGCCATTTTTGGGCGTTCACTTAACGAAAATGATAGGCGGTTATACGACGGTGGGGCCAAATGCGGTGTTAGCGCCTGGTCGAGAAGCCTATCACTCGCTTCCTTCCTACAGCGAAATTTTCAGAACCTTATCATACAAAGGGCTATGGCGACTGCTCTGGCAGTTTAAATCCAGTGTAATATCAGAAATCAAAAGTAGCGTAAGCAAATCTTATTACGCAAGTTTAGTGCAAAAATATTGCCCCTCGATTAATGAAGAGGATTTACACTACTATCGGCCAGGGATCAGGGCGCAAGCGGTGTCTAAAACGGGTAAAATGATGGGGGACTTTGAATTCTTATCAACTGATAGGGTATTACACGTTGGTAATGCGCCTTCTCCTGCGGCTACTAGCGCCATGCCCATTGCCAGAGCCATCATCGATAAAATGGACACTACGTAGACTTGCTATACCCATTCGTTCTAAAAACTAGGAAGTTAAATCCAAAAATACCGACATTACGTTCAAAGCTATACATGTTTGAATAACACGTTTTAAAACGAATGCTTGGAGAAATAAATGGGATTGCTTGTAGATGGACTATGGCAAGACAAATGGTACGACACGCGTGAGAACGGCGGTAAGTTTGAGCGCCAAGAGTCGAAATTTAGAGGTGCGATAGGCAGTGAGGCAGGAGCCCAACACCCACCAGAGTCTGGTCGATACCATCTTTATGTCGCTTATGCCTGTCCGTGGGCCCATCGTGCGCTAATTTTAAGGCAGCTAAAGGGGCTCACTGAACATATTGATGTTTCAGTGGTAAACCCTGATATGCTAGGTGACGGGTGGCGTTTTACTGAATACCCAGGTAGCACCGGTGATAAGCTATATAATTATGATTATCTGCATCAGCTATACACCAAAGCAAAACATGATGTTACCACGCGGGTAACGGTTCCTGTTTTATGGGATAAACAAACCCAATCCATAGTGAATAATGAATCTGCAGATATTATTCGTATTTTCAACAGTGACTTCAATACGCTTACGGGTGATACACAAGATTTTTATCCCTCGCCACTACGCGAAGAAATAGACGATATTAATAAGTTGGTGTATCACGCTGTTAATAACGGCGTGTACAAGGCGGGTTTTGCTACCACGCAAAGTGCCTATGAAGACGCCGTTAATACTTTATTTGAAGCGTTAGATACGTTAGAAACACGATTGTCTACGCAGCGTTATTTAGTGGGCCATCAAATTACCGAAGCGGATTGGCGCTTGTTCACCACCTTAATTCGTTTTGATGCGGTGTATCATGGGCACTTCAAATGCAATATTCGTCAAATAGCGGATTACCCGAACTTGTATGCCTACATGAAAGAGTTGTATCAATATCCGGGTGTGGCGGATACGGTGAATTTTGATCATATCAAACGTCATTATTATTACAGTCACACCATGGTAAACCCTACTCAAGTTATTCCTGTAGGCCCAAAACAAGATTTGATGGCTCCCCACAACAGAGAAGAAATAAAGTGAGCTTAATTGCTTAGTAATTTCAAAAGCGCATTGCGCGAAGGTGAGGGGTTTTATACCATCTACTTTATAATGATATTCGTTACTTTTCTTGTAACATTAGTGACCAATGATAGCTTTAACAGGGAACAGAGACTCTAATACATGACTAAACCAATTACATGCTTTAAAGCATATGACATACGCGGTGAGCTTAACAGCCAACTTGATGAAGCAACGGCTTACCGCATTGGTTATGCCTTTGCTGAAGAGTTAAAAGCGAAAACGGTAGTGGTAGGCAGTGATGTTCGTTTAACATCTACCCCCTTAAAACTTGCCTTGAGCGCAGGGCTAATTGATGCTGGTGCAAACGTTACCGATATTGGTATGGCAGGAACGGAAGAGATATATTTCGCGACTAAACACTTAGGTGTTGATGGCGGAATAGAAGTGACCGCTAGTCACAACCCCATTAACTACAATGGCATGAAGTTGGTTAAAGCTGATTCTGTACCCATTAGTGGCGACACTGGCTTAAATGCAATTAAAGAGCGTGCTGAACAGCTGAGCGATGAAGCCGTTTCACAGCGCCTTGCCTACTATACCCAAGGCGAGGCGATTGACGCTGATGCTTTCTATAATGGTCATGCACACATTAAGGTTTCACATTTAACTGATACAGGAAGCTATGTAGAAGACAGCTGTATGTCAGCCTACGTAGACCACATGTTGTCTTACGTGAATCTTGATTCGTTCACACCACTTAAAATAGTTGTTAATGCAGGCAATGGAGCAGCAGGTTCAGCGCTAGATGCTATTGAAGCTGAGTTAGCGAGCAGACAAGTTCCAATTAGCTTCGTTAAAGTGCACCACGAAGCAGATGGCACGTTTCCTCATGGTATTCCCAATCCGTTGTTACCTGAGAACAGAGCTGATACCGCCGATGCTGTTATTAAACATAACGCGGACTTTGGTGTAGCGTGGGATGGCGACTTCGATCGTTGTTTCTTGTTCGATGCTGACGGCAACTTCATTGAAGGCTATTATATTGTTGGCTTGCTTGCAGCAGCGTTCATTGAGAAGAACCAAGACAGTAAAATTATTTATGACCCACGGGTATTTTGGAATACCGAAGATATAGTAGCGAATGCTGGCGGTACACCCATTAAGTCGAAAACAGGTCATGCGTTTATTAAAGAGCGTATGCGTAAAGAAGACGCGGTGTATGGAGGTGAAATGAGTGCGCACCATTATTTCAGAGATTTTGCTTACTGCGATTCTGGCATGATCCCTTGGTTGTTAATTGCCGAACTTGTGTGTGTTAAAAAACAATCGTTGTCGAGCATGGTTAAAGCCCGTATTGAAGCGTTTCCATCGTCAGGAGAGATTAACAGCAAGCTTAAAGACGCGGATGCCGCGCTTGAGCGCGCGACGTCTAAATATAAACCGCATGCATCGGTTATCGATACTACCGACGGCCTAGGGTTGGAATTCGACACATGGCGCTTTAATTTGCGTAAGTCGAACACCGAACCGGTGATTCGCTTAAATGTAGAAAGCCGAGGCGATATAGCGTTGATGGAAGAGAAAACTGCTGAGTTGCTTTCGGTTATACGTGACGAATAATATCTCTGTTTGCTTTTAAGTTGTTGAACACACCGAGCAAGCACTGAAATAAAAAAGCCCGGAACATAAAAAAGCGCAGTCATGTTAATAATGACTGCGCTTTTTTTTGTGTTACCGGCAAGTGCCGTTTTAGTAATTGGCGTCCACGAGTGATATTACCCAACAATAAGTGCTTTATATCTACTGTGAAAATTAGGTAATAAGGTAAATCATCCAAGCATGGCTGATCACCACAACAGAGGTGAGAGCTATACGCAAACTGATGTAGCTCACTATTTGGCCTTTAGGCAAACTTAAGGTGAATTTATCGTAAACTAATATTGCGACGTAGCTAAGCGAAAGTACCCCTAGGGTTTTCGGGTCGTGGCTAAATACCAAACAAAGCCAACCGATGATACTGGGTAACATCGCGGCATACATTTGATTACCATAACGCTGGTTGCTGATGGAATCCCACCAATGAATACCACCAAAAAATGACAGTAAAACCGCAGAATACTGCATAAAATAAACAGCGCTTTGGGTTAATGACAAAAGATTAAGAGAGTAGGCTATTGGCATAGCTAAAAAAGGGATGAGCCCAGCCACGCCAAGCAACACAATAGAGTAGGGCATATAACACAATCCTTCTGACGTCATTTCAATAAAATAAATGTACAAAGAGTTATTTTATTAAAACGAGGCTAAAAAAATAGCGCCGTAAGGCGCTATTTTATGAACAAAAACTTACTTGTTCATGCTTATTTTAATGGCGTGTATTTACGCTGGTTGTGACCAGTGTAAAGCTGACGAGGACGACCAATTTTTTGTTTTGGATCGCTCATCATTTCATGCCAGTGTGAAATCCAACCTACTGTACGAGACAGGGCGAAGATACATGTAAACATGTTGGTAGGAATACCAATAGCTTTAAGTACGATACCTGAGTAGAAATCTACGTTAGGGAACAACTTCTTCTCTGCGAAGTACGGGTCGCTTAATGCAATTTTTTCAAGTTCCATTGCTACTTCAAGTAGTGGATCTTTAACATTAAGTTCGCTAAGTACTTCGTGACAGCTTTCACGCATTACTGTTGCGCGAGGATCGTGGTTTTTGTAAACACGGTGACCAAAGCCCATAAGACGGAACGGGTCAGCCTTATCTTTAGCACGTGCAATAAACTCAGGAATGCGATCAACAGTTCCAATTTCCTCAAGCATATTTAGGCATGCTTCGTTCGCACCACCGTGGGCAGGGCCCCAAAGTGAAGCAACACCAGCCGCAATACATGCGTAAGGGTTGGCACCAGATGAACCAGCTAGACGAACCGTAGAGGTAGATGCGTTTTGCTCGTGGTCAGCATGAAGCGTAAAGATACGATCCATTGCACGTTCTACCGCAGGGCTAATCTCAAATTCTTCAGCAGGAACTGAGAACATCATGTTCAAGAAGTTAGCTGCATAGCTCAAATCGTTACGTGGATAAACGAACGGTTGACCAATGTTGTACTTGTAACACATGGCTACTAAGGTAGGCATTTTCGCGATTAAGCGATGTGCACTACGTTTACGCTCTTCATCGTTAGAAACGTCTAAGTCGCTGTGATAGAAAGATGACATACCACCAACAGTTCCGCATAACATTGCCATAGGGTGGGCATCGTTACGGAAGCCATGGAAGAACATGTTAATTTGCTCATGTACCATGGTGTGGCGTGTAATTGTCGATTTGAATTCTTCATATTCTTCTTTAGACGGCGCATCACCGTGTAGAAGCATATGACAAACTTCAAGGTAGTCTGCATCGCGCGCTAGTTCTTCAATGGGGAAACCACGGTGTAGTAACACACCAGCAGCACCGTCAATGTAAGTAATAGCTGACTCGCAAGATCCTGTCGCCATAAAACCAGGGTCGTAGGTGAAGTAACCGTGTTGACCAAGTGAACGAACGTCGATTACGTCTTGTCCTTCGGTGCCAGACAAGATAGGAAGCTCGATTTCCTTACCGCCGGCTTTAAGAATGGCTTTCTGATCTGCCATAAAATGCTCTCCTCAGAATGGTTCTGTTTGCAGCGAAAACGGGCGAAAATGCTCGTTTCGTTGGGGAAAAGTGGCGTATTTGTACTTTATTATGTACCAATAAGTCAATTTAATTGCATTTATGCACAATAAATATTCCGAATTACTGAGATTTATAATGCTCAGCCGGAATCTCTATCGTTAACATGTTGGTAATCGCACTAAACCCGTTTCGGGGTAATTATCAATGTCTTTTGGCAAAAGGTAAACCACCGTTTACCAAATTTATTAACAGCTTAGCCGAAAAATTAACCTTTTGTCGATTGAGAATTGGTCGTTTTCATTAAAAGACCTTAATTTTGCTAGTGAAAATAGTGTTATTCTAGTTTAGTGCTGATACACTTTAGTGCCTTGTTTATTAGCCATTCCATGCTTGTTGTTAGTATTTGTGACTACTTTTCTTTGTGTTTATCAGGAAGATTTGTCAAAAAAGACTAAAGTCTTACTACAGCACAAAAAATTGTAATTATATACTGTGCTGGATATACTCAGCGGTGCATTAAAACAGAATAATTATTCTGTTAAATGTATTAAAGAATAATTCACAAATTGTTAACAACTCATTGGATGAGGTAATTAACAGGTAATAAACGAATTAACTCGCACAGGACATAATAACGGTGAGTAATTCATTATCCCTACGGATTAAACAGGCATACATTGTGAAAAAGCAAAGACCAGTAAATTTAGAACTCAATACTATTAAATTTCCCCCTGCCGCTATTTCGTCAATTCTCCACCGTGTTACCGGTGTCGCAATGTTCTTCGCATTACTCTTTGTTATTTGGGCATGGGCAGTATCTGTTTCCTCGCCTGAAGGGTTTGCGAACGTACAAGCGATGATGGACGGTATCATTGGAAAAGTGATCGCAATAGGCACTTTATCAGCGCTGACTTACCACATTTTAGGCGGCCTAAGACATGTAGTTATGGATTTAGGTCACTGGGAAGAGTTGGAGTCAGGAAACCTCAGCGCCAAAATAGCTATCGCTCTTTGGATTGTGCTGACAGTAGTATTGGGAGTAGCACTATGCTAGGCAACCAAGCAAGCTTAAAGCGTAATGGTATTCAAGATTACGTTTCACTACGTACTACCGCTGCAATTATTTTTGCTTATACGGTATTCATGGCGTGGTTTTTTATATCCACTGATAATATTACTTTCATTGAGTGGCGCGGATTATTTTCTGGGCTAGCGATGAAAGTGTTCACATTGGCAGCACTTATCGCCATCATGATCCACGTTCGTATTGGCCTTTGGCAAGTACTTACCGATTATGTGAAGGCGTCTGGTTTGCGTGCAATCATTCAGTATGTTCTAAACATCATTGCTTTTGGTTACGTCGCTGTTGGTCTGTTTGTATTGTGGGGAGTGTAAGATGAGTTTACCCGTTCACGAGTTTGACGCAGTAGTTATTGGCGCTGGCGGCGCTGGTATGCGTGCAGCACTACAGATTTCAGAATCTGGAAAGTCATGTGCACTACTGTCTAAAGTATTTCCTACCCGTTCACATACGGTATCAGCGCAAGGTGGTATTACTGTTGCGCTAGGTAATTCCCATGAAGATAACTGGGAATGGCACATGTACGACACCGTAAAAGGGTCGGACTACATTGGTGACCAAGACGCTATTGAATACATGTGTAAAACCGGCCCAGAAGCCATCATTGAGATGGAGAACATGGGTTTGCCTTTCTCACGTTTTGAGAATGGTAAGGTTTACCAACGTCCTTTCGGTGGTCAATCAAGAAATTTTGGTGGCGAGCAAGCAGCTCGAACCGCAGCCGCCGCTGACCGTACTGGTCACGCTTTGCTGCATTTGCTTTATCAGCAAAACGTAAAGAATAAAACAAAGGTCTTTTCTGAGTGGTATGCACTCGACCTAGTTAAAAATCAAGACGGTGATGTTGTTGGTTGTACTGCTATTGATATCGAGACAGGCGAAGTAGTTTACTTCAAGTCTAAAGCAGTCGTATTAGCAACGGGTGGAGCAGGGCGTATTTTCGCTTCTACCACTAACGCACACATCAATACCGGTGACGGTGTTGGTATGGCAATTCGTGCTGGTGTCGCACTACAAGATATGGAAATGTGGCAGTTCCACCCTACGGGTATTGCCGGTGCTGGTACGCTAGTAACGGAAGGTTGCCGTGGTGAAGGTGGTTACCTGCTTAATAAAGACGGTGAACGCTTCATGGAACGTTATGCGCCTAACGCGAAAGACCTTGCTGGTCGTGACGTTGTTGCACGTTCAATGATGACTGAAATTCGTGAAGGTCGCGGATTTGACGGCCCTTGGGGTCCTCACTGTAAACTTAAACTTGATCACCTTGGTAAAGACGTACTTGAGTCACGTCTGCCAGGTATCCTTGAGCTTTCTCGTACGTTCGCTCATGTTGATCCAGTGAAAGAACCGATTCCTGTAATACCGACGTGTCATTATATGATGGGTGGTATTCCCACTACCGTAGACGGTCAATGTCTAACTGTTGATGCAGACGGTAACGATAAAGTAGTAAACGGTTTATTCGCTTGTGGTGAAATTGCATGTGTATCTGTACACGGTGCTAACCGCCTTGGCGGTAACTCACTACTTGACCTTGTAGTATTCGGTCGTGCGACTGGTCTACACTTAGGTAAAACCCTTTCTGATGTATCGCCATTCCGCGAAGCATCAGAGTCTGACCTTGAACTGGCTATGTCTCGCTTCAATCGCTGGGAAAACTCAGAGAAAGGTAAGGGCGAAGATCCGGTTCAAATCAAAAAAGATATGCAAGAATGCATGCAGCTTAACTTCTCAGTATTCCGTGAAGGTGAAGCCATGGCAGACGGCCTTAAGCAACTTGGTGAAATTCGTGAACGTCTTCAGAATGCTCGCCTTGATGATAAGAGTGCCGATTTCAATACTCAGCGTATTGAATGTCTTGAGCTTGATAACCTTATGGAAACCGCGTACAGCACAGCAGTAGCAGCGAACTTCAGAACGGAAAGCCGTGGCGCACATAGCCGCTTCGATTTCCCGGACCGTGACGATGAGAACTGGTTATGCCACAGCGTTTACGATCCGAATACTGAAAAAATGCTTAAACGTGATGTCAATATGGCGCCTAAGCTTCGGGAAGCTTTCCCGCCTAAAGTGCGTTCATATTAAGAGAGGCAACGATCATGCAATTACAATTTTCGATATATCGTTACAACCCTGATGTTGATAACAAGCCACGCATGCAAGACTACACTCTAGAAGTAGAGGAAGGTCGTGACATGATGGTGTTGGATGCACTTATTGCTCTTAAAGAGCAGGATCCAACGTTATCATTCCGCCGCTCGTGCCGTGAAGGTGTGTGTGGTTCAGACGGTGTGAATATGAATGGTAAGAATGGTCTTGCCTGTATTACGCCATTGTCTGCATTAGGTAAAGGTAAAGTTGTTGTTCGTCCACTTCCAGGTCTGCCAGTAGTACGCGACCTTGTGGTGGATATGACACAGTTTTACACCCAATATGAAAAGATTAAGCCATTCTTAATCAACGATGATAAACAGCCTCCTGCAAGAGAACACCTTCAGTCTCCTGAAGAACGTGCTAAGCTTGATGGACTGTATGAATGTATTCTATGTGCATGTTGTTCTACGTCGTGCCCATCGTTCTGGTGGAACCCTGATAAATTTATCGGGCCTGCTGGTTTGCTTCACGCTTATCGTTTCCTTATTGATAGCCGTGATACTGCAACCGATGAACGTTTGAACGACCTAGATGACGCATTTAGCGTATTCCGCTGTCACGGTATTATGAACTGTGTAAGTGTATGTCCGAAAGGATTAAACCCGACAAAGGCAATTGGACACATTAAGTCTATGCTTTTACAACGGGCTGTTTAAGTACTATATTCTGTCTACTTCTGAGTAACAGAAAGCAATGCTCTAAATAGCCATCCGGATGTGATGGCTATTTTTTTTTGTATTCATCGGTATAACGCTTGGTTATGTCACGAATAACCTTATAATACAAACCGATGGTTAATAGAATTTACAAAACGTAGCAAGGCAAATTAAATGCAAGAAAGCGTGATGAAAGCGTGGTGGGATTCCTCGCATATGGCAGGTGCCAACGCTGCCTATGTTGAAGAATTGTACGAATCGTATTTGGAAGACCCGCAGAGCGTTTCCGATACTTGGCGTCAAATCTTTGATAGCCTCCCCAAGGTCGAAGGCGTTGAACTTGAAACCAACCATACTAGTGTTAAAGATCAGTTTAGGAAGCTAGCTGCTCTAGGCCCGACAGCACGAATGTCGAGCGCACCAGTTGAAGGCACTCCGGTCTCGGATGACAGGCAAGTTAAAGTGTTACAGCTTATCAACGCCTTTCGCTTCCGAGGTCACCAGCATGCCAACCTCGATCCGCTAGGGTTATGGAAACAAGAGCGCGTTCGTGATTTAGAACTGTCTCACCATAATCTTTCTGATAAAGATTTTGACAGTGTGTTCAACGTAGGGTCTTTTGCCATTGGTAAAGATTCGCTGTCATTAGGTGAGTTATTTAAATCACTTAACCGAACATACTGTGGTTCTATCGGTGCTGAGTATATGCACATTACCGATACAGACCAAAAACGCTGGTTACAGCAAAAAATTGAGTCAGTGCAAGCAAAGCCAGAGTTTTCTAAAGATGAAAAACTAACCCTGCTAAAAGGGCTAACGGCTGCTGACGGCATGGAAAAGTACCTCGGGTCTAAATTCCCAGGTGCCAAGCGCTTCTCACTGGAAGGTGGCGATGCATTGGTTCCTATGCTTAAAAACCTAATCACTAATGCAGGTGCTGCAGGCACTAAAGAAGTGGTTATTGGTATGGCTCACCGTGGTCGTCTGAACGTACTAGTCAACGTGTTGGGTAAAAACCCATCAGTATTGTTTGATGAATTCGCCGGTAAGCATGATGATTCATTAGGCGCAGGTGATGTTAAATACCACGCTGGATTCTCATCAGATTTTGCTACGCCAGGTGGCAATGTTCACTTAGCGCTTGCATTTAACCCGTCTCACCTTGAAATTGTAAATCCGGTAGTAATGGGCTCGGTTCGTGCGCGTCTTGAACGTCGTAACGACGATACTAACACCGTACTTCCTATCACCATCCACGGTGACTCAGCGATTGCTGGGCAGGGCGTAGTTCAAGAAACCTTCAATATGTCACAAACTCGCGGTTTCGCCGTGGGTGGTACGGTGCGTATTGTGGTGAACAACCAAGTTGGTTTTACAACGTCAAAAACAGAAGATACCCGTTCTACGCAATACTGTACTGACATTGCGAAAATGGTTCAGGCTCCTATCTTCCACGTTAACTCTGATGACCCAGAAGCGGTTGCTTTTGTGACACAGCTCGCACTTGAATACCGCAATAAATTCAAGCGTGATGTGGTTATCGATTTAGTGTGTTATCGCCGTCATGGTCATAACGAGGCTGACGAGCCAAATGCAACTCAGCCGCTTATGTACCAGAAAGTGAAGAAGCATCCTGTACCTCGCGCTATTTATGCCGATCAGCTCATTGCTGAAGGTGTTATTGAGCAGCGTGATGCTGACCGCTATTTAGAAGAATATCGCGCTGCACTTGATCATGGTGCATGTGTCGTTGAAGAATGGCGTCCGATGACAGAGCACAGTGTAGACTGGTCTCCATACCTAGGTCATGATTGGGATACCCCATATGACGGCGCTATCAGTGTTGAAAAACTTCAGGAACTTGGCGAAGCGCTAACAAGTTTCCCTGAAGGTCATAAACTTCAATCTCGTGTAAACAAGCTATACCAAGACCGCAAGGCCATGGTGAACGGTGAGAAGAAACTTGATTGGGGAATGGCAGAGAATCTGGCTTATGCATCTTTAGTTGATTTAGGTGAAGATATTCGTATGACAGGTCAGGACTCTGGCCGTGGTACTTTCTTCCACCGTCATGCGGTATTGCATAATCAAGCTGATGGCTCGACCTACATGCCATTGCAAAACATTCGTGATGGCCAAGGGAAGATTGAGATTTACGACTCTGTGCTATCAGAAGAAGCGGTCATGGCGTTTGAATATGGTTATGCGACTGCAGAACCTGAGTGCTTAACTATATGGGAAGCTCAGTTTGGTGACTTCGCAAACGGCGCACAAGTTGTATTTGACCAATTCTTGAGTTCAGGTGAAGCAAAGTGGGGCCGTTTATGTGGTCTAACTATGCTGCTTCCACACGGTTACGAAGGTCAAGGTCCTGAGCATAGCTCGGCTCGTCTTGAGCGATTCTTGCAAATGTGTGCTGATCACAACTGGCAAGTATGTGTACCTTCAACACCTGCGCAAGTATTTAACATGCTTCGTCGTCAAGTGGTTCGGCCTATGCGTAAACCGCTTATCGTTATGTCGCCTAAATCCTTATTGCGTCACCCGCTTGCGACTTCTTCTCTTGAAGAGTTAGCAGAAGGCAAATTCCACAACGTAATTAGCGAAATTGACGATATTAATCCGAAAGACGTTAAGCGTGTGGTGATGTGTTCAGGCAAGGTTTACTACGATTTGCTTGACCAGCGCCGTAAAAATGAACAAACAGACGTTGCAATCGTAAGATTGGAGCAACTTTATCCATTCCCACAAGAAGAATGCGCTAAAGTTGTGGCACAATACAGCCACGTTACAGATTGGGTTTGGTGTCAGGAAGAACCGCAAAACCAAGGAGCTTGGTATTGCAGTCAACACCACTTCTGGCAAGCAATTCCAGATGGCGCCAAATTAACATATGCAGGTCGTGAAGCATCTTCCTCACCTGCAGTAGGTTATGTTTCCGTTCACAATCAGCAACAAAAAGCGCTGGTTGAAGACGCACTCACTATTAAATAAGGAACAATGATGACAATTGAGATAAAAGTTCCGGTCCTACCAGAGTCAGTTGCCGATGCCACCATTGCAACTTGGCACGTAAAGGCCGGCGACGCGGTAAAGCGTGACCAGAACCTGGTTGACATTGAAACTGATAAAGTTGTGCTGGAAGTTGTAGCACCAGCCGACGGAACTATCGGTGAGCTTCTTAATGAAGAGGGTGCAACGGTACTAGGCGAGCAAGTTATTGCTAAATTAGAAGAGGGTGGCGCTGCGCCAGCTAAATCTGAATCGAAAGCTGAATCTAAAAAAGAAGCAGCACCTGCAGCTAGCGGTAAAACGTCAGAAGTTAAAGTACCTGTATTACCAGAGTCGGTAGCTGATGCAACCATCGCCACATGGCATGTTGCAGTAGGCGAAGCGGTAAGCCGTGACCAAAACTTGGTTGATATCGAAACTGATAAAGTCGTTCTAGAAGTGGTAGCGCCAGCTGATGGCTCACTATCTGAAATTGTTGCCGAAGAAGGCGCAACAGTGACAGCTGAAGAAGTGATTGCTAAATTTGTTGAAGGCGCAACGTCAGGTGCAGCAGCATCTGAGTCGTCTGACGCTACATCTGATGATTCAGATGACAGCAGCGATGCACTGAGTCCTTCGGTTCGCCGCTTATTGGCAGAAAAAGGCGTAGATGCAGCGAAAGTTAAAGGTACGGGTAAAAATGGCCGTATCACTAAAGAAGACGTAGAAAAACACCTTAAGGGTGGCAGTGCACCAGCGGCTTCAGCGCCATCAGCTGCAGCTGAAACAGCTGAATTACCTACGGGTAATCGCACAGAAAAACGTGTACCTATGACACGTCTTCGTAAAACGATTGCAACCCGTTTACTTGAAGCTAAAAACTCTACTGCTATGCTAACTACGTTTAACGAAGTTAACATGAAGCCAATTATGGAACTTCGTAAGCAGTATCAAGAGAGCTTTGAGAAACGTCACGGTATTCGTTTAGGTTTCATGTCTTTCTACGTGAAAGCGGTAACTGAAGCACTTAAACGTTTCCCAGATGTGAATGCATCGATTGACGGTGATGACATTGTTTATCACAACTACTTCGATATCTCTATCGCGGTATCAACACCTCGCGGTCTAGTTACGCCTATCTTAAAAGATACGGATACACTAGGTATGGCTGGTGTTGAGAAAGGAATTAAAGAATTGGCAATTAAAGGCCGTGATGGCAAATTGTCGATGGCAGACCTTCAAGGCGGTAACTTTACTATCACTAACGGTGGTGTGTTTGGTTCATTGATGTCTACGCCTATCATTAACCCGCCACAGAGCGCTATTTTGGGTATGCATAAAATCCAAGATCGTCCAATGGCTGTTAACGGTAAGGTGGAAATTCTGCCAATGATGTACCTCGCCCTGTCTTATGACCATCGTATTGTTGATGGTAAAGAGTCAGTAGGCTTCTTGGTAACAATCAAAGAGATGCTTGAAGATCCAACACGCCTTCTATTAGACGTGTAAGGCTTTCCTCTCTTAGTCTTGTGTGCAGCTGCGTTTCTTATTAATGTAAGTCGCGTTGCTGCCACAACGCTGATATTCGCCCTATAATATCAGTCTAATTAATCAAGTCGCGAAAGCGGCTTTTGTCTTACTAAAAATCGGATAGAAACACCATGAATTTGCATGAATACCAAGGTAAGCAGCTATTCAAAGAATACGGTCTACCTGTTTCTGAAGGATACGCAGCAGACACTCCAGAAAGTGCTGTAGAGGCCGCTAACCGCATTGGCGGGAGTGAGTGGGTAGTTAAATGTCAGGTCCACGCAGGTGGTCGCGGTAAAGCAGGTGGCGTTAAGTTAGTTAAAGATACTGACGCAATTAAAGCTTTCGCAGAAAACTGGCTTGGCAAAAATTTGGTGACTTTCCAGACTGACGAAAATGGTCAGCCTGTGAGCAAAATCCTTGTTGAAACTTGCACAGATATCGCTAACGAATTGTACCTTGGTGCAGTAGTTGACCGCACAACCCGTCGTGTTGTGTTTATGGCTTCTACTGAAGGTGGCGTTGAGATTGAAACTGTTGCTGAAGAAACACCAGAGAAAATTCTTAAAGCTGAAATCGACCCAATTGTTGGCGCTCAGCCTTACCAAGCGCGCGAAATGGCGTTTAAACTTGGTCTTTCTGGCGTTCAAATCAAACAATTCACTAAGATTTTCCTTGGCCTAGCTAAGATGTTTGAAGATCTTGATGTTGCATTGATTGAAATTAATCCGCTTGTAATTAAAGAAGATGGTGACCTTCACTGTCTTGACGCTAAGCTAGCTATAGACGGCAACGCGTTATATCGCCAGCCTAAAGTTAAAGCTATGCAAGATCCTACTCAAGAAGATGCACGTGAAGCGCATGCTGCTGAGTTCGAACTTAACTATGTTGCGCTAGACGGTAACGTAGGTTGTATGGTTAACGGTGCCGGCCTAGCAATGGGTACAATGGACATCGTAAACCTACACGGTGGCAAGCCAGCTAACTTCCTAGATGTTGGTGGCGGCGCGACTAAAGAACGTGTTGCAGAAGCATTCAAAATCATCTTATCTGACGACAACGTTTCAGCTGTTTTAGTTAACATCTTTGGCGGTATCGTTCGTTGTGACATGATTGCTGAAGGTATCATTGGCGCGGTTAAAGAAGTTGGCGTTAGTGTTCCTGTTGTTGTACGTCTTGAAGGTACAAACGCAGAGCTTGGCCGTGAAGTTCTAGCGAACTCTGGTCTAGATATCATTGCTGCTGAGTCGCTAACTGATGCAGCACAGAAAGTTGTTGCTGCTGCGGAGGGCAAATAATGTCTGTATTAATTAACAAAGATACCAAAGTAATCTGTCAAGGTTTCACTGGTGGTCAAGGTACTTTTCACTCTGAGCAAGCCATTGCTTACGGTACGCAAATGGTTGGTGGTGTAACACCAGGCAAAGGCGGCACTGAGCACCTAGGTCTTCCAGTATTCAATACAGTACGTGAAGCGGTAGAAGCAACAGGCGCAACTGCGACTGTTATCTATGTACCTGCTGCATTCTGTAAAGATTCAATCGTTGAAGCTGCTGATGCTGGCATCGAGCTTATCGTTTGTATTACTGAAGGTATTCCAACGCTTGATATGCTTTACGTTAAAGAATACGTAAATGCTAAAGGCGTTCGCATGATTGGTCCTAACTGCCCAGGTGTTATTACTCCTGGAGAGTGTAAGATTGGTATCATGCCTGGTCATATCCATAAGCCTGGTAAAGTAGGTATTGTTTCTCGCTCTGGTACACTTACGTATGAAGCGGTTAAGCAAACTACTGACGAAGGTTTCGGCCAGTCTAGCTGTGTTGGTATCGGTGGAGACCCAATTCCGGGTTCTAACTTCATCGACATCCTACAGTTATTCCAAGATGATCCTCAAACAGAAGCTATCGTTATGATTGGTGAAATTGGTGGTACAGCAGAAGAAGAAGCTGCTGAATTCATCAAAGCTAACGTCACTAAGCCTGTTGTTTCTTACATTGCGGGTGTTACTGCACCTGAAGGTAAGCGCATGGGTCACGCTGGTGCAATCATTGCTGGCGGTAAAGGTACAGCTGATGAGAAATTTAAAGCACTAGAAGACGCGGGCGTTAAAACCGTTCGCTCTCTTGCTGAAATCGGCAAGGCACTTCGCGAAACTACGGGTTGGTAGTTAGCAAAGCGCACGCAAGTGTTTAAGTGAAGCCCGCTAATTAGCGGGCTTTTTTGTGCCTGATTATTGATGGTCAACAGAAAATTCCTTACTAGTAATATCCCTAATTTGGCATTCGTCATCTATATTTAAAACCTTGCATAACCCGTCTTAAAATGGCTAAGTGCCGTAACAAAATTACAACAAAAGGTCAGTTTAGCGGCGATGTTGCGTAATTTTGTTGTTAAATTTCAATAATTTCATGAGAGTTAATGTTAATGAGGTGTTGAATATTTTCTATGAATACGTATGCAAGCAATTGTGCAAAGCCCGTGTGCTCTATAGGATTATCAGCGACTGGATACATTGTCATTCGATTGTCATAAAAATAACAAAAAGACAACAAATATAACTGAATGGGACACCTGTTTTATGAATCAATTTAAACCAAATCTCATCAAGGTTGCGCTGATCACTGGTGGCGTAGCTTTTGGTTGTTCGCCTACATTTGCACAAGAAACAAATTCTGAAGCAGCTGATGAAGCTAATGTTGAAGTTATTCAAGTTAGCGGTATACGTGGCAGCTTGCAACGCGCTCAAGCGATTAAAATGGATAGCACCTCTATTGTTGAAGCGTTATCCGCAGAAGACATCGGTAAATTACCAGATACAAGTATTGCAGAATCTATTTCACGTTTGCCTGGCTTAGCCGGTGAGCGTAGAAACGGTCGTACAAGTGGTATTTCAGTACGTGGTTTCAACGAAAACTACGTAGGTACATCACTAAACGGTCGTGAATTATTAGGTATGGGCGACAACCGCGGCGTTGAATTCGACCTCTACCCAACTGAAATCATTTCTAGCATTGTTGTTTATAAAACAGCAGAAGCTGGCATGACCACCCAGAATATTGGTGGTTCAATTGACCTTCAAACCATTAGTCCGCTTGCAGCTAAAAGTACATTCGCTATCAACGGCACCTACGAAAAGAATGCTGAAGATGCACCAAACCCAGACTTCGACAATAATGGACATCGTATTTCAGTAAACTACGTTGACCAATTTGCTGACGATACTATTGGTCTTGCACTAACTGTTGCTAGCATGGAATCACCGCGTCAAGAACAACATTTCCGTGGTTGGGGTTATGCAGGTGCAAACGCGTATAATGCCGCTGACGGTGTTGACGTTACAGAAGGTACTACCATTTTAGGTGGGCATGACTCATTTGCACGTTCAGCAATGTTAGAGCGTGACTCTATCGCCGGTGTAGTTGAATGGGCGCCTACAGATAAACTAAATGTTCAAGTAGATGCGCTTTATATCGACTTCGTAGAAGATGACGTTCGTCGTGGTCTTGAAGAAGGCGGTGCTGAATGGGGTACTGGCGAATATACCATTACTGGTGTTGAAGATAGCTTAGTAACCTCAGGTTACTACGATGGCTTCTATTCAGTGATTCGTAACGATGCTCGTACTCAAGAAGCCGATTTAACGACGGTAGGCGTGAATGCAGAATACATCTTAAATGATAACTGGACCTTAGAGTTCGACTACTCTACCGGTAAAGTTGAAAAAGACATTATCGATGTGGAAAGTTATTCAGGTGTAGGCCGTGCAGGAATTGATGGACGTCCTATTACTGCTCGTAGCTGGGAAATGACGTCTACCGGCGCGGTATATTCTGATCACCCAAGCATTGCACCTGTCGACCTTACTGATGAAAGCTTAATTCGTCTTGCAGGTCCACAAGCCTGGGGCGCACCTATTATTGGTGCCGACGCACAAGACGGTTTCGTGAACCAACCGCATTATGAAGAAGACCTTGATACCTATCGTTTCGATGCTAAAGGGTACGTTGAATGGGGCGTAGTAACTGGCATGTCTGCGGGTGTTATTTACTCAGATCGTAGCAAAACCAAAGAAAATGATGGCGCATATCTAACCGCACCAAGCTATCCTGGTGATGCCGCTATTCCAGATGTACTGGGTGTAGTACCCCTGGACTTCATTGGTATAGACGGAATTCTCGCTTATGATTCTCTAGGTTTGTATCAAAGCGGTTATTACATTGCTACCGATGCTAAACTGGTGCAAAACGATCGTTTAGGTGATAGCTATACGGTTGATGAAGAGTTGCTGACTTTCTACACTAAATTTGATTTAGAAATGGAAGTAGGTGATATCTATATTCGCGGTAACGTGGGTGTACAAGTGGTTAATGCTGACCAGCAATCTACGGGTTTTTCAACCACGTCAGATGCTGATGGTATGACAGTAGCGGTACCGGTTTCGGGCGGCGCTGATTACACTGATGTACTACCAACGCTTAACCTTTCAGCAGAAGTTGCCGAAGGTCAATTTGTACGTTTCGCATTAGGTAAAGTCATTTCAAGACCACGTATGGACGATATGCGTCCAAATACGCAAGCGTCTTTCGCGTTTAATGATAACCAAATTACCAGTACCGCTCCTGAAAATGGCCCTTGGAGTGGTAGCTCAGGTAACCCTGAACTTAAGCCCCTTGAAGCTAACCAGTTAGATATCGCTTATGAAAACTACTTCTCGGATACGGGTTATGTAGCGGCATCATTCTTCTATAAAGATATTAAAAACTGGCATCGCGATACTAGCGTACTTACGGATTTCTCTGATGTTTACATTCCTGATTTACACCAAGGTTCAGAAGGGCAAACGCCTGCTACTTTCCTAGGTTCTGTAGGCAGTGTACTAGATGGTTTCGAAGGTTATGTGCGCGGTTATGAACTACAAGGTTCATTGCCAGGTGAATTGCTTCATGAGTCACTAGAAGGCTTTGGCTTGTTCGCAAGTGCAACCTTCATGGAAGGTGAAGTAGACGCAGCACCAACGCAAACAGAAACCCGTATTCCAGGCTTGTCTGAAGAGTCATACAGTATGACGTTCTTCTATGAAAGCAATGGTTTCGAGTTCCGTGTTGCAGCAACCAAGCGTGATGACTACTTAACGGAAGAACGTGGTACTAGCTTGGCATTGGTAGATGCTACTAAGCAAGGCGGTACCTTGGTTGATGCCCAAATCGGATACGACTTTAGTGAGTCTGGTATTGAGTCTCTGGAAGGCCTACGTGTTACTTTCCAAGCGCAAAACCTAACTGATGAAGATGATATTCAAGCGTCTCAGGCGGATTCTCGTCAAATTACGCAATATCAATCTTACGGTACTAACTACTTGTTGGGCTTTAACTATACCTTCTAATGGTTGAGCGAAAGCTAACATTAGAATAAATACAAGCCACCTTGTTGTTTCAGCGCTCGAATATGCATTTTGGCGGCGAAGCAAAAGGTGGTTTTTTATTGTAAAAGCACAAGTAAACCATCTACAGTGTGGTGAAGTAAGTAGTAAGGGCTGAGTATGGCAGTAGCAAATAAAACAGCAGCGAACCAACAGGCAACCGATCAACATTCAAGGGATCACCAAGAAGCTAAGCAAACGCCGGTAAAACGTGTTGTAGTTGCAGGCGGCGGCACAGCAGGGTGGCTAACAGCGGCATTGCTCAAAAAAGTCATTGGCGACGCAGTGAATATTACCCTGGTCGAATCTGAGGCTATTGGCACAGTAGGCGTAGGCGAGGCCACCATCCCGCCCATTAGACTAGTTAATCAAGTGCTGGGTATTGACGAGGCCACTTTTCTTCGCGATACCAAGGCCACCATTAAGCTGGCAATTCGCTTTGAAAACTGGAAGCAACAGGGGCAACAGTACTACCACACGTTTGGTGCGCCAGGCAAAAGCATGGCGTTCTGTCATTTCCATCACTTCTGGCTAAAAGCACGTCAGCAGGGTTTAAAACATGATTTGTGGGAATATGACCTTAACTATTTAGCGGCTGAGGCAGGTAAATTTGCACGTATTAACGCGAAAGACCCGGTTTTAGAGCTTCCTTTTGCTTATCATTTTGACGCTTCATTGTATGCTAAATACCTGCGTAAACTTAGCGAGGGGCTGGGCGTTAAACGTGTTGAAGGTAAAATCAGCTACGTATCAAGACACAAACACAGTGGGAATGTAAAAGCATTACATCTCGAAAATGGCCATGCCATTGAAGGGGACTTGTTTATTGACTGTACAGGTTTTCGAGGGCTGTTAATTAATGAAACGCTGGGGGCAGGCTATGATGACTGGTCTCATTTATTGCCTTGTGACTCCGCCATTGCTGTAACTTCTGAACGCCATGAAAATACCGCACCCTTCACCCGTTCTATCGCGCACAGTGCTGGTTGGCAGTGGCGAATTCCTTTACAACATCGTAATGGCAATGGTCACGTATATAGTTCACGCTATATGAGTGATAGCCAAGCCCACGACACCTTGATGGCTAACCTTGACACTAAACCACTGGGCGATCCTAAACTCATTAAATTTACTACTGGCCGTCGTAGACAACAATGGTATAAAAATGTGGTCGCGGTAGGGCTTTCTTCTGGCTTCTTAGAGCCTTTGGAGTCTACCAGTATTCACCTTATTCAATCAGCTATCGTGAGGTTAATTAAGCTTTTCCCGCACCAAGGTATCTCAGATAGTGCGGTTAAAGAATACAACGCACAATCAAAAGTAGAATTTGAACAAATACGAGATTTTCTAGTATTACATTATTGTTTAAATGAACGCGAAGACAGTGATTTTTGGCGCGATATGCGCCATTTAACCCTGCCAGATTCGTTAACTCACAAAATGGCGTTGTTCAAACAAAATGGCAATTTAGTGCGTGAACAAAATGACTTATTTTTAGAGAGCTCTTGGCTGCAAGTTATGTATGGGCAAGGGCTAGTCCCTGAAGACTATCATGGGTTAGCGAATAGCTTTTCAGATGAGAAAACGCAAGCCATGCTATCGTCGTTGTATAACATTAAGCGTGAACCAATAGCATCGCTACCCACTCATGACGCATACATTCAATCAATGATTGATAGTGCAAATAAAACGTCTGTAAGCTTTTAATTTAATTGGCCTGTGTGCTGTGATGCAAGTTACTGTGTCTTGCTGTAAATCACCATAAATCGCGCCTCGTTATTTAACATTCCGAAGCCGTCAACGACTCCATTTCCCCCTTAAGTTATTCTTGAGGGGGACCTTCCTCATTGCAATTCAATATCTTACTTATCCTAATTAAGTTAGCCGCTGCTAATATTTAATTTTGTGTAAATTTAATGTAAATGAATACGTATGCATAGTGTTGCTCTCTTTTTATACAACCCGATACTATTTATGGCAGAACCATAAGTGACGGGTTTGGGTGTGGTATTCCCAAACCGTTGATAAAAAATAAGGAACGGGGCACCAATGAGAACATTCAAACTTAAGCCCATCATGGTGGCGTTGGTCAGCAGCGGGTTGGCATTTACTTTGCCAGCATACGCTCAACAAACGCAAGAAGACACCATTGATGAAGTCAGCGAATCTGCGATAAATAGTAACAATCAATCGAGTAGCCAATTAACAGGTGAAGATATACCGGTCGACAATATATCCGAGGAAACGCTCGAACGCATAGAGGTGAGGGGGTTTAGTACTAGCCTCATACAATCACTCAACCAAAAGCGTTTTTCTGACACGGTGTCAGAACAAATTTCTGCTGATGATTTGGGCGGTTTGCCTGATGTATCTATGGCAGATGCGCTTACCCGATTGCCAGGTATATCTGCAGTTCGTACAGGGGGCCAAGCGGCCGAGATTAACATTCGTGGTTTAGCGGGTGACTTTGTGTTCTCTACATTAAATGGACGTGAGCAAGTGTCTACCAGTGGAAGCAGAGCCATTGAGTTCGACCAGTACCCCTCAGAGTTAATCACCGAAGCGAGTGTATATAAATCGCCTAAAGCATCACTGATTGAAGGGGGGATCGCTGGAACGGTAGAGCTGAAGACAGCAAGCCCGTTAGCCATGGAGGAGCAGCATAAGTTCAGTGCCAATATGCGTGGCATGTATAACGACCGAGCCAGTGAGATATCGGATGCGAGCGAATTTGGTCATCGATTGAGCTTTTCCTATCAAGGAAAGTTCATGGACGACACCGTCGGTTTATCCCTAGGTTATGCACGCTTATTCCAACCCAGTGTTTCTACTCAGTTTGTGGGTTTAGCGTATAACGGGGCTGTTGATGTAGATGGTATTGAAGGTGACAACGACAGAGCTGGCACCGACTGCCCAGAATGTGAGCTTATTTCTGAAGGCTTTGAGATTCAACACAAGGGTGGCGAGCAAACTCGCGACGGTTACGTTGCAGCCATAGAGTGGGCGCCATTAGAAAACTTCACCTTAAAAGCCGATGCGTTTATCTCTAAGTTCGATTCAGAAGAATTTGCCCGTGGGTATCGAGTCAAGCTAGGGGGGATAACGGCAGGCATCACGAACCCTGTTATTGTAAACAATAGTGTGATTGGTGGCACTTTCTCACGAACAGACAGTAGCTTTACTCGAGTTGAGTTAGTTAACGACGACAACCAAGATTTCGATAGCGTTGAAAACTTTGGTATTAACGCAGATTGGGAAATTAGTGCTGACTTATCGGTGCAATTTGATGTGTCTCGTTCCACCGCGAAAAGTGATTTCCGTAATGGCTTGTTATGGTCTTTAGTCAGTGAAGATGCTAACGCTGTCAGCCCAGTGTTTGATGAGAACGTTCAAATCTCGTATTTGTTGAATGGCAACAACCTTCCTGATTTAGCATTTAATCAAGCAGATGCATTTTCCGATATCGATAGGGTGATGGTCAGTAAATACGGCATTTATCCATTTGTTAACAAAGACGAGCTTGATGCTTATAAGGTAGATTTCCAATATTTTGTCGATATGCCCATCGTGACTGGGTTGGAGTTTGGCTATCGCTATTCCGATAGAGAGTACAGTAACGATCGTTCGGTATTTGAATACGGAAACGACAGTGCGTTTTCTGCAAGTGAGCCACCGCTGCGTTTAACGGATGACATGGTAGAGCAAGTTGATTGGGCTGGCGATTTTAGTTATTTCCCAAGCTATTTGTCGGTAGATTTAAACAGTGCACTTAATGCATGGTTTCCAAGTGGCTATCCTCAACCAGTTCAAACCTGGGGGCCAGGGGCTGCTGGCGTGATTAATGGTCCAGGTACGGGGCCGTCTACATCTTGGACTATGCAAGAAAGTGGACAGGTCTTTGAAACTGTAAACTCCGCTTATTTGATGGCGGGACTCAGTACTGAGATTGCGGGTATGCCTGTAACCGGAAATGTGGGTGTTCGTTACGTAAAAACAAAACAAAGCTCTACCACTTACCAGCGTGCCACATCGTTAATTACCGATCCAGAAACCGGTGTCACAGTTGAAGTCAGTGATCCCACCGCTGGCGCGCAAAACATTACCGACGATGCCGGCCTTATTAACAACTTTTATCGCTTCACAACGCTTACTCACGAATACGACGATGTGTTGCCGTCTATCAACCTAAATTTTGCGCTTACGGATAATACGCAACTAAGAGTAGCCGCAGCTAAAGTGATGGGCCGTGCGCCTATCAATAGATTTGCGGCAAACGCTTCTACCACCGTTGAAACGGTAACCGCAGTGCAAGATAGAGATTCCGGGGAAGTGACCTTGTCGCAACCTACCGCCAAGGTAAACGGGAACGCGACAAATAGCCCGTACCTAGAACCTTTTTATGCCACCCAATACGATATTTCATGGGAATACTATTTTGATGATACCGAAGGGGCGTTAATACTGGCGGCATTCTACAAAGACATAGAATCTTTCATCGAAGAAATTAACATAGAACCTTATGATTTTAGTGGCAACGGCATTGTGGTGCCAGCGTCGGTTCAGGTTCCTGTGTATCTTGAGCCTGAATTTGTAGGGCAAGAGGCTGAGTTGTCACGGGATGCTGATGGCAACCCTATTTTTGTTACGGTTCCTACAGAAAATGGCAGCTATAGCACTGCAGTGAATAACGCTGAAGGTGGCTATATTCGCGGTGTTGAAATTGCCTACACTGAAATTTATAGCATGTTGCCAAGCTTCTGGTCTGGTTTAGGGGTAACCGCTAGTTACTCATACACGGAAAGTGAAATTCAACGTACGTTGAGTAGTTCGGTGTATTCGGATAGCTTGCCTGGCTTATCTGAAAATGTGGCCACGGTAACGCTATTTTGGGAATACGAAGGGTTTGAAACTCGCTTATCTGGGCGTTATCGCGATTTCTTTGTGTCTGAGCAAGTGGCAGTAAACGATCAAACCGTGAATTTTGATTCTGAACTGGTTGTTGATTACCAAGCATCCTATGAAATTAACGACAATTGGAGCGTATTGTTTCAAGTTAACAACGTTACCGACGAACCTACCAAAAGCTATTTCACCTCTTCTGAACAAACCGGCACCATTCAGTTTTTCGGAACGCAGTATTACTTGGGGATGACATATCAATTATGAGCATTTTACCTATCTCCCAGAAGCTGAAACCAAAGGCTATCGCTGCCAATACTGCGTTTATGAAAAAGAAAAATTTGGAGTTATCCATGTTAACAAAACCAATATCAATGCTGAAGATGTGGCGCATTGCAGTGCTTATCCTAACGGCGCTCTTTATAGTAGGTTGTGGAGGCTCAGGTGTTGAGTCTGGCTCGAACAATTTACTGACTTGTAATGTACCAAACGTACCTAATGCAGACGGCACAGCGTGCGTCGCGCCGCCGCCTATTCAATGTGATGCACCCACGGTACCTAATGAAACTAATGATGCGTGTGTAGTTGGCGCCGATCCGAGTTTGCCACTACCGGTATTTTTCCCTGCCGATAATCAAGCAGTTTTATACTACAACCGCGCGGCTGTTGATGCTGATAATTCCACAAACGACCCCGCGTACGAAGGCTGGCGTTTACATACATGGAACAATGATGAATGCGACGCTTATGCCGATGCAGATACTGACTGGGCAAACGGACGTCAACATACGGGTATCGATCCTAATTATGGTGCGTATTGGGTATTAGATTTAAAAGACAATTTTGATAACTGCCACAATTTTATCATTCACTTAGGCACTGACGATGCCGGTAAAGAGCTGGGCGGTTCAGACTTTCAAGCTTCGCTAGTTCAAGATGATGAAACGTACGTGCGTATGAACTTTACGTTGTCAGGGGAGCCCACGTTGTTTGAATACCCCATTATGTCTCTTGGACCACAGCCTGTAGATATAGAAGGTTTTGGTGCACATTGGTTAGATGCTAATACGATATTGTGGGATGTGGCTGATACCGTATCTACCGTGAAGCTTCACTATTCGGCGAATGCTGACTTAGAGAGTTCACTGGAAGATGGTATCAACGGCACCTCAATAGCGTTAATGCCTGCCACGTTAGATGAAAACCAAACTGCTGAAGCTGAAAACCTAGCGGCACTTCAGGCTTGGGAAGGAGACTGGAGCCTAGAGGACGCTAAAACTGTCTTAACCACTCAGGCCGTAGTAGGGGGGTATGACAGTGACGGGGTTCTAATAGCAGCAACAGGCTTACAAAACGCAAAGGCTATAGATGCTATCTATACCGCGGGTGATGAAGATGCAAACGAAGCAAGTTTAGGTGCTGTTTATTCTGACACGGGTATTGCTGTATCGGTATGGGCCCCCACAGCGCAAAATGTAGATTTGCTAACTTACAACGACAATAAAACCCTGGCGAGTCGCTATACGATGACGCGCGACACTAATACAGGTATCTGGCAATTTGAAGGCGATATGTCGTTAGATAGACAACTTTATCGCTATGAAGTCACGGTTTTTCATCCGCAAACGGGGGCGGTAGAAGTACTTGAAGTTACAGACCCTTATTCGGTAAGCCTTAGCACCAATGGCCGCTTCTCTCGCTTTGTGAACTTATCAGATGATGATTTAAAACCAGACGGGTGGGATACTCAGAACATTCCTACATTAGAAAACCCTGAAGATGCGGTTATTTATGAGGGCCATGTTCGTGATTTCAGTATTCGCGATATGTCTACAAGCGAAGCAAATCGTGGTAAGTATTTAGCATTTACAGAGCAAAACACGGCCCCTGTTTTACATCTACAAAAATTGGTTGAGGCAGGCTTAAACTACTTCCATGTGCTGCCCGCAAACGATATTGCCACCATTGATGAAGACCCAACAAAGACCGTTGGTTTATTCGACACGGTAGCAGACTTATGTCGCCTTAATGCGGATGCCGTGGTTTGTGAGGAAGAAAACAGTGCCATATTACTTATTGATGTATATAACAGCTACGACCCTCTCGCTGAAGCAGCGAAAGCACAGCAGCTCACAAGTGATATGCGTGCTATTGATGGTTTCAACTGGGGGTACGATCCACATCATTTCAACGCACCAGAAGGTAGCTATGCATCAAATGCAGAAGGTGTAGAACGAATTGTCGAAATGCGGGCAATGATTCAAGCCCTGCATGAGATGGGACTTCGTGTTGCATTAGATGTGGTATACAACCATACCAATGCTTCTGGCGTGTTTGCGAAATCTATACTGGACAAAGTTGTGCCTGGGTATTTCCATCGTTATGAAACCGACACCGGTGATATTGTTCGTGAAACCTGCTGTGATGATACTGAACCGCGTAACGTAATGATGAAAAAATTAATGCTGGATTCATTACTCCTGTGGACCGAGCATTACAAATACGATGCTTTTCGCTTTGACATCATGAGCCAAGCTTCTAAAGAAACGATGTTGCAATTGCGCAACAGCGTACAAGCATTAGATGAAGATAATTACTTCTACGGTGAGGGCTGGACGCGCATCGACAGAGGCTACGAACAAGCGAACCAGTTGAATATGGCCGGTACGCAAATAGGCACGTACAACGATAGAATTCGTGAAGCTATTCGCCAAGGTAATATCTTTTCACCTGAGTCTGACGCGCTGTTAAGCGACCAAGACAAAGTGAAAATGAGCATGATAGGCACACTGCAAGACTATGTGCTTGAAACCTCGGCAGGCGTAGCTAGCAATACCAGTAACCTAGGTGGTTACGCATTAGACCCAGCCGACATTATTAATTATGTATCTAAACATGATAATGAAACCTTATGGGATCAGCTGAACTATACATTACCAATGGAAATTTCGTTGAGTGAGCGCGTACGTGCACAAAACGTAGCTATCGGTATTCCGCTTGTGTCGCAAGGTATTCCATTCTTACAGATGGGCGGTGATTTACTGCGATCTAAGTCTATGGACAGAAACACCTATGACGCAGGTGATTGGTTCAATTTCGTTGATTTTACCTATGAAACCAATAACTGGAACGTGGGTTTACCGTTAGCTGAAGACAATGAAGTTCGTTGGGAAGAAATGGGGGAGTTTATTTATAGCCCAGAACGTGATGCATCTATGGCCGACATCATATTTGCGTCAGAGGTATTTAACGAGTTGCTTGCCATTCGTATGGAAAGTCCGTTATTTCGTTTAACCTCCGCTGACGACATCATCGACCGTATTGGCTTTCATAATATTGGTTCAAACCAGCAAAAAGGTTTGATAGCCATGAGCATTGATGACGGTGTTGCTTCTGACGCTGACACTGACGGAGAAGCCCGCGCCGATCTTGATACGCAAAATGATGCCATTGTTGTGCTTGTGAATACGGGGTACGAAACGAAATCCATTAGTATTAATACCGCAACTGGGTTTTCATTACATGCACTGCAAATGAACTCAAGTGATGAAGCGGTTCGAGGGGCAACGTTTAACGAAGCAGAAGACGGGAATGGTATTTTCACCGTTCCAGCACTGACTATTGCTGTATTTGTGAAACCACAATCAGGCTCACAAGGTTATGGGTTATCGGCCTATGCAACTTCTGGTGCGCCGGATGTTGTGCCTTATGGCGAGACTACCCCTTACCTTCGCGGCGATATGAACGGTTGGACGACTGATAACCCATTCATTTATAAAGGTGATGGCGTATACGAAGTTGCCGTTGCCCTTGAGGGTGGAACCACTTACGGCTTTAAGTTTGCTTCAGAAGATTGGGAAACGGTTAACTTTGGTGCTGCAGAAGCTGATGATGCTGCGCTGATAGAAAATGAGCCTAAAGTGTTAGCGCGGACCAACAATAATTTAGCATTCACGCCAGCAATAAACGCCACGTATTTATTTACCATTAATGCCTCTGAATCTGAATCACCGGTGCTAACGGTGATTAACGAAGAGCCCTATGTTGGAACACCTGTGTTTATTCGAGGTGCAGTAAACGATTGGGGCACCAGTGACGAACTTCTGTATCAAGGGGGGCGTATCTATATGGTGACAATGGACATAGACCCTGGTAGTTATGAATTCAAAGTCGCTTCTGAAGATTGGGATACGGTTAACTTTGGTGCATTAAGTGCTGATGACGCGGATAAAAATGTAAACGTTGGCCAAACGACTGCCTTGGCAAGAACAAACGATAATCTGCTTCTGACCATTGAAGAAGCTGACCGTTATGTGTTTGTTTTTGATGTGAATGACGAGAATAACCCTACTATAGGTGTGTATAAAGAGGCCTATTTCGGTGACACGGAAGTATACGTTCGTGGTGGGATGAACGGGTGGGGAACCACTGACCTATTTACCTATCAAGGTGATGGTGAATACACGGTAGACATTGAACTCAGCGTAGGAAGTGCAGAGTTTAAAGTGGCATCAGAAGATTGGAATACCGTTAACTTGGGTAATCCAAATGATGCGACATCTAACCTTGTGACCCCAGGGCAGCCAAAAGTGTTGTCATTTAGCAACAATAATCTCGTTATTGAAGTCAGTGATGCAGGGCTATACGAATTTAAAGTATCTGGCCCTAATGGTCAGTCGCCTACACTTACCGTAAACGCTAAATAATCCTCAAAATTTAGTTAAAAACTAAAGCCGTGGTTTTCCACGGCTTTTTCATTTGTTAAACCATTTTTCCATCAAGCAAATCAGCTTTTCTTTTACATCTTTCTCATCCGATTCCGGCAAAATAAAAGTTTGCGCTATTGGAACATAGTTTGCTTTATTTAACCTACGCTATAGGCGGTCACCACATGTCATTGCAACATAGTAAAAGTGCATGATTATGCACAGCTGCGCATTAACGAAAGGTATGCGCGTCGAAAGGTCTGTTTGAGTGACATTGTCATCCCTGGGCTTCACATGGCTAGGGGCGCTACAGTAGATGGATTTAATTAAGCAGTAAGGTCGACATATTGCGTTTACGGAGATTGAAACAATGAAATCAGCTTTAGTGGTAGAAGGTGGTGCGATGCGCGGAGTTTTTGCAGCTGGCGTATTGGATAAGTTCATGGAACAAAACTACTATCCGTTCGATTTCGCTATAGGAGTTTCAGCGGGAGCAACTAACCTTTCCACTTACGTGGCTAGAATGCCCGGTCTTAGCAAAACCATTATTACGCAATACGCCACTAAACGAGAATTTTTTAGCCCAATGAGATTTATAAAGGGTGGGCATATGACTGATGTACATTGGTTATGGCACCATTCTAAGAAGTCACTAGGTATACCAGCGCCAGGTGAAAAAGCAGCCATGCCATTGTATGTAGGGATCACCAACGTCGAGTCGGGAGAATGTGAATACATTCAAGCAACGGAAGCAAATGTTGATGCATTGATGGTGGCATCCTGTGCCATTCCAACAGCGTTCAGAGAGCAGCCCATCATAGAGGGCAAACGCTATGTTGATGGCGGTGTAGCTGATGCTATACCGGTAAGAAAAGCTTATGAGATGGGTGCCCGTGAGATTACTGTGGTGCTCTCTCAACCTAAGGGCTTTACAAAACCTACAGTGAAAACAGCGTGGCTGTTAGAAAAAATGTATGGCGGTCAACCTGCCTTACTAGATAAGATGAGGAAAAGATCAAATATTTATAACGAAACATTGAATTTTCTTTTAAATCCGCCGTCTGACTGCACGATTACGGTCATAGCGCCTGATGAAGCATTTTGCGTTAGGCGCTTAACAATGGATAAAAAGAAATTACTGCGTGGCTATGGGCAGGGAAGACGGATGGCAAGACGAGTTATATCGAACTCGAAAGTAGAATCGCAGATTACACACAGTAATAAAACCGTCGCGTAAATAAACTAAAGTATAACAATATTAAGCGATACCGAGCTAACTAATAAATTAGAATGGCGTGACATAGCAGTACCCAAAGTGGCAGTATCAAAAAACTATTGCGCAATAAAATAACAGAATAATAAAAAGAGGTCGTGTGAGTTCCCTTTCGCTTTCAAAGCAAACAGTAAGTATCGGGTTAGTGAACCCGAAAAACCCCGTTAATGTTGCCTCAATTTTACGAGCTGCAGGTTGTTACGGAGTATCAAGTGTGTTTTACACCGGATACAGATACCGGATTGCAAAGAACTTTAATGCTGATACGAAGGCTTTCCATAAAAAGATCCCTACTATTGGCGTTGATGACTTAAAAGAGGTCGTGCCAGAAAATGCAAGTGTAGTAGCCATAGAGCTAGTAGAAGGCGCGTTACCTTTACCAGAATTTAAACACCCCGAAAATGCAATGTACATTTTCGGACCAGAAGATGGCAGTTTAGATAAAAGCGTACTTGAGTGGTGTGACCATGTTGTCTACATACCCACCTATTCGTGTATGAATCTAGCTGCTACCGCTAACGTTGTTCTTTACGATCGTTTAGCAAAATCAGAGTATATCTCAGGTAATAGCCTCATACGTGAGAGCCGGGATAATAATAATCAATCAAAACTATAAATCGGTTTGAATCGTTGTATTCGAGAGTGAAATTGTGTGTGAGCACAAGGTGAGCTTTTGTCATGCTTTTCAAACTGGGCCTGCTAAATCTATAGAGGACCAAAAATTGAAAAAACGTGTCGCTACTTCGCTAAATAAATTAAAAACAATTCATAACCATATTTCTTCTAACTTGAAGAAATTGAGAAACAAAAGAAAGAAAAAACAGATGGATGAGCTATCAAATTTTTTCTTTAGTCGTTACTCACTTGTGGTAGCACAAAACAACGAAGACCGAGAGACATGTTTCAGCACAAGGCACGAAGTTTATTGTGAAGAAATGAACTTCGAAAAAGAGCGCTCTACGGGCTTGGAAATTGATAGATATGATGACTATTCTGTCAATTGTTACATCAAACACTTACCAACAGGGGATTGTGCAGGAACGATTCGTATCATTATGCCTGCTCTTCGCAACCAAGCCTTACCGCTAGAGGAAAAGTGTATTCACGCTATTGAAGACAAAGCGTTAGTGCCCGCTCAGCTTGGTAGAACTTCAATCTGTGAAATTTCTCGTTTAGCTATTCCGAAGTCGTTTAGAGTCAGACAACTTAAAGCTAAAGCGCCATTCAAGCCTTCTGGTAAACAGAAAGTGAGTAAAGCGGAAAGCGTGCTGCTGGAACACATACCTTATTTGTCTTTGGCGCTCTACTTCATCGCCCTAAGCATTTGCGTTGAACAGGAAATGGAATATGCCTACGTATTGATGGAGCCTAAATTGGCACGCCGGTTAAAAATGTTTGGGTTTAATTTTGAACGTTTGGGCGACCCAATTGACTACAACGGCTTGCGTGCCGTGTATCGCATTAAGCCAAAATCTATCGAGAGTGAATTAACACCGGCGCTGCGTAGCTTTTTATTGCGAATTAAAAATGATCTTACCGGCAGCTTAACTGAAAATATGTTTGGTGCCACCATGAAAGCAGAAGAAGAATTTACTGCCAGTAAAGCGGCATAGTATCTGTATAATTTTGAGCACTTTTTTCTCTATAGACGACTAAAATATTCCAGATTGAGGGACAAATCGAAGAACAAGGGAAACGGAACAAAGCAATCACATCGTATTAATTTATTACTGAATACGTATGGAATTGTTTTAACATTCCCTTAACGAGTATGCTATTTGGCAATCCAATACAAAGGTATGCTTGTAGTGTTAGATATCAAAAATACAAATCACCTCCACGTGCTCAAAAGTGTGGCAAAAAACGCGGCACAAACTCCTCTAATAAGCGCTGACAAAAGCTCAAAGTTTAAGAAATTAACGGTAGCGGTTTTATCTCTAGGCCTATTATCCTGTATCGCTTACCCACAGTCAGGAGCCGATCTCATGGAAAATGAGAACGCGAATAACTCAGTGACAGAAATTCCCTCTAATTCTGGCAAGCCCGTGGTATATCAGGTCTTTACTCGATTGTTCGGGAATACCAATACAACCAATAAACCTTGGGGCACAATCGAAGAAAATGGTGTGGGGAAATTTAGTGATTTCACGCCACAAGCGCTTCAAAGTATTAAAGCCTTAGGTACCACTCATATTTGGTATACCGGTGTACCACATCATGCCCTCGCTACCAGCTACCTTAATTTTGGTATTACTGACGATGATCCTGATGTTATTAAAGGGCGTGCCGGTTCACCTTATGCAGTTAAAGATTATTACAACGTTAACCCTGATTTAGCAGATAACCCCGCAAATCGGTTACATGAATTTGAAGCGCTTATCCAGCGCACTCATCAGCACGGTATGAAAGTGGTTATCGATATAGTGCCTAATCATGTTGCACGCCGTTATCAATCTTTTTCGCCACGCCATGATAACTTCGGTGCTAACGATGATACATCGCAAGGGTATTCTCGAGACAATAATTTCTATTACATACCCAATACACCTTTTGTATTGCCAGAGGGCGTTGCAGATACCGTTTTAGGCGGCAAAGCTACTGAAAAAAATCAGCATCATTTGGTTGACGGAAAGTTTGATGAATTTCCGGCTAAATGGACGGGCAACGGCAGTCGAGCACCACAGCCCGATATTAACGACTGGTATGAAACCGTTAAGATTAATTACGGCGTAAAACCAGACGGAAGCTACGACTTTCCTAAGTTACCAGAAGCCTATCGGAATATGCCTGTAGAAGAGCATGCCGCTTTTTGGGCTGATAAATCGTTACCTGATTCGTGGTACAAATTCAGAGACATCGCCATTTACTGGCTAGATAAAGGCGTTGATGGTTTTCGGTTCGACATGGCTGAAATGGTGCCCGTAGAATTCTGGTCATTTTTAAACAGCGCCATTAAACACAGAAACCCGGATGCGTTTTTGCTAGCGGAAGTTTATCAACCCGATAGATACAGAGACTACATTCAGCTAGGAAAGATGGATTATCTCTACGATAAAGTGGGCTTTTATGACACCTTGAAAACGATAATGAAAGGAGAGGGTAAGGTAAGTGAGTTGGTTAGTGTGCACGATGAAGTTAGCGATATTGCGACTCATATGCTGCACTTTCTCGAGAACCACGACGAACAACGTATCGCTAGTCCAGAATTTGCTGGAAGTGCAGAAAAAGGTAAACCTGCGCTCGCCGTTAGCGCACTGATAAGTGCTTCACCAACCCTATTGTATTTTGGTCAGGATTTAGGTGAGGACGGTAGTGAAGAAGCGGGGTTTGGCGACCCTAGTCGTACTTCAATTTTTGACTATATTGGTGTGCCCGCACATCAGCGGTTTATGAATGGTGGCAAGTTTGACGCAGGCCAGTCTTCAAGCGAAGAAAAAGCATTACACAATTTCTATAAAGAGACTATGGGTATTGTAGCTACTAATCCTGCTGTAACCGGAAAATATGAAAGCCTACATGCATTGAATCTCGCCGCAGACAGCACAGCATACACGGAAATGCAATTTGCTTTTGTGAGAAAAAAAAATGAGCATGGTATAGTTGTTATTGCTAACTTTAGTACAGAATCTTCTGGCACTATAACGTTAACCATTCCTATTTCTACACTACAAAAAAATACCACTGAACTCACTCTTGAGCCTTTACTTTCTCATAAAGGAATAACATTTAATCTCAGTGGTTCGAATTACACAGCGACACTTTCATTAAACGGATTAGAAACAAGAGTATTCGAATTTTAACTACTTGTGTGAATTTTGCTTCGATTGCAGAATCAAAACCTTCTATTTATGTTAATTCGCATGGATTTTTACTTGCCGATTCGTGAATACGTATGCATAACATTGGTTCAAATCAAAGCGCAGGTTAGTATCTGAATTCTGTCTTTCACTTAACGTAATTTTAACATGGGGTTGATGTGTTCAATTTAAACCGCGTAAATAAGGCCGTTCGTCCAATAGGCATTCCAAAGCGAAAAAGTGTTCTAATGGCACTTTTTACATCTGCATTAATACTTCCCGTATTTAACTGTTATTCATCACAAGAAAGTAGTTTAGACGTTTACCCACCTAACTGGTGGGTAGGTATGCATGATAGTAATGTTGAACTGATGATCTATGGCGACGATATAGCTGATGATACGGTTACAATTGTTAATAGCGACGTTGTGCTTCGAGAAAAGCATGCACTTGAAAGCGCGAACTACTTGTTCGTTACATTAGATACTTCAAAAGCAAAAGCTGGAGATGTCGAACTCCGATTTGTCGATACTGATGGCTCTACACGCGACATTAGTTATTCGTTGCAAAAGAGAAGGGATGGTTCTGCGTTACGAAAAGGTTTTGGTCCGCGAGATGCTATCTACTTGATTGCTCCAGACAGGTTTGTTAATGGCGACAAAGACAACGACGATATTGAGGGATTTATCGACAAGGCGGATCGCTCGTTAAAAGGCGGTCGGCATGGCGGTGACATTGAAGGTATTATTCAGCATCTTGATTACATAGAAGCGTTAGGCTTTACCCAACTGTGGTCCATGCCGCTTCTTGAAAACGCTATGGATACATATAGCTATCATGGTTATTCGACTACAGACTATTACCAAATTGACCCTCGCTATGGTACTAACGAAGACTTCTTGATGTTAAGTCACGCAGCAAATAAACGGGGTATTGGTGTTATCATGGATATGGTTCTCAACCATATAGGTAGCAATCACAAATGGATGGAAGATACCCCTTCAAGTGACTGGATAAACAATGATAGTAAGTTTATTGGTACTACGCATAAACGTGAGTCACTTCACGACCCTCATGCGATAAAAAGTGATATCAAAGGATTTAGCGATGGTTGGTTTGTACCTACCATGCCAGATTTAAATCAACGCAATCCTCATCTTGCAAACTATCTTATCCAAAATGCCATTTGGTGGGTTGAAAGTGCTAATTTAAGTGGGATTCGAGTAGATACGTATTCGTACCCCGATAAAGCTTTTTTAAGCGATTGGACGAACCGTCTAATCAGCGAGTACCCGAAGCTCAATATAGTAGGAGAAGAATGGTCAGTTAACCCTGCTATAACAGCTTATTGGCAAGCAGGGAGTAAGAGACATGATGACTACGATAGCGCGTTGCCTTCCGTCATGGATTTTCCACTACAAGCAGCAGTCATTAAGGCGCTGACTAACGAAGAAAGTTGGAATTCGGGGTTTATCAGTATATATGAGACACTCGCCACTGATTTTCTTTACGGCGATCCGAACAACTTGGTTATATTTCCTGACAACCATGACATGAGTCGAATTTATACACAACTTGGTCATGATGTAGAAAAGTGGAATATGGCGATGTCGTTACTGCTTACGACTCGTGGGATACCTCAGGTGTTTTACGGCACCGAAATACTCATGCAAAACGAGGGCAGTGAGGACCACGGCATTATTCGTTCTGACTTTCCAGGCGGTTGGCCTTCTGATAGTAAGAAAAATGCATTTACTGGCAAAGGATTAACTACCGATGAACGTTGGGCTCAGCAACGGATCAAACAACTTCTTCAACTGCGAAAAACACACCCTTTACAATTTGAAGGCTCTCTTAAACATTACGCCCCAACTGATGGTGTTTATACGTTTTTCCGTGAACCTATTTCAACACCCGAGGGCAAGAAAAATAGTAAGATTAGCGCACTAACGCCAAATGAAACGCAAGGTGACAAAATTATGGTTATCTTAAATAAAGAGACTGTGGATTTACCGATGACTACCTATGACGAAATGCTGTCTTCACACAAAACGTTAACGCGTGTAAGCGATGGTAAGTCATACAAAACCACTGATACCATATCTTTACCGGCTATGTCCGCAACCGTTTTTATTGCGCATTAATGCGAATTATCTAAGTAAAACAATAAATAGAGCAAAATATGCAAGCAACTCAACCACGCCTTTCTTTCTGGCAAATATGGAACGTCAGTTTTGGCTTTCTTGGCGTACAATTTGGCTTTGCGCTGCAAAATGCCAATGTGAGCCGAATCCTTTCCGACCTAGGGGCAGACCTACATTCATTATCACTTTTCTGGCTAGTAGCGCCAATTATGGGGTTAATTGTACAACCTATTGTTGGCTCAGCGTCTGACAGAACCTGGAACCGTTTAGGTCGAAGACGACCTTTTATTCTTGCAGGTGCTGTAGCTGCAGTACTAGGTATGATTTTATTACCTAATGCGCCTTTATTTGTGGCCTTTCTAGCGCCGATGCTAATGGGGGCGCTGATGGTCGCGCTAATGGATGCATCGTTTAATGTGTGCTTTCAGCCTTTCCGCTCTTTAGTGTCGGATATGGTGCCACCGTCGCAGCGTAACATTGGTTATTCCATACAATCGTTGCTAATCAATATTGGTGCAGTAATAGGTTCAATTTTGCCCTTTGTGTTAACTAACGTGGTTGGCCTTGAAAATACTGCGCAAATGGGAGAAGTCGCACCGTCTGTTATTTGGGCTTTCTATATTGGGGCTACGGTATTGCTTGGTACGGTTATCTGGACTGTTTTTCGCACCAAGGAATACTCGCCCGAAGAGTACAATAGATACAAAGGCCTAAGCACTGAAAATGACGTTAAGCCAGAAATTACGCCAAAAGCACCATTTATCGAGCGTATGAAAGCATTTTTTTCCTTGGTTGTTCATATGCCTAAAACCATGAAGCAACTTGCCGTAGTGCAATTTTTCTCATGGTTTGCGCTATTTATTATGTGGGTATACACCACACCTGCAATTACCCAGCACATTTGGGGAGTGGACAAAATATGGTGGGATCCAGCGCACATTGCCTCAGTTGCTCAAGTACCCGACGCTATTGTAGCCGCTAAAGGCGCAGCCGGTGACTGGGTGGGTATATTGTTTGCTGCTTATTCGGTATTCGCAGCCGTCTTCTCAGTATTTCTCGCTCGACTCGCCGACAAGTTTGGCAGAAAAACTATTTACGCTGGGGCGTTAATTTTAGGTGGCTTAAGCTACGTTAGTTTTCTGTTCTTCCAAGACCTCACCATGGTGAATGTAAACTTATTGATTACTGAAGTTACCGTGCCCCTTGGGGCAGTGAAGCTTCTTATCCCAATGATTGGGGTAGGGATTGCATGGGCCGCTATTTTAGCGATGCCTTATGCCATGCTAGCGGGCGCGTTACCGGCCAACAAAACCGGCGTTTATATGGGCATATTTAACTTCACGGTAGCCGCACCACAGATAGTGTCTGGCTTAACCGCAGGCTGGATTTTAAGTAGTGTGTTCGATAACGAAGCTAAATACATTATTGTTGTCGCCGGAGCGTCCATGTTATTGGGGGCCATCGCTGTATTTTTCGTAAAAGAACACGACGTAGTAGAAGCTGAAGTCGCTGATAAGGAACTAGCATAATGATTCATAAAGTAAAAAACCTTACCGTTGCCGTTACACTTGCTTTGGGAGTAGGCACGATAACAGGTTGTGCTAATTCGTCTGCGTCTATTTCTACGGATTCGCCACAGCTCAAGGCAGAAGCTAAATCTGCCATGTCAGCTTCAGCAGCTTCTACTAATAAAGCTAATACACAAGTCACAGTTTTAGGCACCACCACACCGTTTGCCAGCGAAGCAATTTATTTTGTAATGACTGACAGATTCGTTGATGGCGACCCCAGTAATAACCATGAAGAACAAGGCGGGGAGTTTCCGACTTGGCAGCTACCTATGGAAAGTTCTGACGGTGAAAAAGCCTATGTCGGCTATATGGGCGGCGACCTCAAAGGGGTGCTAAACAATGGCGACTATATTCGTGATATGGGTTTTACGGCGGTATGGATGACACCCGTGCTAGAAAATCCAAACCAATCATTTAGTGGAGATGAACAAATCACCTATGGCGGCGCTTTTAAAGACGGCGGCAAAACGGGCTACCACGGTTATTGGGCGACTAATTTTTATAAAGCTGATGAGCATTTGATAAGTAGCGACTTAAGTGTGAAGCAATACACCACACAAATGCGTGAAAACTTTGGTTTAAAATCGGTATTTGATATTGTGGCAAACCACGGTACGCCAAGCTTTACCATGCCCTCTGACCAACCTGGATACGGTGAAATTTATAATGCAGAAGGCGAATTAGTTGCTGATCACCAGAATCTAGCCCCTGAAGACTTAGACCCCAAAAATAATCCCTTGCATGAATTTTTTCATGATTACCCAGATTTGGTAAAACTCTCTAACCTTGATGATCAAAACCCCAAGGTAAGAGATTATCTTATCAATAGTTACCTTTACTGGATTTCACAAGGCGCGGATGCGTTTCGTATCGACACCATTCGACACGTACCTCATGACTTTTGGCGAGAAATGTCTGACCGGGTGAGGGCAGAGCATCCCGACTTCTTTATGTTCGGCGAAAGCTTCCAATATGATGCGAACTTTATTGCGCAGCACACACTTCCAAAAAATGGAGCGGTAAGTGTGCTCGACTTCCCGATGCAAGAAGCCATGGTAAAGGTGTTCGAAAAGCCACTTGAAAGTGACTTCGCTACCTTAGCCGACACCTTGTATTTAACCCATGGGCCTTATAATAACCCTTATGATTTAACTACCTTTTATGACAACCATGACATGGCGCGTATTAACGCTACCGACAATGGTTTTATTAATGCCCATAACTGGTTGTTTACGGTTCGTGGTATTCCTGTGGTGTATCAAGGGTCAGAAATTGGCTTTATGCGTGGTACGTCTGAACACCAAGGTAACCGCAATTACTTTGGCCAAGATAATATAGACAACGCAAAGTCTCATCCTATTGCCACCGAATTGGCTAAAATTGCAAATGTGCGTAAAAACACACCAGCACTTCAACGAGGTTTGCAGTTCAATCTTGAATTAGCCGGGCATGAAGCCACATTTTACCGTGTTTTACAAAGTGATAGTGCACAACAAACCGCATTGGTACTGCTCAATAAGGCCGATAAACCTGCCGATTTCAGTGTTGATGAATATATGCAAGCTGGCACATGGACTGAGCAGTTGTCTGGCGAAACACGTGAATTGGTTACCGGTGACGCGTTAACAACCTCAGTGCCCGCTAACGGCGTTCAAGTATGGGTTAGGGAAGGGGCGTTAGATTCAGATGCCCTAGAAGCGGCGCTTATTAAGGAAATGTCGGCGCAGTAAATTTTACCTCGCAATAAAAAAGCGCTTGTTGCTCGTTTAATACTAATAACAACAAGCGCCTTTTCATTATTTGTAAATCATGTTTTAGCGGGGCATATTCTATAACTAAGCAGCTCAAGATAGCTAACCTAAGATAGTTAGCCTAGCGAGTTAGCCAGGCTTATTAAATTAGGCAACCAAGACTTAGGCAGCCAAGACTTAGGCTGCCAAGACTTAGGCTGCCTAGGTTTTTGCCCCACATGAATGCCTAATTATGACTTCCGCTGGCATGAGAAAATCTTCCACCTTTTCATTTGAAATAGCTTTAATTAACGTACTGACCAATAATTCACCGGCTAGCTTTGTGTTTTGCTGAACGGTAGTTAACGCAGGGGTCGTGAAGGCCGATACAGCAATATTATCGTAACCTACCACTGCAATATCGTCAGGCACTTTAAGCGCTGTTTGCCTTAACGCTCTCAAAACGCCCATAGCAATAAGATCAGATGCGCAAACAATAGCGTCAGGTAAGCCTGCTTCGTTAGTTTTAGCATCGTTCAACATACCTTGAATAGCATCAAAGCCAGCTTCTTCGGTAGAAACCGCATCACTTTGCAACGAACTTTCGTATAAATTATGGCTTGTTAGCGCCTCTGTATAACCTTGAAAACGAGCCATAAACTCAGGGGCTTCATTGCCTGAATCGCCGATAAACGCAAACCGAGTTCTACCCAGGGCGATTAAGTGTTCGGTAATGCTGTAACCACCTTGAAAATTATCACAGCCAACACTCACACCTGGATGAGCGGCATCGGGTGCGCCCCAACGAACGAAATGTGTGCCTTGTGACTCAAGTTGTGCCACTTTACTGCGATAATCGGTGTAATCACCGTAACCCAATAAAATTATGCCATCTGCTTTATTTGAGTCTTCATATTCTGCATGCCAGTCATCTTCCAAGTTTTGGAACGACACCAGCAAGTCGTAACCCGCAGCCGCACAGGCACGGGTAATACTTCCTAACATGGCGAGGAAGAAAGGGTTAATCATTGAATCATCTGAGGTGGGATCTTCAAACAACAAAAGTGCAATGGTGCTACTTTTTTGCTTGCGTAGATTACTGGCATTCTTATCAACTTTATAATTAAGTTCGCGAGCAATGCGCTGAACCCGATCACGGGTTTCTTGATTTACCAAGGGGCTGTTATTCAGTGCTCTTGATACTGTTGATTGAGAAACGCCTGCCAAATGTGCAATATCAAAAGAGGTTGCTTTTTCTTTCATGGGCACCATGTTTGTCTGCTACGACCGAGTTGTCGACAAGAAGAAAGATACCATACTTTCCTCTAACCACGCTTTATTTGCTAGTCACACGCCTTTTTTTAATACAAGAAACAGTAAAAAAACGTTTCATCGCGTTAAAACTAATCACTTGTAAGGCTAGGTGTAATAAAACGTGGTTGTCAGTTTTAGGTCAGTGTTATACTAATCCACAATATTAATTAATTTTAAACGTTAAGATTATTTTTAAACGTTAATTCAAACGCTAAGGGGAACACGCGAATGGCCGAGACTGAGCACCGTCCGACCAACTTTATCCGTCAGATCATCGACAAAGACCTTGCCAATGGTGTGCACGAGAGTATTAAAACTCGGTTCCCGCCGGAGCCAAATGGCTTTTTGCATATTGGTCATGCAAAGTCTATTTGCCTAAATTTTGGTGTTGCTCAAGATTACTCAGGTTCTTGTAATCTGCGCTTCGACGACACAAATCCAGCAAAAGAAGACATTACTTTCGTTAACTCTATCAAAGAAGACGTTAAATGGTTGGGTTTTGAGTGGGATGGTGAAGAGCGTTACTCTTCAAATTATTTCGATCAGCTTCATGGTTTTGCGAATGAATTAATCGACAAAGGCCTAGCTTATGTCGACTTTTCTACTCAAGACGTTATGCGCGAACTACGTGGCACATTGACTGCGCCAGGTAAGAACAGCCCATACCGTGATACCGACGTTGAAACCAATCAGCGTGAATTCGCTAAGATGACAGCGGGCGAATATAAAGAGGGTGAGTGTAGCCTTCGCGCCAAAATAGATATGGCTTCACCTTTTATGTGCATGCGTGACCCGGTAATTTACCGTGTTAAACACGCCCACCATCATCAAACGGGTGACAAATGGTGTGTGTACCCCATGTACGACTTTACGCACTGTATTTCGGATGCGATTGAAGGTATTACCCATTCCTTGTGTACTTTGGAGTTCCAAGACAACCGCCGTTTGTATGATTGGGTGATTGAAAATATTACTATTGACAGCACACCACGTCAGTATGAGTTTTCACGTCTTAACCTTGAATACACCGTATTGAGCAAACGTCGATTAATTCAGCTGGTTGAAGAAAATCACGTGAGCGGGTGGGACGACCCTCGCATGCCGACTGTGGCAGGCTTACGTCGTCGTGGTTATACCGCGGGTTCAGTACGTGAATTTTGCAAGCGTATTGGCGTGACTAAAATGGACAACATGGTAGAAATGTCCATGCTAGAAGCGTGTGTTCGTGAAGACTTAAACGTGAACGCACCTCGTGCGATGGCAGTTCTCGATCCTATTAAATTAGTGATTGAAAATTACCCAGAAAACGACAGTGAAATTTTAATAGCGCCAAATCATCCTAGTGATGAGGCTATGGGCACACGCGAAATTAGTTTCGGTCGTGAAATTTGGATTGAAGCAGAAGATTTTCGCGAGTCAGCAAACAAAAAGTTCAAGCGTTTAGTGCTAGATAAAGAAGTGCGCTTACGTAATGCGTATGTGGTTAAAGCTAACCGTGTTGAAAAAGACGCAGAAGGTAACGTAACCACGGTTTACTGTACCTATGATGCTGACACGCTAGGTAAAGACCCGGCTGATGGCCGCAAGGTTAAAGGCGTTATCCATTGGGTTGACGCAGGAACAGCGCAGCAAGCTGAGTTTAGGTTGTACGATCGTTTGTTCAACGTGCCTAACCCCGCCGCTGAAGAGAACTTTACTGATGTGATAAACCCAGAGTCATTAACGGTTCTGACTGGCTGGGCTGAAGCTGGGCTTGCCAGTCGTGCGCCTGAAGCAGGTGCATGGCAGTTTGAGCGTACTGGTTATTTTTGTTTAGATGCAGACAGTACAGACGATAAGCCTGTATTTAACCGCACGGTAGGGTTACGTGATACGTGGGCTAAAATAGGCGACTAAGCCACGCCATCAAGAAAACATAAAGTATCACTATTATAAAGCCGCGTTTACGCGGCTTTTTCTATGGCTATGTGTTGGTAGTCACTTTTAGCGCTTAGGTTGGCAATCAAGAGATTGACCATTCACATCAATACTGTCGTTACCCATGAGGTAAAGATACATAGGCATGATGTCAGCAGGTGTTTTCAATGTATCAGGGTTTTCAGCAGGAAAAGCCTGCGCGCGCATATTGGTGCGTGTGCCACCTGGGTTAATACAGTTAAAGCGTAGCGACTTATTTTGATACTCGTCAGATAACGTCTGCATGACACCTTCTGTAGCGAACTTCGATACCGCATAAGTCCCCCAAAACGCGCGACCTTTTCGCCCAACGCTAGAGGTAGTAAAAATAACCGATGCATTGTCAGCTTTTTCTAGGGCAGGGATTAGCGCCTGCGTTAAGAAAACCGTACCATTTACGTTGGTTTGCATCACATCAAGCCATTCTTGTTGCTCAATATCTTTAAAAGAACTTAAATGCCCAAGCACAGAAGCGTTGTGTAACACACCATCTAACTTACCGAATTGGTCTATAATGGTTTGCGTCATTTGTTGATAGTGTGACGGTGTTGCGCCTTTTATATCTAGCGGTACTATTGCAGGTTCAGCACTTCCAGCACTTCCAGCATTTACGATTTCGTCGTAAACGGCTTCTAGCTTAGAGACGGTTCTGCCTAATAAAATACAGGTGGCACCATGTTTTGCGTAAGTCCGCGCTGCTTGAGCACCGATGCCATCGCCAGCACCTGTGATAAGAATGACTTTACCCTTTAATAAATCGGCAGGGGCTTGATAATCGTTCATCAGTATCCTTAATAAATTCGCATATAGTTATCTGCGCAATAGGTTCAAATTATATAGGTGCAGATGATACTCACACTACGCAATAAGTAAAACTTTCGAAGTATAAAAACACCAAACGTAAAAAAAAATAACGTTTAGCGTTAACAAAACTTTGCAAAGTTGCAACAAAGTTAATAAGATTGAGGGAGATACAACTGGTCTAACATGTTTGAAGCTCGGTGAGTTTGCAGTAAGAACAAGGCGTTAAAGGTGCCAGCTTACAAGCAATGCGAGTTTTAGATACACAGAATAACAACAATGCTTGTAGGGAGTAAGAATGAGAAAACTCATATTAAGTTCCAGTGTGGCCCTTGCGCTGGGTCTAACAGGCTGTGGCGGCTCCGATGATACCCTGTCCGATATTCAGGCCGAGACAGAGGTCCAAACACCATTTTCACGTATCGTGTTTGATCCCGCTAGTGGCGATTTAAATATACCTAATGATCTTCTAATGCTACCAGGGGATGACGGCTTTTTCGATTATACCCTTAACATTCCGGTAGACGATCCAACTAACTTTGCTGACCCACAAAACGCACTTAATGTACTAGACGGATGGTCAACACAGCATCCATTTGCTATATCGGTAGAGACGCCGGCAGGTGTTTCACTTGACGCGTCTACCTTGGCGGCTGGCGTGTTGATGTTTGAAGCAACCCTAGGGTTGGATTTAAACGATCCAGATTGCGCGCAAATCACGACGCCTTCTTCGGGTTGTAAGCTTGGCGATCAGTTGGTTTACGGCGAAGATTATGTGCTTTCTCTTGCTGATGAATCAACAATTACCTTTGTGCCATTAAAGCCACTGAAGCCGGCTCAAGGTCACATGTTGGTAATGACCACCGCGTTGAAAGATTCGTCTGGTAAGTCTGTACAAGGCTCTACATCGTGGGATTCAACACGACAAGATATCAATACACTGCCATTATCAAGTGATGATCAATTATTGCTTCAAGGCATTGTGAACTCACTGGTAAACCCAGTGATTGGTGCAGGTTATGAGCGTGAAGATATCACCTATGTTTCTGCATTCACCACACAATCAATTGCGAATTCACTCGATACCATCAAAAAAGTAATGGTAGGTGAGTTTGCAGCACGCGCTGCTGCTGGAGACCCAACCGCGGGTGAAGCACTTCCTGTTATTGTAGTAGGAGACGTTGATAGTGCACCTACGGCTATGGAAGCATTAAATTTAGTCACCGAAGAAGTAGTCGCTGGTGCGGTCTCAGTCGGTATCGACAGTTTACCTGCTGAGGCAGCAGCCCTAGTACCAGTTATTGAAGCCACTGACTTCAGTGCCCTTGAAACGTGTGCTGGGTTAGCGGGTACCGTGTCTGGTCAGTTATCTGCCCAATGGGGTGCGGTTAACGATTTCGCTGTGGCTGTGTCTACTGGCATACTTGCCGAAGCGGGTCCGTTTTGTGCAGCACAACGCTATGAGGGTAGCGTGTCGCTTCCTTATTTCCTAGGTGTTCCAAGCGCAGAAAACCCAACAGCGCCAGTTAATGAATTTTGGCAAGCAGCCTGCGACAGCGGTATTGTGTTAGCAACGGCTTCTGATGAAGTACTCGCTAGTGCCACACCTGGTCCAAACTTCGAAACGTGTTCAAGTTTAGGCTTATCTGATTTACGTGTTAATGGCGAAATGCTAGATAACGCCCGTAATATCACTAAGTTTAACCCATTTCCTCAGATGACTGGCGGAAACATGGGTGAAGAGACGTTAGATGTGCAGGTGACAATTCCAGACCCAGCGATTGCTGGTGCACTTGGCTTCTCTGTCAGTATGCCAGAAGCGGGTTGGCCTGTAGTGATTTTAGCGCATGGTATTACGAGTAAGAAAGAAGATATGCTAGCCATTACGGGGACTTTGTCGTTGGCAGGTATTGCTTCAGTGGCTATCGACCAACCACTTCACGGTACTCGTGGTTATGATTTAGACGGCGACGGCACTGATGACATCAATGCTACAACCGTAAGCGCTACTCATTACATGAACTTGGCAAGCTTGCCAACTGCGCGTGATAACCTGCGTCAAAGCGTGTCTGATTTATTGGGCCTACGTTTAGGTTTGAACGCGGTAGTTGATGCTACTGCAACCCAAAACGTGTCATTTGATATGTCTCGTGTATCTATCATGGGTGTATCATTAGGCGCTATTACGGGCGGTAACTTTGCCGCAGTGGCTAACACCAGCATGGGAGAGACATTAGGCGCGTTAGACGGCATGTATGCTGTTAAACAAGCCTCGTTAGAGTCTCCTGGAGGCGGTGCAGCTCAGTTCTTACTTGAGTCTGCTACCTTTGGTCCGCTTATCAAAGGATTGCTGTTATCTCAGTCGTCTGAAGATTTTGTTGCCTTGTTAACTCAGCTTTATGGCACAACTGATGTTTCAGAAGCACAGTTAGTGGGTGCGGTAAGCGCATTTATGGATGCCTTAAGCGATGAACAAGCTGCAGAAGTTAATGCGGTATTTGCTGAATTCGCATTTGCTGCACAAACGGTTATGGACGCTGGTGACCCAACTAACTATGCCACTACGCTTGGTGAAACTACACCAGTACACATGATGACAGTGGTAGGTGACGGCGGGGAAGAAAACTTACCAGACCAAGTCATACCAGTCAGTACATCTTTGCCATTGTCTGGTCAGTTAGCGCTTGCCAATACCATTGGTTTAAATCAGGTGACGACTACCCAATCGGGTACCGATGCATTAAGCGGCTTGGTTTTATTTAACAGTGGTGCGCATGCATCAAGTTTAAGCCCAGCAGCGAGCACGGCAGTTACGGCTGAAATGCAACGAGAAGTAGCAGGTTATATCTCTTCTGACGCTACGGTTTTACCCATTACTGATGAGACTGTTGTATCAAATTAGTGATATGTAACTAGTTGATTCATAAACATGAAAAGGCCGACTTATGTCGGTCTTTTTTTTTGCTTATTTAAGCTAAAAATCAAAATGTTGTTTGAATGTTTCTTATTGTTAATGTAGTGTTAATTGGTCGGATCTGTTGAAGAAAGAAGGATACAGGATCTTGATTTCGAGTATTACAACAATAAGGGACAGTTTGTGAACATACCAAAGAAACGTATATTGCCATATCGTACACTTCTCGCAGCCTCTATTGCTGCCACACTAATAGGTTGTGGAGGGAACGATAATAATTTTGATAACGTGCAAACGCCAACCACTCCTGAGCCAACTCCCGTTGAACCTACACCAGCACCGGTACCCGCTTTTGATACAGATGGTGTATTAACGGCTGACATAACGTGGACAACTTACGGTGTGCCTCACGTTAAAGCGGATAATCTAGAAAGTATGGCCTACGGGGTGGGTTATGCGTTTGCTAAAGATAATTTATGTATTTTGGCAGATCAAATTATTAAATATAATTCTGAGCGCTCGAAATACTTCGGTCCTGACAACCAACCGGGCAGTGGTGATTCAGAGCACCTTATTAATGATTTCGGCTTTTTAACATTGGGTATTCGTGCATTGGCTGAAGAGAATTTGGCGCGCATGTCAGCAAACTCAAGAGCCATGTTTCAAGGTTATACTGCAGGTTACAATCGTTACTTAGCGGACACGCCTGTGGCTGACCAAGATCAGTCGTGTGCTGGGCAGCCTTGGGTAAATGATATCGACAGTACTGATTTATTAACGTACTCACTGGGTGTTGCGTTATTACCAGGTGCTGCTAACTTTTTAGGCCCAATGTTTTTAGCTGCGCCTGAAGGGGAAAGTTACTTACCTACACCTGCGGCAAGCACGAGCACCGTTTCACAAAAGGCAGCGGCATCACCTACTGCCATGGCGGCCAATACGCAAGTAAACGCTGTGCCGTTTAACATTAACCCTACGGTAGTACTGCCGGAAAAAAATCCACAAGACATGGGGTCAAATGGCTGGGGACTAGGGAGCGATAAAACCACTAACGGTATGGGAATGGTTTTAGGGAACCCCCATTTTCCTCACACAGGGAATTTACGTTTTTGGCAGTTCCATACGCAAATACCAGGTTATTTAAACGTAATAGGTGGCTCTTTGACGGGGTTACCAGGTGCGGTGAATATAGGCTTCAACGAAAACGTTGCGTGGACACACACCTTTTCTACAGCTGAGCACTTTGTCGTTTATCAATTAACGTTAGATGAAGATGATGATACGGGCCTTACTCATAGGGTTGATGGTAGTAAACGGACCATTTACGAGAAGCCAATGCAGATTGAGGTAGCGGTGGCACCAGGCCAAACCATCATGCTCAACAAAACAGCCTATTACACAAATTACGGGCCTATGATTGAAGTGCCGGGTAATTTTGAGTGGACGGACATTAATGCGTTTGCCATTAAAGATGCAAATTTGCCGAATTTGGATGTTGTTGATCACTGGCTAGCGATGAATATGGCGGGCTCTATGGAGGAGTTCAAACAAGCCTTCAAAGACTATGATGGTGTTATTTTTAACAATACCATGTCTGCTTCAGCGGACGGTCAGGTATTTTATATTGACGATTCTACCGTCCCTAACTTAACTGAAACCGCCATTTCAGAATTAACCACTAATCCTGTTTTAGTACAAACTAAAATAGCAGCGGGTTTTACTGTTCTACCCGGTTTTGCCTCTGCGTTTGATTTCGATGGACCTGTACCTTACGAGGAAGCACCAAAATATGAGGGAACAGATTCAGTTCAAAACTCAAACAACAGCTTTTGGTTAACAAATTTATCGTCACCTATCACGGGAGTTTCGCCACTTTATGGCAATGTGGAAAATCAACAAAGTCTGCGATCACGCTTAGCTCAGCAATTTATAGAATCTGAAGCAGGTAGTGACAACACATTTACGCCTGACGAAGTGGAAACCTTGCTACTTAACAACCGAAGCATGTTGGCCGATATGGTGTTGCCTAGCTTACTTCAAGCTTGTACAGCCCAAGGTAGTGATCCTGTTACGGTAAATGGTGAAGACGTGGATATCTCCGCTGGCTGTGCAGCATTGGCCTCGTGGGATGGCACCATGAACAAAGACAGTGTTGGGGCGCACGTATTTAGAGAGTTTGCGTTTCAATTTGACAGGGATCCCCAGTGGGAAACACCGTTTTCTGTTGATAACCCTGTTACCACGCCAAGTGGTTTATTGCAGAATGACACCACAATTAATCAATTTGCTGCAGCAGTTCAGGTTGTTAACCAAGCCGGTGTAGCGCTTGATGCAACCTTAGGTGAAGTACAATTTGTAGAGCGAAGCCTGCCAAATGGCACGGCATCGGGTGTAAAACTTCCATGGGCTGGTGCACATAACATCGAAGGTGGTTTTAATGTCTTTAGTATTGTGCCTAACAACAATGGAACTTTACTGCCAAGACATACCTATGCACCGCTTAACAGCAATACCATTATGAGCGCAGAAGCAGAGGGCTATCATATAAATTATGGTAGCAGTTGGATGATGGTCATTAACTTTACTGAAGACGGGCCAAAAGGAAGGGGACTTCTTTCATACTCTCAATCTAGGGCTTATGGCAGTGAACATTCAACTGATCAAACTGAACTTTATTCGTCTCAACCCACGTTACGTGATTTGTATTTTACCGACGAAGAAATATCTGCAAATACAATCAGTACATTAACCCTATCGTCAGAGGAAAATTAGACTGCTATTATAGGCGCCATTATATAAAGTCGCCTTAATGTTAGTTCTAATTCGGACAATAAGGTCGTTATGAAGGGTCTTATAACAGACCCTTTTATTTTGTACTAGGAGATAGGTTTGGAGTTTTTGTACGAATACGGTTTATTTGTGGCTAAGGCCGTTACCTTGGTTATCGCGTTTATTATCGTGGTATCGACCATCGTTGGCGTTGCAAGTAAGCAGAAACAAGGTAAAGGTCAGTTAGAAATAATCTCACTGTCAGAGCAACTAAAGGACATTACCCATTATGCGAAGCAAGTGTTGCTCGACAAAGCAGCATTGAAGCAACTAGCTAAAAAGCAGAAGAAAGAAGATAAGGCCAAAAGCAAAAGTAAAAAAGCTAGCGATGAAGAAGAAAAATCTCGGTTATTTGTGATTGATTTTAAAGGCTCTATGGATGCTAATGAGGTTGAGCACTTACGTGAAGAGATTACCGCTATTTTATGTGTAGCCAACAAAAAAGATGAAGTACTTGTTCGCTTAGAAAGTGGCGGTGGCGTGGTACATGGTTACGGATTAGCGGCTTCCCAGTTACAACGCATCAAAGAAAAAGGCCTTACATTAACCATCGCGGTAGACAAAGTAGCGGCAAGTGGCGGTTACATGATGGCTTGTGTGGCAGATAAATTGTTAGCGTCTCAATTTGCGTACATTGGTTCAATTGGTGTGTTAGCGCAATTGCCAAACTTCAATAAATTATTGAAGAAGAACGATGTGGAATTTGAGCAACATACGGCAGGTGAATACAAGCGAACGCTTACCGTGTTTGGCGAAAATAATGACGAAGGGCGTGCAAAATTTAAAGAAGAAATTGAAGAAATTCACACGTTGTTTAAAGACTTCGTTCATAGTCAGCGCCCTGAAATGAACATTGAGAAAGTGGCAACGGGTGAATATTGGCCTGGTGTTAAAGCAAAAGAACTAGGTTTGGTAGATGCGCTTTCAACCTCAGACGATTACATTTTATCGCACTTCCCAGAGCGCGAAATATTTAAGGTTAAGTACTCGTTGAAAAAGAATGTGGCAGAAAAACTAGGGCTGTCGGTTGCAGCTGTTGCAGAACGGGTAGTCATGCAGACTTGGAACAAAGCAAGGCACTGGTTTTAATAATAATTAATATAAAATAATAGGTTACAGCATTCTCTTGTGGTTATGTGTAACCTTTTTGCCCCGTTCCGAGTCGTTTTTACATGAAGGAACGGGCGTGATGAGACTTAGGTTAAAGAAAAATAAAAAATGGCGAAGCAAACTAAAGCTGATATTTTAGATGCTGCTGAACTGCTCTTTTCAGAGCAAGGGTTCACGCAGACATCGATGCGCGAGATTACGACTCGAGCCGAGGTTAATCTAGCGTCAGTCAATTATCACTTTGGTAGTAAGAAGAACCTTATTCAGGCAGTGCTAAAAAGGTATTTCGATGTTTTGATGCCTGAAGTGAATACCTGCCTTGCCAACAATAAAGTATCTTCCGGTAGCGAAGGTGTTGCTACCTTATTGTATGCACTTATTCCTCCTATGTTGAAACTCAATGTGCTAAGACCGTCGGGCACAGCCATTTTTGTTCAGCTATTGGGTCGAGGGTATAACGAAACCCAAGGTCATTTGCGCCGTTTCATTATGAACGATTATGGCGAAACAATTAGAGCCTTAGTTGACGCTATTCAACAGTGCTTACCCGACCTACCTGAAGAAGCGCTTTTCTGGCGCTTGCACTTTGCAATGGGTAGTTTTGTCTTCTCAATGGCTTCAAGTCGAGCGTTGACAGAAATCGCTGAGTCAGATTTTCACAAGCATGTGAATATTGAAGAGGTGATCAGTCACCTAGTACCGTTTGTAGCACAAGGTGTTGCTGGTAACATCTCACAAAATAACTAAAAAATGGGGTCAGAGTGTCAAGTTACCGAGGTTGGATAACATGCATTCTAGATGGGGATTAAGTAAAAGGAAGTATATATGTATTACGGAACCTGTCTGTGCGGCGAAATAAGCGTCGAGATTTTAGGCTCGATAGATGGCATCATTCATTGTCATTGCTCACTTTGTAGAAAGAATAGTGGTACTGCCTATGCCACCAATGGCTTTATCAATGCTAACGAATTCCGCCTAATAGACCCACAGAAGAAACTTGCTACTTACGAATTTAAACCAGGTAAAAATAGACATTTTTGCTCTACCTGTGCATCGCCCATTTATAGTTCAAATGCAGCTAATCCTGAAAAACTGAGAATTCGGCTTGGTATTGTAGATTCAGATATTTCAGAAAGACCCATCTCTCACAACTTTGTTACGTCAAAAGCAAACTGGGACAACTTAGATGCTGCGCTGCCAAGATATGATACGTTTGAACCTGCTAGACAAAGTCGGTAAATTGAACTCAACTAATGAGACGCTGTTGGTTCATCTCCTGTAAGAAAATTGCAAAAGTATTATTAGCCTCATCAATGAGTGTAGATCTACATTAAAATTGGATGTTTATAATGGATTCATTGGAATTAGAAGAAAAACCGGAACTAGATTCAGCCCAACAGAATAAAATCAAAAATGAGACCCTTACCACAGAATTACATTTTGAATTACTAAAACAATATGCGTGGTTATCTTCCGCTGCTATTGGTGCAATCGTCGTTCTTGTTCAATTGAAAGCCATAGAAGCAGATAAAGATCTTTATGTATCCCTCGGTTTTTTCGTGGCTTCCATTATTTTGTCGATTACGGGGCAGGATCATATAATTGATTCATTACTCAAAGGTAAACAAATATACGATGCTTCAAAGGTTTTGAAGTTCATTAGAACAATTTCTATGATGTGCTTTGGTATAGGTGTAGGTTATCTGGCAGCAAACGTATTAAAATTCTGGTAACTACGTCCTTTACCTTCATCGTGAATCAACCGCTACTTTCATTTTAAAACGGCATAGCCGAAGTTATTTTTAATTTTGGCTATGAGAAGGGAAACCCTTTGTGAATACTGAATACGCGTTTGGGTATATATGCCGTAAATTTACTATTTCAACACTATTCATTTTTTCAGTAAATGCTATTTCCGCCGAACAAGGCGGTCATAAGGAACTGACTCAGTACTTGGATGAAGTTCGAGGTGAGTTTACTATTCCCGCAATGACAGTAGCTATCATTACTGCCGGCAAAGTCAGTTATATTGAAGGTTTCGGCTACCTAGATGAGAAGTTAACCAAGCCCACAACGGATAAAACGCTATTCAGGGCTGCGTCAATTTCTAAACTTTTCACTGCGCAAGCCATAATGAAATTAGTAGAGCGAAGAAAATTAAGCCTCGATGACGAAGTGGGTTTATACATACCACAGCTTGAAAAGTCTCAAATCACTATAAAGCAATTACTCACCCATTCTTCAGGCTTAACGGACGTTATTAGGCCTGCGAGTGCTAAACAAGGTAGATCGCTGAAGCGTTATTTAGAATTGGTGGGAGGCGCTGTCCCCGAAGAGTCTGAAAGTCACAGCTTTGTGTATAGTGACACTAATTATAATCTGTTGGGTGAGATCATTCTCTCAGTTAGTGGTCAGCGCTATGACGCTTTCATCTATGACAATATTTTTAAGCCAGCAAAAATCAGAAAAAGTCATTTTTATGATGGCTCAGATGAAAATTTAGCTGAAACGCATCCAACCTACAGGGGAAAGTTAATAGACAAGCTTGAGCAGCGACCCTATGACTTAGCTTTTAACCCCAGTGAAGGCCTCATTGCTAACGTATACGATTTAAGCCAATGGCTTACGCTCACGCTTAACAACAATCCTGTCATTTTAGATAATCATTCCTTCGATGCGATGTTAGTGCCACAAGTAAAAACCACGTGGGGTGAAATATACATGGCACTAGGTTGGCAGGTTTATGAGAATGAATATGGGAAAGTCGCTAGGCATCCAGGTAGTATTCGTGGGTACAAATCGCTAGTGCTTACATATCCAGACAGTAAAAACGCAATAATTATACTGAGTAACTCAAGTGATACACCGCGCTGGGAAATTGCAAAGTCCATTACGGATATTTTAAATAAGAACGGTGAGTGGTAGCCGGCGTGTGTAAAAAGAAAGGACGGCAGTAGCCGTTCAAAATTAGTATAATGCTTAACAATTCTATAGGTTCAACATGATTGTTGAACTGATTTTATAACAGTTAACCGGAGTGTTTGTGTCAGTAAGTAACCTTGAACTTAAACGCTATCTAGATGGCACACTTAGAGCCCATGAGATTAGCGACTATTGCCCTAATGGTCTGCAAGTTGAAGGCAAGCCAGAAATTCAACGTGTAGTAACAGGGGTAACGTCCTCACAAGCCTTGATTGATGCCGCCATTGCAGAAAATGCCGATGCCATCGTGGTGCATCATGGCTATTTTTGGAAAGGCGAGTCGCAAGCAATTACCGGCATGAAGAAAAAGCGCATTCAGGCATTACTTGAACACGATATTAATTTATACGCATACCATCTACCGTTAGATGTTCACCCCGAGTTTGGGAATAACCGACAGCTTGCGACACTGCTTAATATTGACAATGTGCAAGCCCTAAGCGGCGTAAAACCTACGGGTGTGGTTATGCAAGGGGAGTTCGAAAGCCCAATGTCTCAGCATGACCTACAGCAGCTATTAGCTGATAAGTTAGGACGAGCTGTATTAGCGGAAGGTGATGATAATAAAGCTATTAAAACCGTTGCCTGGTGTACAGGCGGCGGTCAAGGCTTTATCGAACAAGCTGTTGCGGCAGGGGTAGATGCGTTTATTACCGGTGAAGTGTCTGAACAAACTATTCATACGGCGCGTGAAATGGGTATTAGCTTTTTTGCGGCGGGTCATCATGCCACTGAACGCTACGGCGTGAAGGCATTAGGTGAGCACATTCAAATCGAGTTTAACCTCGACGTATCTTTTATCGATATTCCAAATCCAGCATGACACAAAAATTAGATCATATTTTTGACGGTATAGCCGCAAAGTTTGCCGATAACATCTATGGCACTACAAAAGGCAAACTTAGGCAAATTATGCTTTGTGAAGCCTTAGCCCCTTTCGTTGAAGTAACAGAAAGTGCACTGCCTAAAAAGGTGCTAGAAGTGGGCGGCGGCACAGGTGTGATGGCCGCTCACTTGGCATCGTTTGGGCATAGTGTGTTCCTAACTGATGGGTCAGAAGATGTATTGGTTCATGCCAAAGACAATTTAAAAACGTTTCCAAACGTGAATATTCAACATCAATATTTGTTAGATATTCAAAATATGGAACACTATGACCTTGTAGTTTGCCACGCTGTTTTGGAATGGTTGAATGAGCCCTACCAAGCTATTCAGTTTTTATACGACAACATGCGTGAAGGAGCAATATTAAGCCTGAGCTTTTTTAACCGTGATGCAAACTTAATGACCAACGCTATTTATGGTAATTTTGATTACATTGCGCAAGGTATGAAAGTCAGGAACCAAGTTCGCCTTAACCCTAAAAATCCGTTACCGGCTAAACAAGCCAGCGATTTTTGTGAGTCTATTGGTTTTAAGGTAAAAGCGAAAACCGGCATACGATGTTTTCATGATTACTTGAAGAACCCAGAACATCAAACCACCCAGTTTGAAGGGTTGTTAAGCTTAGAACGAACCTACAACCAAACAGAGCCGTTTATGTGGCTAGGTAAGTATTTTCATCTTGTCTTGGAAAAGTAGCGAAATGGCTACTTTCCTACTATTTCCTTTAAGCTATTCTCATTACCTTAAGCCCGTTAACTTATGTGCTTAACCATATTGTCTTGAACGTTTCGTCGTGTGTCACCGGCGATAAAACACAAGTTATCTAGGGTTATGGCGGCAATCTCACTCAAAGCTTCTTTGGTGAAAAAGCCTTGATGCCCGGTTACCAATACATTGGGAAACGTTAGTAAACGCTGAAACACGTCATCTTGAATAATGTCTTGAGAATGGTCGCTAAAAAATAGCTCTGACTCTCGCTCATACACATCCAAACCTACATAACCCAAATGCCCATTTTTTAGCGCATTGATTACCGACTTATCATCAATTAATCCTCCCCGTGATGTGTTTATAAGCATGGCGCCTTTGGGCATTAGGGCAATACTCGCTTCATTGATAAGGTGATAGCTTTGCTCGGTAAGTGGGCAGTGAAGGGTAACAATGTGGCTTTGGCTAAAAAGCGATTCTAGTGACGTATAAACTACGCCTTCTTGTTTGAGTTGCTTATTGGGGTAGGGATCGTAGCATAAGATATTGCAACCAAAACCTTTTAAAATCCGAATAACCGCTTGGCCAATGCGTCCTGTACCTATCACACCTACTGTTTTATTGTGTAGAGTAAAACCCAGTAAACCGCCCAATTCAAAGTTGCCTTCTTTTACTCTGTTATAGGCTTTGTGTGTTTTGCGATTTAACGTAAGAATGAGTGCTAGCGTGTGCTCTGCCACCGTTTCAGGGCTGTAGGCGGGCACTCTCGACACACTGATGCTCAATTCATTTGCGGTGGCGATGTCGACATTGTTAAAGCCAGCACAGCGTAACGCAATATGTTTAATACCAGCCTCATGTAAGATATATAAAGTTTTCGCATTAAGTTCATCATTGACGAAAACACAGACACCATCGTAGCCTTGACACAGCAAGGCAGTCTCAGCGGTGAGTTGATGAGGGAAATAAGTAATAGAAATAGGGGAGAAAGTAGGGGGAAGGCCGTCTTCTCGTTCAGTCCCTTCTAGGCTCATGGCTTTTTCTAAGCTTGTGGCTGCTGCCTTAAAAACAATTTCTTCATAAGGTTTGGCGCTAAAAAAGGCGACTTTCATTACAATGCACTCCCTATCCAAAAAACGATAAAAATTTAGGCTTTTAACAGTCCATTAATATCGCTACTTATTTCACTCGGCTTCGTGGTTGGGGCATACCGCTTAACCACGTTTCCATTCCCATCGACTAGAAATTTAGTGAAATTCCACTTTATGCGTTTTGACCCTAGTAAGCCAGGTGCTTGTGATTTTAATTCAACGTAGAGCGGATGGGTTTGAGAGCCGTTAACTTCCGTTTTTTTAAATAATGGGAAAGAAACGCCAAAGTTCAGGCTACAAAATTGCGCAATGTCATCATCAGACCCCGGCTCTTGGTGGCCAAATTGATCGCACGGGAACGCCAATATTTCGAAGCCTTTCGCGCTATATTCATTATAAAGTTTTTCCAATCCTTCATATTGATTAGTAAAGCCACATTTACTGGCGGTATTGACGATAAGTAACACTTTGCCTTTGAAGTCTGACATGGCAATAGCTTCGCCGTTATTTTTAATCACTTGGTGACTGTATATGCTCATAGCGCTTCTCTTTATTTTAGTTATTGATGTGTTTTAGTAATCAGAAAGTTTGTTACACTTCGCTTCAGTATAATCAGTTATGAAGAGAGTTACACTATGCCAAATAATACAATTACAACGTCTTCAACTGCAGGTTCACTTATCGATAACGCTTCGATTAACGTCAGTTTTCTAGGGCTCGGTGTGATGGGCTATCCCATGGCGGGGCATCTGGCAAAATCAGGCTTCAATGTTACTGTGTATAATCGTACAAAAGCGAAATCCGAAAAGTGGGTAAAAGAGTGTCAAGGCACCCTTGCCCTAACCCCAGCAGAAGCCGCAAAAGATGCTGATATAGTGTTGATGTGCGTAGGTAACGACAATGATGTTAAAGACGTTGCAAGCCAAGCCCTAGGTACGATGGGGCCGGGTACATTGCTGATAGATCACACTACCGCGTCGGCAGAAGTAGCGCGTGAAATGTTTTCGCTATGTCAAAAGCAGTCCATCGCATTTTTAGATGCGCCAGTGTCAGGTGGTCAGGCCGGTGCTGAAAATGGTTTACTCACAGTCATGGTGGGGGGGGAACAAAAGGCTTATGACCGTGCTGAAGCTGTATTTTCTGCCTATGCTAAACACAGTCAATTGTTAGGTGAAAGTGGAAGTGGTCAGTTAGCAAAAATGATGAATCAAATTTGCATTGCCGGCATTGTTCAAGGGCTAGCAGAGGCGCTTCATTTTGGTCAAAAAGCAGGGTTAGACTGTAATGCAGTCATCGATGTTATCAGTAAGGGGGCTGCGCAATCTTGGCAAATGGAAAATCGTGCGGCTACTATGCTCGAAAACCATTATGACTATGGTTTTGCGGTTGATTGGATGCGAAAAGATTTATCTATTGCCCTTGATGAGGCGCGTCGAAATGGCTCGACATTAGCGCTAACGGCCCTGGTCGACCAATATTATGGTGACGTTCAAAAAATGGGTGGCCATCGCTGGGATACATCCAGCCTACTAATGCGGTTGAAATAACATACCATTAGTATGAGCACACTCGGTCAGTTTATACCTAACGTCTAATGGTGCTTGTTGTCTTCGTTGATAGCAGGGGCCATAAGCTTTTCTGCATTAGCTTGGGCCGTTAGGTTTAATTGGGTGAGCCTATGATGATTACTATCTGAAAGTGCCATATCAGCAATAACGCGAAGTAGTTTAGGAATTCCGTATTTACGATAAACGGCGGTGTCTGATTCAATCATACACTGCAGTAAATTAAGCCCGAATGCTGCCGTTTCTGGCGATAAATTCAATGCATCATAGAAATGCTTCATAGCGGGTAAGTAGTGTTTATCCATAAACAGCTGGGTACCGGTTTCATTTAGCATGACTGCTTGGTCATGATTAAGGCTCAGACGCTCCCCACCACTAAAAATAAGGTCGTCGTTAGCAACCTGCTCCGATATGATCTGCAGCTCAGAATTCTTCTGCTTTGCAAGGGCAAGCAATTGGCTCGCTTTTCCTTCTTCGCCTAAGCCATGATGTACTTTAGCGGCAATAACCAGCATTGAAGGCTCGGTACGAAGGTAATCATCCATGTAGTCACTTTCTAGTAAGTGAGTGGCTTTATGATCTTCGCCGTCTAAAATGGCTGAAAAGGCCAGTAGATAATCTCTTTTTTGTAATAGTTGGCGATCACTCTGACTGCGACCTGCCAAGCCAACTAACTTACGAGCTTGGCTTAAGCTTTCTTCTCTATTCGTACTAGGCGCTTCTTCTGCAAGTAGTAAATAAAATTCCGCTAATTCGAAAGTGAAATCGTTAAACCTGTCTTTGGCACTGCGATGCATAGCGCGCTTTTTTTGTAACAGGTCAATGGCTTCTACCACTTTGTCCTGTTTTTGATACGCGATAGTTTTTAACCTAGTAGCAGGTAAGCTAAGTTCACTGAATTTTATCTGACCTAAATAGGTTTCTACTTGTTCGTAAGATTTTTGCTCAAAAGATAAAGAAGCCAGCCATTCAAATGCGCTGTCACGCGCTAGACTTGACGTTACCATGCCACTGAGTTCGTCTTGGCAGTCGGGCCAAAGACCCGCCGCATACTGGCACTTAATTTTGCCCCATTGTGCCCAAAGCACTTTATCTGAGCGAGTGAGTACATCTTCATACACACGCATTGCAGGCAAAATATCTTCGTTTTCAAATAAGAGCTTGGCGTAAAGTTTACCCACATCTGAAACAAGCCTGAGAGGAACGCCCTCCCGCAATTTCTTACGCAATAATGTAATGGCAGAAGGTCGCTGTTTATTATCCACTTCTCGTAACACGGGCTCAATATATTGGCGATAGCTTAAATAGTGCTTAATTTGTCGGGACAATGACGCAATGGTGTAAGGTTTTATAATTAGCGCATCAGGTTGCAAATCCATTATACGGCCAATGGTTTGGGGCGAACGATCTGAGGTAAGAAAAATGAGGCCTGTTCCAGGACGAATAAATCCCGACTCTTTAAGGCCCTGTATCCACTCAACCCCAGTTCTTCCTTGACCTAGGTGGTAGTCCATAATAATGAGTTCGAAATGCTGCTTACGTAGCACCGATTTAAGCTCAACACCTGATCCAAAACTGCTAACGTTTAATTTTGCAATGGGTAGTAGATGACCTCGCAACGTAGTGCGCGCAGTTGCGTTATCTTCAACGATAGCAATCCGATAATCCAAGAGATGTCAGTTTAGTAGTGTTTTAATAAACATAGCTTATCAGCGCTGGGCGTAAAGTGCATTAGCCGTAAGTTTAACTTTCTAACTGTATGTCTTTATTTATTATTTTTGCGTTAGTGAAGTTAGAAAGCAGGGTAAAATTCCTGCATATTTGTCACAAATATTTTACATTAACTTTAATTATTTTTGATGTTTACGTTTACGTGAAGGTAAGTTGTTAGATACTGTTATTACGACTAAATACTCAATGGTTGAATTTTAATTAAATCAACCGTGAATAATTACCAATTTTATTACCCAGAAGGGCAAGTAACATGAATTTCGACCTTTCAGATGATCAACTCGCCTTTGAAGAAACTGCTCGCCAGTTCGCGATGCAGGAATTTGCACCGAATGCTGCACAATGGGACCGAGACCATCACTTTCCCGTTGAGGCACTTAAAAAGGCGGGGGAACTCGGTTTTTGTGGGTTATATACCCCTGAATCAGAAGGCGGGCTGGGCTTGTCACGCCTTGATGCTTCAATCATTTTTGAGCAGCTTTCCATGGGTTGCACCACCACTACCGCCATGCTGACAATTCACAACATGGCCACGTGGATGATTGCGACTTGGGGCCAAGAAGCCGTTAAAAAGCAATGGTGTGAGGTACTTGTGTCGGGGGAGAAACTTGCTTCTTACTGCTTAACCGAACCTGGTGCTGGCTCAGACGCTGCGTCATTAAAAACCAAAGCTACGCCAGTAGGAAATGGCTATGTGCTTAGCGGCGCAAAAGTGTTTATTTCTGGTGCAGGAAGTACCGATGTACTTGTGGTAATGGCTCGTACGGGGGGAGACGGGGCAAAAGGTATAAGCGCCTTTGCCGTTCCCGCTGATGCCGAAGGTATTATTTACGGTAAAGCGGAAGAGAAAATGGGCTGGAATGCACAGCCAACCAGAATGATCACTTTCGACAACGTAAAAATTGATGCGTCGTGTCGTTTAGGTGATGAAGGGCAAGGCTTTAAAATGGCCATGCAAGGGTTAGACGGTGGGCGAATTAATATAGCAACATGCTCAATAGGAACTGCGCAACAAGCGCTTAATGTCGCCAGACAGTATCTCACTGAGCGTGAGCAGTTTGGAAAACCCATTGCTACTTTCCAAGCGTTGCAATTCAAACTAGCTGACATGGCAACTGAATTGGTCGCTGCCCGTCAAATGGTGAGAATGGCAGCCAGTAAGCTTGATAGCAAACATGCCGATAGCAGTACCTATTGCGCAATGGCGAAAAGATTTGCGACAGATGTGGGTTTTAAGGTGTGTAACGACGCGTTACAGTTACATGGTGGATACGGCTATATCAAAGAGTATCCGTTAGAACGCCACGTAAGAGATGTGCGGGTACATCAAATATTGGAAGGCACAAACGAAATCATGCGAGTCATCATTGGTAGGCGCTTGCTAAGCGATGAAACCAGCGTTCTGTGATATAAGGCGCGGTGGCAAAAATCGGTGATGCAACAAGGAGTACAAAGTGGAACATACAGAATCAGTGGTGGTTGTTGAAGAAATCGCAACGCACTCAGGACATATTATTGGCGTGCTTACACTGAATAAGCCCAAAGCCCTAAATGCGCTTGATTTAGAAATGGCGAGTTTGTTATTAAACGCATTACAAGCGTGGGAAAATAGAAACGATCTTGTCTGCGTAGTGTTAAAAGCCGCAGGAGAAAAAGCATTTTGTGCCGGTGGTGATATTGTATCCATGTACAACGCAATGCTGGAATCAAATGGCGAAATCCCTGATTTTCTTGCCTCTTTTTTCCGTACAGAGTATACCCTAGATTATAACATTCATCATTACGCCAAACCCATTATTGTGTGGGGTTCTGGAATCGTCATGGGCGGTGGAATGGGGTTAATCTGTGGTGCGAGTCACCGTGTGGTTACCGAAACGTCCCGCCTAGCAATGCCCGAAATTACCATTGGATTGTACCCTGACGTAGGAGGCAGCTATTTTCTGCCACGCTTACCAGGAAACACTGGTCTTTTCTTGGGGCTTACCGGTGTTCAAATGAATGGAGCAGACGCGTGTTACGTAGAATTAGCTGACGTGTTGGTAGCGTCCGACCAACAACCCGCTATGTTTGACGCGCTTCAGAATTACTCGTGGAAACTCAATGACGAATCAACCCCACTCAATGGGCAAGTCACCGCCATTTTAAACGGCCTTAACACACCAGAAAGTCAGCTTCCTGCAAATGTAGAATCTCACCGAGCGATTATTGAGAAGTGGTGTGAACCAGACAACGTTACTGATGTGGTTAATAACCTATTATCAGCAGATGTTAGCGGAGATAAGTGGTTAAGCCGTGCGCAATCTACATTGGCTAAAGGGTCGGCCATAACCGCGCATTTAGTGTTTGAAGAGTGCAAGCGTGGTGCACAATTATCTTTAGCTGACTGCTTTCGTATGGAAGCAATTATGTCTTGTCGCTGTGGTCAATACGGGGAGTTTCAGGAAGGCGTACGCGCACTACTGATAGAAAAAGACTTATCGCCAAAATGGAAGTACAAAAAAGTAGAAGATGTACCAGAAGAGGTGGTTGCATCTTTCTTTGACTCACCCTGGACCAATGAAGCTCACCCATTGGCTGATTTGTAGCCATGTTTCATAGTGTGAGGGGAACTTCGCGTTAAGCTCTTTCACAACTTAGTAGCAACGCTGAAGCAGTCACGACACCGGCGGTGAAGTTTGGTAAACTCGCCGCCAGTATTAGACAGTTTTACAGTGGACTCTTTTTATGTGGCAATGCCCACTTTGCCGAAGCCCAATCGATATTAGTGCCTCGGTCATTCAATGCAGCAATAACCATAGTTTTGACAAAGCGAAAGCCGGCTACGTTAACCTTCTTCCTGTACAGTTTAAAAACTCGAAGTCACCTGGTGACGACAAAAGTATGGTTCGCGCTCGAAGAGAGTTCCACGATCTCAATGGTTATGGACCGTTGAAGCAACGCATGACCGATATAGTGGCGCAATATCATAACGATAACCGCAATAGTGAAAATACCAGTGTGAATACAAACCCAGAGCTTGCGATCTACGATGCAGGGTGTGGGGAAGGGAGTTACCTAAACGCCCTAGTAACAGGTTTAGAAGCTAAAGATATTCACACTACTGGCAGTGGTAGTGATATCGCGAAAATTGCGGTGGAATTAGCGGCTAAGGCTTATAAATCACAGCAGTTTGTTGTCGCCAGTAGCTTTGATTTGCCCATTGAATCGAATACTCAAGATGTAGTTATTCAGGTTTTTGCCCCCGGAAGCAGTGAAGAGTATGCACGGGTGTTGAAAGCAGGTGGGCTCTTGCTTACCGTGGATCCTGCACCCATGCATTTGTTCGAATTAAAGTCGCTGGTATATGACAACCCTGCAAAACATGCTGTAGAAAAAGAAGAACGGGTGGGTTTCGTACAATCTATGGATGAAACAGTAAATTATCCTTTGCATTTCGACAACAATGAACAAAAAATCGCGTTGATAAAAATGACGCCGTATTACTGGCGTTTACCACCGGATAGATTGGCCGACATTGTTGAAAAACTAAGCCAAGTTACTGTTGATTTTCGTGTTCAAGCTTGGCTGAAACCGTCTGAATGTATTTGAAGAGATAACATAAAATGGGTTCACACACTGTTAAAGCCTTATTTTTAGACCGTGATGGCATTGTTAATGTCGACCATGGTTATGTGGGACGGTACGAAGATTTTGACTATGTAGACGGCATTTTCCCGCTAATAAAGCGCTTTGAGGATGCGGGCTATAAAATTATCATCGTGACTAATCAGTCGGGTATTGCACGAGGTTTGTATTCTGAAGACGATTTTAATGCTTTGATGAGCGAAGTTCAGCAAGACTTTCACCGAGCTGGTATTGGTGAGGTTTCTGTGTATTTTTGCCCTCATCATCCAGAGCATGGTATTGGCGCGTACAAAAAACAGTGTGCGTGCCGAAAACCTAGTCCAGGTATGCTAAAACAGGCTGCAGAAGACCATTCTATTTCACTACCTTTAAGCATCATGGTTGGCGATAGTTGGCGAGATATACAAGCAGGGCAAGACGTTAGTTTATCTCACTGTTATTATGTTTCCCGCAAAGCCCCGCCGACCACTGCAGCGTTAGAAAATGTTACTCAAGTCACCTCTTTGAACGATATACCTGTTCCCAATAGCGTATAACCCACTTTTTGATACATGCTCGCTAATGGCTAACGCATGAAGCGTCCATAGTGACGGGTAGCCAGTATGAAGAGAAAACAAAGCCGTTCGCTCAAAGCATTTTCGCTGGATGTGTAATAAAATGAAATTGAATAGATACAAAAAAGGCGCCTAATTTGGCGCCTTTTACGTTTTAGTTTTGGTTAGAAAACCGAGATAAGTGCTTGATAGCTTGGCTTAATAAATCGACATTCAGCGGGGCATTGCTGCGCTTGCCCGTTGCAACCTCAGTAATTTCGTAACTACCATTACTCAACACATCAGTTCGTTTACCATTATGGAACACCACGATACGCTCACCAGAGGTACTTACTAACCACTTACGGCTTGGGTTCAATAAGTCTTGACCGGTAGAGTAGAAGGTTGTTGGTGCCGCACATCCAAGGGCGTTCATAATCGTTGGCGCAAGATCTTCAGTGCTGGCAATATCGGCACTTAGCGACATGTTACTGTAAAGCATGCCTTGTGAACTTTCATTGCCGTAGCCGGTAGCAATCATCACCTTATTGGTTTGCAGCATACCTTGCGTTACGTATCCCTCAATCGCAGATGCAGGTAAAAACGCTAAGTGTAAGCCATTATGATTGTTTGAAAGAGGCTGGCGATAACTTTCGAACAAATCGTCAGGTAAACTTTCATCAAAATGAATGGATACAGGCATTCCTAGGCCTACCGGTAAGGCTAGCAGCACAGGGCGCTTTCTACTCAGTGAGTCTTGATAAATCTCTGGCACACCAAACAAGGTGGTGGTTATTAATCCCTGTAAACTACTGGCGGTAGAATGATAGTTTTCTAACGCATTGAGCCCTAGCGTGTCGATACCAGAAATTGGGGCATCATCAATCTGCACTATCACTGTCATGTTTTTACCGGAATCGATAGAACAATAAACAGGCTCTGCAGGGTAGCTAATATTGTGAATGTCGGTATTAAATTGCAGTTGCTTTCGCTCTTCATAAGCGGCTAAATCGAGCAACCCATAACGAGACATGGTTGTTTTAGCGGTAGCAGGGTACGACAGCGGGAACATATTATCTTGCTTGATGATGGGTTGATACAGTTCGGCATCGGCCCAAACATGCACTGCATGGCTGGTGACAAAACAGACCACGAAAAAGCTAGCTACCGGCACACCGATTTTATGCTGTGAAAAACGCTCGACTCTTTTCCAAATAGCATTGGCTAGCATAAGCTGGAAACCCAACCACACTAAAAAAAGCATGAATAAATAAGCCCACTGTTGCCAGTAGAATTCACTTATTTGCGTTTGAGCTTCTGTTTTAAGTAAATCGGCAGCGTGAAAACTGATATGAAAGCCGGTGCGGTTAAATAACAAAGCATCAAATGCCAATAGCGCAAGTCCAACCGCAGCTATAATAGATGCACTGGCTTTAATGGCCCTTGGGTTCGTTGCCAAATAACAAAGCGGTAGAATAAAAATAACAAAACCAAAAAAGGTCATAAAGCCAATATGGCCTAACCAATTGGTAAGCAAATAGAGTGTACCCACACCCGTGCCTGGCATAGGTGAAGAAAACACAAAAATAGAAGCTATAACAATGGCTATTATGATATTCGCTAGCGCGAACCAATGGCCCCAATTAACTAATTTCGTCACTCGCTGGCGGCGAGGAGATTCGGCTAAAATCATAAAAAAGCCTATTTAACCTTGAACACTCTTCTTGAGCACATTAGCAAACTGATCTGCCATGGCTTCGCGTTTGTCAGGACTAACCTGAGTCTGTAAAATATGGGTAATCACATTACCTAATACCATTAGCGATAAGTCTCTTCCCGCATCGTTCTCTTCGAGGGTTAGAATGACTTTATTCATTAAGGTTTCAAATTCAGCATTGGTATAACGACTGTTCTGGGGCACTGTTACGCCTCTTTTTCATGATTTCTTTGATAAAAAGAATGGTTTTACTCGTAAAATGATTATAATCGTTGTTTGAGTGATAACAATCATTCATTCTAAAATCCCGCAATTCCGTTAGTTTTTCTAACATTTTTTAAGCAACAGGACACCCTAATCGCTATGAGTGCACTGATTCATCACTTTGTTGTACACCGTTTAGTCGTTAATAACGAGGATAAAATAGAAGCTATTCCTCGTGATAATTGTTTGGCGGTAACGCCAGAAATTGAGCTTCTCGCACACCAAATAAACCACAGCTTTAATGCCAAACCCGGTAAAGGGGTTGGTCACTTTGTTTCGCAAAGCAATGAAGAAAACACAGATAACGTAGCAGAATTTTCCGAAGGTTTGAAAAACTACCTAGCGCAGAAAAAAGCTGGCGGCGAAAATGTAGAAGAAGCATTTCATAGCTTTTCGTTATCAGCTACTAAGCGATTAGTGAAAACGTTAATAGATACAGGCACCGTAGAAACAGGGTTTCTTATTTTTTGCCAGTATGAGTTTTTGGCGACTCAATATTTAATGATTGCTTTGTTAAATACTCGCTCTCACGTTGAAGTGACTAATTCACTTGATTTGTCTTCTCGAGAGCATTTAGATTTGGCGCGTATGCAACTTGCGGTTCGCATCGACTTAACCCAATGGGATATCCAACCTGAACAGCAGCGTTATGTTAGCTTTATTAAAGGCCGTATGGGCCGTAAAGTGTCTGACTTCTTTATGCAATTTGTTGGCTGTGAAGAACTGGTTGATGTGAAGCAGCAAAATAAGCAGCTGATTTCTTCTGTAGATGCCTATTTGGCCAGTGAGTCGTTAGATCCGCAAGAGCAACACCAGCACCGTGAAGAAGTGAAAACGTATTTCAAAGAAAAAATAGACGCAGGCGAAAGCTTATCGGTAGAGGAGTTAGCAAACAGGCTGCCGTCAAACGAAGAAACCAGCAGCAACTTTTCTTCATTTACCCAGTCTATGGAAGTACCGCTTGAAAAAGAAATTCAGCCCGATCCCGCTGCACTAAAACAACTTGCGAAATTTACGGGGCAGGGCGGCGGCGTATCGGTAAGCTTTGAGCGCAAACTGATGGGCGATCGGGTATTTTACGACCCTGCCACCGATACCTTAACTATTCGTGGTATACCACCCAATTTAAAAGATCAGCTTAATCGCCAATCTTCTATGGACTAATCACTGCGTTTAACACGTAAAAAACGTATACTAACAACAGAAAACGAACACGATACAAGGGTGTCATGCAACTATTTGTAAACGATTTGACAGTAATGGACTTTTCTTACCTTTGCCCCAAACGCGGCATGGTAGGTGAAAGCTGGATTGTCGATGTAATCCTAACCGGTGAACTCAACGAAGAGAGTATGGTTCAGGATTTTGGTATTGTTAAGAAAGACCTGAAACGACTGATTGATGAATATGTCGATCATAAATTGCTTGTGCCTGCAGAATATGCGGGCGCGACAGTTATCCATGATGACGTGAATCAACAGGTTGAAGTGCGCTTTACCTGTGAAGACGGCCGAGAAATCATGCTTCGCTGCCCAGCAGAAGCCTATGCCTTTTTGTATTCAGATGTGGTTACCATGGAATCGGTGAGCGTTTACCTAAAAGAGGTGCTTGCCACCCACTTACCAGAAAACGTTGATAATATTACATTAAAGCTTCGCACCGAAGTGATAGCGTCGCCGTTTTATCATTATACCCACGGGTTAAAAAAGCATGATGGAAACTGTCAGCGCATAGCGCATGGCCATCGTTCACGCATCGATATTTACCTTGATGGTAAAATTAGCGAACAAGAACAAGCTTATTGGGCAAACCGATGGGACGATATCTACATCGCGACTACCGAAGATGAAATAGCCTATGAAGACCGCAAAATAACCGGGTCAGTCGCTTCACCTAGCGACTACTTCTCATTCGCTTACGAATCATCACAAGGCTACTTTGAGTTACTTATTCCTAAGGCCGATTGTGAAGTGATTACCACAGATTCGACGGTGGAATGTTTAGCCCAGTATCTGTTAGTTGAACAAAAGAAACGTACTCCCAACAATCATTGCCAAGTAGTGGCTTATGAAGGTGTGGGTAAAGGCGCTATGGTGTCTGACTAATTACCTCGTTTTTTGTTTCAGTATGGTAAGCAAAATCGGGTATAGGCTATTGGCTGACACACGATACAAGAACGGTATAAATACGAAATAAATGCGATGAAAGTGCGAAAAGGAGTGGTAATGAGTTCTAGGGTTATGGGTGTAAAGCCTATCCAATCTAGTGTATTTAACTCACTTAAAATAGCAGCGCGTTCCGCTGGCTTGTCAGCCTTACTCTTAATTGGTAGTAGCTTGACTGCTATTCACGCGCAGCAAGACGGGATTACGCTAAATGGCACCCTAACACAAGGGAGTTTGATAAGAGGGCAAGTTGCCCCTGATGCTAACGTTACCCTTGATGGAGAAACATTAGCGCTAAATAGCGAAGGCAAATTCGTGTTTGGTTTCCCCCGTGATGCAAGCCTTTCTCACACGCTTAAAGTTGAACTTACCGATGGCACCACATTAGCACGGGATATTACCCTTACTAAACGTGAATACAACATTCAACGTATAGACGGGCTTGATTCTAAGATGGTGACACCGCCAAAAGCAGTGCTTGAAAGAATTAGGCAAGACAACATCAATGTATCTATTGCACGAAGTAAAGTGACCGATGCCGACGCATTGTTTACGCGGTTTGAGTGGCCCGCAAAAGGGCCGATAACCGGCGTATACGGAAGCCAGCGTGTATTAAATGGTGTGCCAAAGTGGCCACACTTTGGCGTTGATGTAGGTGGGCCAACAGGCGCGCCGGTTACCGCGCCCGTTGAAGGCACAGTAACCTTGGCAGAAGATTTATATTATTCAGGTAACACGTTAATTCTTGATCATGGAATGGGTGTTTTTTCTACTTTCCTTCACTTAGACTCTATCACTGTGAAAGTTGGCGATACGGTTGCGCAAGGCGAGCAGATTGGCACCATTGGCGCTACGGGTAGAGCAACGGGTCCACACCTAGATTGGCGAATCAACTTGGGCAAAATGCGCCTCGATCCACAGACGGTAGTGTCGGGAACGCCAGAATAGAGCGAGAACGCCTGAAAAGGCTAACGGCTCCCGCCATCTCCTAAAAATTAAAAGGGCTACCCATACGGTAGCCCTTTTTTATATCTACTAGTATCCCAACGTATATGCAATTCTGCAAAGGTGCCAATCTACAAGGGCGTAAATCTACATAAGCAAAGAATAATCAAAAATGGTTAGTTAAGCCCCAACCATGCAGAAAATTTGCTCTCATCCACAATTGAAAGGTTGCACACATCTTCTCGTGCGTTTCTTATATCAAGATGGCCTGTAATCAATCGGCCATCTCGAATAAGCGAAAGGCTAACTTGGCCAGTATTTGTCGCATCTAATATACGCTGTAATTTCGCTTGGTTAACTACAAAACCATTTACGGCAATAATGATATCGTTAACCATGATACCTGCGTCGGCAGCAGCTAAACCTTCAAAGACTTGAGTAACCGTTAACCCTAGCGGGGCTGGCTTACAGTTAGCACCTAATTGTCTTTTCATGCCTTCGGCGCTTGTTTTTCCACCTTTATCGTCAGCAGATACTTTGCTACGGGTGAGTAATTCAACGCCAATGTTCGATAGCCAATTCTCTAACGGCACATCTTGCGTACCGTATACCACATCGGCTAGATAGTCAGAAATATCAATGTTAAAATCTTGCTTACACAGCGTGGCAATAACATTGTCGGGAGTACCTTTTTCGTCTCGGCCGTACTGATCCCATAAATGACGCATTAGCAAATCTAAGTTAATTTCATTATTTGATTTTTCACGTAGTAACAAATCTAGTCCGAACGCAATAATGCCACCCTTGGTGTAGTAACTGACAATAGCGTTGGTAGCACTGGCATCTTGCTTATAAAATTTTGTCCATGCATCAAAGCTACTTTCTGCTACCGATTGTTTAAACCTACCCGTATTTTGAAGCAGACGAGTTATGTTCTGTGACACAATATCTAAATATTTTTGTGGCCCGATAGTGCCTGCGCGAGCTAAGGTTACGTCGTCATAAAAGCTGGTAAAGCCTTCATAAATCCAAAGTTGATTGGTGTAAGTTTCTTTTTGCAAATCAGGTTTAACCATTACCTCTGGTTTAATTCGCTTAACATGCCATGTATGGAAAAGTTCATGGCTGCACAAACTTAAAAACGTAATGTAACCGTCGGTTTTGGTATCGCTTTCGCCCACCATGGGAAGGTCGAAACGAGGAAAGAGTAGGGCGGTGGAATCACGGTGCTCTAAACCACCAAAGCCAGTATCTGCCAACAAGGTCATAAACAAATAACGTTTAATAGGTTGCGGGTCGCCAAATAACTGCATATGGTGCTTACAGATTGGGGTCAAATCATTTGCGATCCGCTCGATGTCTAGGTTATTTCTGCCGGAGAATAACAACTCGAAGGTAACGCCTTGCACTTCAAAACTATGGAAGTTACATACCCCAATATAAAGAGGGTGGTCGATAAATTCAGCATAGTCTTTAACTTCATATTCCCAGCTATCAGGCATATCTTCAGTCATTGGCATGCTGGTATAGGCACGCCAATTAGCCACAGCAGGTTTAATGATTTGTAGTTTACATGGTTGTTGTTCAAAGCCTTCAACGCTTAGGAATGCACTGGTGCCATTAATAAACGCATATTCGTCGTTAATAAACGCCGAACGTACTGACAAGTCGTTGGCATGTACTCGATAAGTAATAGTGACTTCGTCACCACGGGTATCGGCTTGCCAGGTTTGTTTATCTAACTTAGTGCATGCAATCGGTTCGCCCGAGGCAGTATTTATAGCTGTTAACGACACTATATTTTTGGCAAAGTCTCTCACCATGTAGCTACCTGGGATCCAAGACGGTAACGTTAATGATAAAGTTTGTGAATCGTGAGGTGGCACAGTTAGCGTTACATCAAACAAATGTTGTTGCCATGAGTAAATTGACAGTTGGTAGTGAAGTGAAGGACTATTCATAGTGGCCTTTATAGAGAAATTATTTGTATCTTAAGAATATGGCGACATCATGCCTGATAGAGAAGGTTTTGTCAGCCGACACAAAATTGGTTACATTTACATTAAGTATAATAAGAACGTTCTTAAATACATGACAGATAATGCAGTAAGTAGCCAACTTAACCGAGAAGACGTCGATAATTTGTGTGCGTTGCCGCCTGGTACAGTGGTAGATTTACAAATTACGACGCCAACGGCGCCCAAGCGGGTAAAAACCGCCTATGTAGGAATGGAACTGGCTACTTGCATGATATTCCAGATCCCCACTTCTGCAAAATGGATGGTTGTTAGAGACTTACTGACGGTGGGCAATGACGTTGTTGTACGCTTTGTACTGGAAGGTGACGCCGGGCAGGTCATAGCGTTTAGAGTAAAAGTACTCAAATTACTGGCTAAGCCCTCAGGGTTGTTGATTACCAGCTTTCCTCGTCGAATCGAATCGATAGGCCTTCGTGCCAATAAGCGAGCGCAGCCTGGTATTGCGGTTAAAGTCTCCTGTGAAGCTTTTCCTGAGTCTGAACATGTGACCGGTATTATAGTGGATATTTCTAACGATGGCTGCCGCATAGCCTTACCTCTTAAGCCTGAATGGCCAATCATGATTGATGAAACTAAAATTGCATTAGTTTATTCAACTGATGGTAAAGAGGCCACGTTGAATGCCACTGTTAAAAATAACCAGCTAGAATCAGACTTTGTTTATTATGGCTTGAAATTCGATAGCGACGACGATGCCGTCAATGCGCTGTTAGCAGGCCATACGCTAATTAGTTAATACGATGTTCACAACAAAAAAATAAAACAATTATTATAACAATAAGTGGAATTTGCTATGAGAACGATTGAAAAGCTATTACTGCAATATAACGAAAGCCATCAAAATAAAACCAATGTGCTTATTCATGCCATTGCGGTGCCCAGCATCTATTTTGTCACTTTAGGACTTATTTGGGCCGTACCGGTGCCCGATTTCATTGCCGATTTCAATGTGACGTGGGCGCATATTATCGCCATTCCAATCCTATTTTATTATTTCAAATTGTCTGGGCCAATTGGCGCGGCCATGACACTGCTTACCATAGCTTGTTTCGGTGGTATTAATTTGATTGCCTACTATGGCGTAAGTGTTTGGCTGTTCTGTCTATCACTGTTTATTGTAATGTGGATACTGCAATTTATAGGTCATAAAATTGAAGGTAAAAAGCCCTCATTTTTAGAAGATCTTCAATTTTTACTTGTGGGTCCTGCATGGTGGTGGATGCATTGGCTTAAGAGATTGAATATTAGTTATTAGTTGCAGTCACTAATCTTAGCAAAGCGTGCGACAAGTCGCATATGAAGTACGACCAAGATGCTCCGCAAGGGGCTTACCTTGCGTATAATCTATCAATCAATTCAACCACTGGTAAACATGTGAGCCGCTTTCAGCGCGTTATTGAAAGTAACGAAAGGTTATTTTGGACTTTGCACAGCGCAGGCTGGGCAGGTTTTGCCATCATTTATTATATTGGCTCGTTTCTTCACGATGTACGACCAATTTGGGTATTTATAATATTACTCAATGCGTACGCTGGCTGGTTGCTAACTATTCCATTGCGATACGTTTATCGCTGGGCAAGAAAACAGTCGCCGTTAAACATGCTGTTGACAGTGATAGCGTCCTGTTACTTGATAGCGTTATTGTGGGCTGTGGTTAAAAACATAAACTATTGGGAAATTTACAAGCACGGATATCGGCCCGATGCGTGGTATATGTATTTTACCAATACTATTAATTCGCTCATCATGGTGGGCTGTTGGAGTGGCGTTTACTTCGGCATTAAAAACTTCCAGATGTTACAAAAAGAAAAGCAAAATGCGCTTAAAGCCAGCACCATGGCTCATCAGGCACATATTAAGATGCTGCGCTATCAGCTCAATCCTCACTTTTTGTTCAACACGTTAAACGCTATTTCTACCTTGGTGTTACTAAAAGAAAACGATACTGCAGAAGCGATGGTCTCTCGCTTGAGCGACTTTTTACGCTATTCTTTGGATAACGACCCCATTAAGCGAGTACCTTTAGGCCAAGAAATAAAAGCCTTGCGATTATATCTTGAGATTGAAAAAGTGCGATTTGATGACAGACTAGAAGTGGTTTGGAATATCGATGAAGAATGTGAAAACGCACTTGTTCCTAGCATGATATTACAGCCTATTATTGAAAATTCGGTTAAGCACGCCATCTCTAAAATGGAGAACGGCGGTCAAATTGCTATAACAGCCCGAGCGTTTGGAAACGATTTGCTAATGGATGTGGCTGATAATGGGCCCGGTGCCGACATTATAGATGGTCAGTTAAGCCGTGAAAATGGTGTTGGACTGGCAAATATTAAAGAGAGATTGCATTCACTGTATCAACGCAATTTCGCATTTTCTATTGAAGATAATCAGCCGTCGGGCGTACGGGTTCGAATTCGTATTCCCTATGAAGTAAAGGATGTATGCGCATGACAAAGCAAGTAATTAAAACCTTAGTGGTAGACGATGAACCACTCGCCCGCCGTGGACTTCGCGCTAGGCTAGAACGTCATGACGACATTCAGGTACTTGGTGAGTGTCAAAATGGGCTAGAAGCGGTAAGTAGCATTTCACAACTTCGGCCTGATTTAGTATTTCTTGATATTCAAATGCCTGGGCTAAATGGTTTTCAGGTTATTCATAAGCTGCGAGAGCTCAATCAGCCTATTCCAATGGTCGTGTTTGTCACCGCTTATGACAGTTATGCGATTAAAGCATTCGATGTACATGCATTAGATTATTTATTAAAGCCAGCTGATGACGAACGCCTTAAAGATGCCTTAGTGAAAGTGAGAGAATACTTCGCCACACAGCATCAAGATGAGCAGTCTAAACGCTTAGTGAATTTAGTGGCTGAACTTACTGGCGACGATTGTGAAGAAATTTTACGTAAGCTTGCTAATGGTGAACCGGTAGAAACCAACCCTTACCCAGATGTTTTAGCCATCAAAGATGGTTCTGAAGTCACCAGAGTGAATGTACAAGACATACAGTGGATAGATGCCGCGGGTGATTATATGTGTGTTCACGCATTAGATGGTATGCACATTATGCGTAAAACCATGAAGGAGCTTGAGCAAGAGCTTAACCCTCAATGGTTTGTTAGAGTGCACCGTTCAGCTATCGCCAATATTCGTTTCGTGAAAAAGTTGGTAAGTCATATTAGTGGTGAATATCACCTTATTTTGCAAAATGACACCGAACTAAAAGTAAGTCGAAGTCATAGAGACAAAGTAAAAGCCGCTATGAAAATGTAGAGCTAAAAGCCGTGAGCGCGTTAGCTTTCAGCTGGTAGTGAAAAAAAGCTGATTAAAAATGCCCGAGAAATCGGGCATTTTTATGTGCGTAAAGGAATATAGCTAACTTACTAATTTAACAAATTAAATTTGGTTATGCGTAACTTTTTTTGCCGCCTATTATCATGTAATGAACGTTTTTAATATCGTTCATTCATGATAGAAAGCATAGTTTCCATGCTCGAAGGATTTAAGGGTTTATCTTTCTCCCATGTTTCCGTTAAGGCAATTTCACTAGGCGTACCATTGAGTTCACCTACCATAATACCATTGGTGTCACTGCCCACTAAACTCACCGCATAAGTGCCTAACTTAGTAGCAAGTAACCTGTCTTGACTTACCGGTGACCCCCCTCGCTGTACATGTCCTAGCGTAACAGGGCGAACTTCAGACTGGGTTTTATATACCAGTTTGTCGGCCAAATCGTTAAGTCCACCAGGCCAGACATTTTCAGCTACCACTATGATAAAACTAATTGCGCCTTTGCGTTGTCTTCTCTTCTCAATTTGCTCAGTAATTTTGTCTAGTTCTAAGTCACATTGATTAAACGTTTCTGGTAAAATAACATAGTCGGCTGCCGAGGCGAGGGCTGAATTTAATGCAAGAAAGCCGGCGTGTCTGCCCATCACTTCTACAATGAAAATGCGTTCAAAAGCGTCTGCGGTGTCTCTCACTTTATCGACTGATGAGACAACGGTATCGATAGCGGTGTAATAACCAATGGTGGCATCAGTGCCAGCAACATCATTATCTATTGTGCCGGGAATACCAATAATTTGACCGTGCCAAAAATCTGCTAAGTGATCAGCGCCTCTAAAAGACCCGTCGCCGCCAATCACAATTAGGGTATCAATCTCTAGTTTAGTAAGGTTAGTCGCCGCAGTTTTTGCACCTTCGTCGGTTTTGAACGGTTCACAGCGGGCGCTGTGCAGCACGGTACCTCCTTGTTGTATGAGGTTGTGCGTTGCTTGAGGCGCAAGTATTTCGTACTCTTGCTCAAGTAAGCCATTATATCCATGCTGATAACCAAACAGAGTGAACCCTTGTCTCTCACAGGCTATAACAATAGCTCGAATACAAGCATTCATTCCTGGTGCATCACCACCTGAAGTTAGCACTGCAACGCGTTTCGACATGTTTATATCCTTTTCTCGTCTACTTGATAACGCCTCATTAAATAGATGATACTACGAACAAAGCGCTACACCATACCGTAACATGGCTAAATCAAAACCACACCGCCAATAAAACCTAGTCGTGTTTGTAAGGTGCAGGCACGGCATTCCATAATAAAGCTGGGTATTAAAAAAGACCCATCTACTTAGTGATCTTTAGGGGGCAAACTTTCCTTGTTAACCACCGCTTTCGTATTTTTTCCAATGGCTTGTTGGTCTCCTTTACAAATAGTGTCGTAATCATCGCGATAGTATCTGAAGTTCTCGCATTCACTTTCATAACGTTTTTTCGCTGACATAGCTTGCTGCGGGTAGCGGTTGTCATTCATAATTTTCGACAAACTTTTGCATACATGCAATTGGCGATTTACTTCTACAATGTCTTCACAAGGTGGTGTTTGGCTGCATCCGTTGAGTGCTAAAGCTGAAAGTAGGCTAGCAAGAGCACAGATGTTTTTTGATTGGGTTATTGTCATTATGTTGTCCCCATAAAGGTGTCTAAGTCGTTGCGAAGCGTGGTGTATTTTTCTTCGTGTTGGGCCTTTAGTGGCATGTCATCAATAAGTTTATAAAGTCGTCGGCATTCTCTGAATAAATCAGGGTCTGGCTTTTGGTTTTTACTCAATATCTGTAATAAGCATTGCAATAGATTAAGGGCTACACCGGTATTTACTGGCGAAAAACCTTGTGCAAGGGCAAAGGAGTCTTTTGCTTTTTCATACTGCCCTTGTTGGTAAAGCTGAATGCCTTCACGGTTAAACTGCTGATAGTTTGTAAGATTTTGTTGGGCTTTAGCAGACTCTGAATGTAATAAAAAGTTACTGTTGGAATCGAATTCTAAATTCTGCTGTTTAATAATGTCTTGAAGTTGCAGTGCATCTTCAAATTCACCAAGGTCGTACATGACTTTAAGGCTATCGGGTATAAATGCGATTGGTGGCGTGGTGTACTTTTCGTCTATAGCAGCTTGTGATTGCGCCAAGTTCTTTTTGGCATCCAGCATTTTCCCATCAATAGCATTAACACGTGCGTTAATGATGCTGCCAAAAATACTGACATCAAAATCCTCGTCTATACGTAATATATTTTCATCAAACTTACCTCGTTGTAGGGCAAGTAAAGCCTCTTGTTGATAGCGGTTTCGTGTGCGTTTGTCGTCGGTATATTCAGCGACATCAAGCAAGCTTCGAATAAAACCACACCAATGCAGGCTGTTTTGATGCACGGTTCTTTTAGATAGATCCCAAATGGCTAAACTAGAAGTAGAGGCTAAAATGTAATCGTTATGGTTACGGGCAATTGAACATGCACTAAAATGCCTAGGAAGTGAAAAGGGCGAAAGCTTTATAGCCTGCTTAATCGCAGTAATTGCAGTTTCACCTTGGTTCTTTGCATCATTGGCTTTAGCCAATACATCATGTGCTTCTGCATTGAAACGATTGCGTTTAACGATATCCTCGGCAATACCAATGGCTTTATCGTAATTACCTAAGGCGAGATAGGTTTTTGCCAATGCAACTTTGGCCCAAATTATTGGTTTTCCTTCTAAATAGGGCGTAAGGACGTCCAACGCTTTGTCGTTTTGTTCCAGGCGCAAATACAGTTCAACTAACAACTGCTCACACGTGCCTTTATAGGGCGATGGCGCACTAATAAGATCTTCACACAAATCGATGGCATTGTTGATATTTTCATTGGCCACCTCTTGCAAGACTGTCCCTAAAAATTGTCGTTTTTGCCAGGCGCGGGTAATACGTGTTTTAAGTTGTACCTGCGAAAAAGGCTTAATAAGATAATCATCAGGGCGTCGTTCAATAGAGCCAAGTACTATAGGACGCGCACTATCAGCGCTAATTAATATAAATACGGTGGTGGGCTTAATTAAACGCTTTATTCTAAGCTCTTCAATAAGCTCGAAACCGTTTTTTTTGTCTACCCCTAAATGAAGATCGCAAACAACAATATCAAATTTTTGTTTTTTACAAAGAGACAAAGCCTTTTCCGCAGAAGATTTGGTGACAACGTCACTTGCGCCCATGGATTGCAATAATCCACGTAGCAGTAAGAGAAAAGGGCGTTGATCTTCAACAATAAGCACCTGCTTATTCGAAAAGTTCATTTTTCATCCAATGATAACCATGACACTTTAACTACTTGAGAGGTTCTATACATGATTGTTTAAAATAACGATTAGAGCAAGAATAAGCTTAAGAAAAACATTATCTTGCCGACACCATAGGTATGAATTTTAAATCTTCCTATTTTTGTGTCTGATAACGATATAAATCAATTAAAATCCATAGACCCCAGCATGGCATGGGAATGGAACGGCACCCTGTCAAAAGCAGCGGGTAATGCCACGCTTTTTGCTTTGTATTTGGCAATGCAACAAAGTGCGCTTGCCGACACGATATCGATAGAAAGTCTTAGCGAAAACGAAGCCACTAATGACATTACGCAACGGCTAGAAGCACTTAATTTCTATCGCAAAACCCCACTTTTTGCGAGTGACTCAGACTGGTTGCACATGAATCGATTGTCTCAAACAATAGCGCATCAAGTAGCACTACAAGAGCCCACATCACTTCAGTTTGACGAAGTACGTCTTCACAATGAAATGCACCCAGTACCTCTTGCACAAACCAATGACGCAAAGAAAATTAGCCAAGATATTATTACGAACTGTTCGTTAGCCACTCAAAAGCGCATTGCCGCTACTTATTCCACCTCTATTGATGAAGACAACACAATGCTTAGTGACATTATTGAGCAGTCTGAATCCTTTCTTGCTGCCTAACTGGAAATTTTAAAACTGGTTTGATATAGTGCGCGCCGCATTTTTGCACTGGTTTTACGTTCCAACTAGCAAAGGTAAATTACTATGTCTAAATATATCGTTTGCGCGATGTACAAATTCGTTGCGCTTGAAAACTTTGAGGCCATGCGTCAACCACTATTAACTGCCATGGAATCTAATGGCATTAAAGGTACGCTTTTACTTGCCAGCGAAGGCATTAATGGCACCGTTTCAGGCACGCGAGAAGGTATTGATGGGTTACTCCAATATCTTAACGCCGACGAGAGAATTAATCCTATCTCTTGTAAAGAGTCACTTCACGAAGAACAGCCTTTTTATCGCACCAAGGTCAAGCTTAAAAAAGAAATCGTCACCATGGGTGTTGAAGGTATCGACCCGCGTAAAACCGTAGGTACGTACGTGAAACCTAGTGACTGGAACGCGTTAATTAGCGATCCCGACGTCACCGTGATAGATACCCGTAACGGCTATGAAATCGAAATCGGCACTTTCAAGCACGCTATCGATCCAAAAACGGAGACTTTTCGCGAGTTTCCAGAATATGTCGCTAAAACATTAAGCCCAGAGAAAAACAAAAAAGTAGCCATGTTTTGCACCGGCGGTATTCGCTGTGAAAAATCTACGGCCTATTTAAAAGAGCAGGGGTTTGACGAGGTATACCATCTGGAAGGCGGTATTCTTCAATATTTAGAAGATGTACCAAAAGAAGAATCATTGTGGGAAGGCGATTGTTTTGTATTTGATAATCGTGTGGCTGTGAATCACGACCTTGAAAAAAGTGATTATCATCAATGTTATGCCTGTCGCTTACCGATTACAGATGAAGACATGCAAAGTGAGAAGTATGAGTCTGGCGTAAGCTGCCCGCATTGTTTTGGTACCCATACAGAAGATCAACTTTCTCGTTTTCGTGAACGTGAAAAACAAGTTAATCTTGCGAAGATGAGACAGCAAGAACACGTGGGTACAGAGGCGCGAATCACCATGGAACAAAAGCGTGAAGAAAAAGCCCGTTTGCAACGTGAACGCGCGTTAAAAGCAAGAGAAAATCAGGCATAGACACTACTCAATAACGGCGTTACACTCACCCTCTATGTAGTTGCTAAAAAAAGGGAAAGCGCGTGACCGCTCAACTTTCAGACGAAAAAATTGAAGAAATAAAGAAAGATTTTACCTTCTTCGACCAAGATGGTAATGGTCAAATTGATTTAACGGAGTTTATCGAGTTATTAACCGTTATTTCGCCAAAAACAAAAGCCAGCCATGTGCAGGAAGGTTTTAAATTAATAGACAGCAATAACGACGGCTATATCGACTTTGAGGAATTCCTTGAGTGGTGGCAAGAGTGTTGGTGGGAATATTAATACTAACTGAATGTTAAAAAAGCGAGCTTTTAGCTCGCTTTTTTTATAGTAAAATTAACGGTAATAAAGTTGAGAATACAACCGGCACGGTTTACTCACGTTGTCGTTTAGAAAAAAGGGTAAGGACTTTTAGCATGAGCTCTGAGGTAACAAAACGTCTTAATAAATATATCAGTGATACAGGGCTGTGCTCACGACGTGAAGCTGATAAATTAATTGAGCAAAATCGAGTTACCATTAACGATAAGCTGCCTGAGCTGGGCACCAAAGTTGCGCAAGGCGATAAAGTGAAGGTTGATGGAAAGCTTGTTAAAGCGGTAGCCGAAGATAAATCAGACCGCATTTACTTGGTATACAACAAGCCTATTGGCATTACCTGTACTACCGAGCGTCATGTGAAAGGCAATATCATCGATGCAATCAAGCACAAACAGAGAATCTTTCCAGTAGGCAGACTCGATAAGCCATCAGAAGGACTGATTATTCTGACCAGTGATGGCGATATTGTGAATAAAATTCTGCGCGCTGAAAATGCCCATGATAAAGAATACGAAGTTACGGTTAACCAACCCATCAGTGAGCGTTTTGTACAAAAAATGGCAAGAGGCGTTCCCATTTTAGGAACGTTAACTAAACCGTGTAAGGTAAATGCTCGTGGTAAGTTTCAGTTTTCAATAATTCTAACCCAGGGCTTAAACCGACAAATCCGTCGCATGTGCGAGTTCCTCGGTTATGAAGTTACCAAGTTGAAACGCACGCGCATTATGCATCTAGAGCTAGGTAACTTAAAGCCAGGCCAATGGCGAAACCTTACTGAAAAAGAGCTTAATCAGCTAAATAACGCCGTACAACAATCGTCTAAAACAGCAGGGTAGGCGATGCTAATAGAGGGAGCCAGTATAGAAACACAATAGTTACTGGCACCTTCTTAGCTTTGTAATAGCAAATTTTCCGCCGTGTGAAGTGCCTAGTAATCCTTGGAAATACAAACTTCGACAGGCGATTACGTTTATCTTTAAAACAGCGAGTAGGTAAGGGGAAATCATATATAACAGGATGTTAGGTATTCCCTTTAATCAAATACAGAATGTCAATAATTGCTGACTTTAACAATAGACCTACACAAGACAACAAGCTCTTGAAGGCCATAATAACCAAAGCAATACCAACCAATGAATCTACAGGCATAAAAGTAAACATATAAATAGCTTGCCCAAGCATAATGCCTATAAAAATGCTTTCATAAGAAACATGCCTATCTAATAGCACTAAAAATCCTGCTAATAGTAGTGCGCCAGTGTAATAAAAAGTCTCTGTGTCCCAAGGTTCAATCTCACCGGTAATATAGGGTGAAAAAAACAAAATAGCAGCACCTAACAAGGTTGATATAGACAAACTAAAAAGAAACTGTCTCATTGGTTTTTTCCCTATTAGCCATTATTTGAGTAAATGGCTTTTACTATTTTTTCGTGAGATTAACTTCGATAACCAACAGCATTATTAAAGTAATAAAAGTATAATCCGAAAGGTAAATAGGCTAAATAGGCTAATGAAAAAAGCTATTAATACCCCATACACAGTACCAAACTTACCAAAGAAGAAGGTTGCCCTCCTAGAATTAGCGTTTACTAAAGCTAAGGACGATGGGATTAATAGAGTGGCAGAATACCCAAATAAAGGAACATTAATAAACACTAAGCCTACCGAACTTGCGGCAGGTTCAGTTGATGCGGGGGTTATGATAAACATCGGCCAATATGAAATAGCTAAAGCAAACAGTGCGCAAATCAAGCCTAAAATTATATCTTCCTGTAAAACTTCTTGCCTAGCATGGGGCCTAGTTAACACCCAAAACACTACTTTTAAAAAAGAGCAAAGTGTCTTGTAAATACGATTATGTATCGTTATTTCGCCTCGCACAAAAGGGTTCAGCTAAAAAGAACGAAACACCTTAAGACGATGAGTTTCTGTATGCACTTGGTGATTGTTGATAAGTGCGTAAAAAGTGTTTTCTAAAGTGCTGACTATTCGCATACCCCAAATCCTGAGCAATGGTTTCAACATTAGCTTGAGTCTCTTTTAGTTTGGTTGCGGCCAGCTCCATTCGATGTTGATGTAAGTAATTCATCGGCGTGTTATCTAGTATGTTGTTAAATCGTTTGGCGAACGCTGTCCGCGACAATCCTGCTTCTTTGGCCATCAATTCCACACTCCACTTTTTTTGTGGCGTTTTATGTAACGCAATTAATAGCGGTTGCAAATAGGGGTCTTTAATGGCGGCCAGTAATCCCGATGAATAGTGTGTTTGAGCGACATGGGCGCGTAACTGGCTGACTAAAAGCGCTTCACTGATATGGTTTCTAATCGCATATTCTCCCGGTTGCATATTGGTTTTTTCTTGAGCAATGGCGTAGAGGGCAGAACGAATCAAATGAAACTCTTGGCATTCATGTTTACGTAATACTAAAAAATGTGGCAAGGCATTGAATAAACTACTTCGGCTTTGTTCCTCGATTTCAAACACTAAACTCAGCAAGCGAGTTTTTTCACCACTGCCTCCCCAATGAGTTTCGTAATAGGCACCAGGTGGATGTTGCTCAAACCCAATAAAGCGTTCCTCATCTGAGTTCCAGACGTCAGCCACAGGATGAATCTCTACTTGGTGATCAGAACTGAGTGACATAGGCCCACCACGGGGAAAGATAAAAGAATCGCCTGCGTGAAGTTCAATTGGATCTTCTCCCTCTGGTGTTATCCAGCAACTGTTTTCAATCACATTAAAGCTGAAGCCGTAGTCAAAACCCTGTGAGCTAAACCCCCAAGGGGCGCTTAAGTGATAGGTTCCGATCAACATATTTTTTATTTTTAGGGAAAGTAACGTTTCGCTTAAGAGGTCCATAGTCCTTCCTTATGTACGATTTGATCTAAAAAAGGTGTATTTCGCACTTATTGGTGTTTTTCAGAAAGGATAGACTATAACCCAATCTATAAAAAAAAATAATAGGAGTGAGTGAGATGAGTCATTATGACGTTGTTGTAATGGGCGCCGGCCACAATGGTTTGGTTGCTGCTGCCTACATGGCGAAAGCCGGCAAAAAAGTAATTGTCTTGGAGCGGCAGCCTTTTTACGGTGGTGGTGTCACAACAAGAGAGTTGATGACCCCTGGTTATTTTAATGACGAGCATTCCGCAACGCACGTTATGATTTTAGCGAACCCTTTAATACAAAATGACGAACTGGGTTTGCAGTCTAAGTTTGGTTTGAGTTATGACTACATGGATCGCAGTGTCGTGAGTGTGTGGGATGATGGCACTGTTCTCGTTTCATGGAAAGATCTTGATCGGACCTGTGAAGAGTTTGCGAAAGTTTCTCCTCGTGATGCCGAAGTGTATCGACAGTTTGTTCAAGCGGGGCAGAAAGTTTTGCCCATGATGATGACAGGACTTGCTATTCCGCCAACGCCATTAGGTGCGTTTGTCGCCATGATGGATCAATCCGAACAGGGACGTTTTATGTTTGATATGATGCAGCGTAGCGCTCGCGACATAATCGAAGAAACATTTGAAAATGAGCTGGTTAAATTGCATTTGCTTCGTGCCGTCGCTGAAGCCTTGATTAATCCTGACGATTTAGGTACAGGCATTGCGGCTTTCATGTCTAACGCCATGCTTCATACCTATGGTGGTGGTGTCCCAAAAGGTGGATCTGGAAAACTTTCTGAATCCTTAGTTAAATGTATTGAGCATTATGGTGGGGAAGTGCGGTGTGATGCTGAAGTGGCACGCGTCATCGTCTCTTCTGGAAAAGCGACAGGACTTGAACTAACAAACGGAGAAACCTTTATGGCGAAAGACGGCGTGATTGGCGCAATCCATCCGCACGTTTTGGATAAGTTCGTTGAGGGGGTTCCAGAGCCTGTTGTTAAGCGTGCAAAGCGCGTTACGACCACTGAAATATCGGTCAATATGATTCACCTAAATTTGAAAAAGCAAGCGAGCCTGAAGGTCGGCAAAGAGTATCACTCACATGCGGTAGAACTGATGGACTTTTATACGGTTCGCGACATGTGCATGGAGTTTGATAAAATTCGACGCGGAGTACCGTCATCTCGTTTGATTGGTGGGTTTGATGTTACTCACACAGATCCATCCAGAGCGCCGGCGGGCAGCGGTGTGTTTTACGGTGTACATCTAGTGCCTGCCAAACTGCATGAAGGCGGATTAGAAGGGTGGGATGAGAGCAAAGAAGCCATTGCTGATGAAGCTTTAGCACAATATCGTAAGTTTTATGACGGCATTGACGATGACAATATTATAGCGCGTCATATTGGTTCGCCAATGGACCATCAACGTTATAGCCCGAACAGCTTTCTGAATGGCGATATTCATGGTGCGGCAAATCCCTTTTATCAAAGTATGGGCCATAGACCGACCCCTGACCTTGGCGATTTCCGAGTCCCTGAAGTAGAAAGCTTGTATCTAGTGGGCCCCGCTATGCACCCAGGTGGTGGCGTGACAGGCGGAGGCCGTGCAACTGCCATTCAAATGATGGACGACCTTGGTATTGACTACGATAAAGTATTCAATGAGGAAGTGCGATGAGCCGTTCCGACAAGAAAAAACAGATGATGGTATACGATGGTCAAGGTAAGGAGCTGATGACCATCCGAGCGCTGGAGCAAGATGGTGACGATCTGGTCATAACGGGAAAGATATTTGGATCGATGCCAATGAAAGCGCGACTTAAGCCTGAAGAAGCCAGAGCTGCTCTTAAGTTGCTTAATTTCAAAACGATATTATTCGTACTGACCATTTTATTTCGTCGTTCGAAATCGTAACCAATTAAACGTCCTGTCGTGAGAGTAACGATGGTTTTATGTTGCTACTCTCAATGTTGGACGTTTCAATTTGGACGCTCGCCATCTATTCAATTTTCCTGAGAATCCGTTATTTTCAGGAATGTCACTGCAAATACTTATCCTGTTTAATAACAAAAAAGCCATTCCAACGGAATGGCTTTTTAGACTTTGATTATTCGCTAATTGTTAGCGGTTAAAGCCTTGTCTAATTCCGCCTCATAACAAGCATCAACCAAGATAAAGACAATTCGGCACATCTTGTTGGATTTATTCGCCCAAGCATGATTTGTCCCTCGTTGTATGACCACACTGCCAGGCTTTAGCTGTGCCTCTCCATCGTCCACAATGAGGGTCAGCTCTCCTTCTATGACGATGCCGTAATCGATGGATTCTGTCCTGTGCATTAGGGGGTGTGGTGAATTTTCTTTTACCGTTGAAAATTCACTACTACCAATGCTCGAAAAGACCCCCTCCATTTTGTCTTTACCCTGAGTTAAAAACTCTTCTGTATCTGGCGGGATATCGACAAAACGAATACGTGTCCCATTCTTTGGCGGCGATAAAACAACTGGCCCTAAAGTTGGGTCTTGCTCATCAAAATTAATGACGCTTGGTGTTTCCGTAGTGTTCCATATCTCATGAAATTTTGTCCCTGGAATGGCGTCGAAATCCATCGTAGTGGGTATTGGGCCATTTTCGACAATAATGGCATTACCCTCTTCATCATGACCCGTTATAACACGATGAGTTGTTGGAAGAGTCATACGGCTTCACTCCTATAGTACAGCAGGTTAAAAAAAGAAGGTTCATTAAATAGGTTGAGACAGAGCGATTAAAGATTCACGCATAATGGCGGAATGTTCTTCTTTATCACCACCATGAATCTCGATGTCACAGAGGCGAGCCGAGTTTTCAACAACCATTCTGCAGCGTTCCCAACGACGTTCGTGGAATCTTACAAACGCGCTGTCTAGATCCTCATTTCCGGCTAACTCATCTGCTAAAACGATGGCACTTTCAATGCCAATACCAGCGCCTGAGGCTAGGTGAGGAGTGGTGGCGGCGACGGTATCACCGATTAAAACAAGGTGACCACGGTTCCAAGGCATTTTGACTAAGATATTCATCAGAGGGCGGTAGTCAATACTGGCTCGTTCATCATAAGCACGAGGAATCAAGGCTTGAACAATGGGATCGGAAAATTCCGACATTAACTCGGCAAACAGTGTTGGCCAGGTAGATTTATCAATGTGTTCTTTGTTTGGACGATCTTCTGTGATGAACATATACATGAGCGAATCAGAAACAGGATTAACCCCCAGTTTTAGGTGTTGACCCAACCACATATGAACACGGTCAATTTCTTCTGGGCGAGGCATAATGGCACGCCATACACCTTGACCGACATATTCAGGATTTGGCACCTCTGGGAAAAATTCTTGGCGTAATTTTGAGTGAATACCGTCCGCACCGATGACGAGATCATATTGTCCTGTCGTACCATCAGTGAACGTCACTTCCGCCCCATTTTCTGCCTGAGTAATGCTGTTATAGGTACAACCCAAACGCACGTTAACGCCTGCTTCAAGTGTTGCATTGGACATAATGCGTGCCAAGGTCGGTCTAAAAATACCACCACAACCGCCTACGCTCGAACCGACTGGGCTTGGCGTTGGTAGATTGGTTAACAGCTGACCATTACTTAAATACATGCCGATGGTATCGGTTACACACCCTTGCTTAACGACTTCCTCATAAAGACCGAGGATCTCTAAAGCTCGCATGGAGACACCATTAATAGTAATACCAGCACCCAGTTCACACCAATCTGGGTCAATCTCGACCAAGTCGACATCGATTCCGTTGTAAGATAGCCTGATTGCCGCGGCCATTCCCGAGAAACCACCACCGATCACCAAAACTTTATTTACCGCTGACATATCATGACTCCTTATTGTTTAGGTCTAAAAATGAAACAATGCCTTCAGAACTGACGAAGAGTTCAACTTTTTCTAATGTCTTAGCAAGACAGGGACCTTGAGTACAAAGCCCTGTGGTAGGGTCAAACAATGCACCGTGAGCAAAGCAGGTAAGGTGCGTTTTCTGAGTATTCAGATACTGATCCTTACGCCATGCCATCGGCGCTCCCTGCACATGCGGACACGCATTTTTCCAACCGTAAAGCTCACCGTTTTTTTTCACGATAAAAATGGCATCCTGCCCATTTTCGTTTTCTAGAAAACCTTTTGTGCTGTCATTCTCTAGGTCATCAACATGACATAGAGGAGAGAACTTATTCATAATGATGTTGATAGGGGCCGGTTGCTTATATCAGACAGCGTCTTTTCTGATGACGCGTCTGCTATCGATTCAGCTTTCGTTGTTTGAGGTGGCGTCACATCTTGATCACGAGCCTCACTTACCTCCTGCTGGTTTGCATTGGCATAACTGGGCTTTAATAAAAAGTGTGCTAACGCAGGCAGCAAAATAAGCGCTCCTAACATGTTCCATAAGAACATGAAGGCCAGCAATAACCCCATATCGGCTTGGAATTTAATGGGACTAAGTACCCAAGTAATAACACCAATCGATAAGGTTATGCCTGTGAGCATGACCACTTTTCCAGTGAAATTAAGTGCTCTTAAGTAAGCCTTTGATAGGCTTGAACCTCGACGTAACTCCACCAGAGTAATGGATAAAATATACAAGGAGTAATCGATGCCAATACCTACTCCAAGGGCGATAACTGGCAAGGTAGCGACTTTTACGCCCATCTCAAGTTGAACCATTAGCGCTTCAGCTAACACTGAGGTCAGCATTAACGGAAGCACCGCCACCACGACGGCGCGCCATGAGCGAAAGGTAATAAAGGAGAGAATGATGACCGCCCCATAAACAAGGAAGAGCATGTCATACCAAGCTTCTTTAACCGTTATGTTGGTTGCTGCCTGAATACCAGCACTGCCTGCCGCTAATAGAAATTGGACATCATCAGTATTATTCTGCGCAGCGAATTGTTCGACGTGGGACACAATCCGGCTTAAGGTGTCAGCCTTGTGATCTTCAAGATAGGTATAAATAGTCAGTAAATTACAACTGTTGTTGTACAGCCCTCGGGGCGCACCAGCAGTGATATAATTTAACATTCTTTGGTTTTTTAAAAATTCATACCATTTTGGGTTGCCTTCGTTTAATCCAGCTAACACTCTGCGGGACAATAAGGGGAGTGAATTGGTGGATTCTACGCCCAGTAATTGGCGTAACTGCCATTCTAGCGCATCAATTTTATTCAGTGTTTGATACTGAGAACATTGACCATCCGGGGTTTTGACCATAATGGCTAATACATCACTTGAAGCGCCATAATGCTTATTCATGAAGGCAACGTCTTGATTGTATCGACTGTCTTTACGTAACTCTGGTGCGCCTTGGTCCAAATCCCCAACCTTTAAATAAGTACTGTGATAATAGCCGCCTGCCGCTAATATAAATCCACAAGTTAAGGCCGCGGTGGCCCATTTTCGTTGAGTAAATTTATCCAAAAGACGCCAAAACATGGGCGCTTTTTTGCTTTCATCGGACGTTATATCGTTAACGACACTGCGTTGTGCCGCCGAAGTGCTGACACCCACATAGGAAAGCAGGATAGGAAGTAGAATTAAATTGGTGAAGATCAGTACCGCCACACCTATGGAAGCGGCGATGGCCAGTTCTTGGATGACTTTGATATCAATCACTAATAGCACTGCAAAACCTACCGCATCAGCAAGTAAGGCGGTAAGACCCGCTAGAAACAGTCGTCTAAAGGTAAATCGAGCAGCGACAAGTTTGTCAAAACCTCGCCCTACATCCTGCATAATGCCATTCATTTTCTGCGCCCCGTGGCTCATACCGATCGCAAAGACTAAAAAAGGCACTAGGATGGAATAGGGATTAAGGTCATAACCTAGCGTTGGCAATATGCCCAACTGCCATACCACAGCCAATAAAGAAGCAAACACCACTAAGCCAGTGGAGCGAACGCAGCGGGTGTACCAAAAGACCATTAATGTTGCGATGACCACAGCAACAACGAAAAACCAAATAACGGTTTGCACTCCCGCAATGAGGTCCCCCATCACTTTTGTGAAGCCCGTTATGTGAATGTCTAATCCTTTTTCTTGATACTTAGCACGTAGCTTCTCTAATTTTTCAGAGTAGCTTGCATAATCAAGAGGCTTGCCTGTTGCGTCTTGATTTAACAGCGGCATATAAATCACAGTCGATTCTTCGTCTGAGGCGATGAGTTGGCCTATTTGCCCAGAGCGAGCAACATTCGCTTTAAGCTGTTGTAGGCTTTCAGGAGAACCGTCGTACCCTTCTGGAATAACTGGGCCGCCTTCTAAGCCTTCTTCGGTGATACCGATCCAGCGAGTAGAAGGTGTCCAAAGGGATTTCATTTGGACACGATCCACGCCTGGCATAAGGAAGACTTCATCGCTTAGTTGACGCAAGAGTTGAAGATAGTGGGCATCATAAATACTGCCACCAGGGTTGGCGACGGCAATTCTAAGCGCGTTGCCTAGCCCGGTCAGTTCTGTCTCATAATTAAGGTAATTTTTGATATAGCTTTGTTCTGTCGGAAGTGTTTTTTCAAAGCTTGCATTAATGGTCAGTTTGCTCGATTGCCAAACAAGAATGACCGACAAAACGGTAAAAATCATCAACACAATCAATCTATGATTAAACAGTATTCTCTCAATCAGTTGCCCAGAGTTTGGGTCGAAAGGCGCTTTTTTAGTGTCGGAAACAGGGACTTCATACTTCATTTTGAGTTTCCTATGTGCACTGGAATGGAACCTTTGATACTAAGAGCAAGCAGATTACCTTTAGAGGTTTCTATTAGATGAGTTAGTGGCGGAAGTGGTTTGTGATTAATAGGAAGCAACTGGTCGTTTGCTAATGACAGTATCATGCCGGCTTGAGTTGACATAAACAGCTGTCCAGTTTTACTGATCAGCGAGGCGGTAATAGACGCAGGTAGCTGATCATTGATTTTTTCCCAAGAAGAACCCTTGTCATGAGAAACAAAAGCATTGCCTCGAAGGCCTGCAACAATCAAATCGTTATTTGGGAGTAACTCAGCAGTGAAAAAACTGCCTTCATATGGCGACTCTAGTGTCTTAAAGGTTTGTCCATTGTCCACGGATAATGCAATGAAGCCTTGTTCCCCCGCGATTAATACTTGATTGCCTTGTTTTCTGACGGCATAAAGGTGGTAACCGAAAAAGTTTTCGATGCGCCCCATCCAAGATTGCCACGTTTTTCCTGCGTCTTTTGTTTCAATGGCAAGGCCATAAGCACCGACGACCACCAAATGTTTTGGACCCAGTTGTAAAAGGTCCAAAAAGGGTTTGTCTGGGCCATCTGTCACGAAACGCTGCATCTCTTGAATCGTTTGCTTATCGCCGTCATCGATGGCTTCCGTGAGTAACTGCTTTGCTAAGGCTTGGCCATCTAACTTAACTTGCCAACTGTCACCACCATTGCTTGTTCCTAAGACAATGCCGCTGTGCCCAATCGCGTAACCGTTATTCTTATCGCTGAAGGCTATGCCAGTTAAGGTCACACTCACTGGAGAGGGGACCTGTTGCCAGCTTTCACCATTATCGTTAGAGCGGAGAATTAAGCCTCTTTCACCCACGGTAAAAAGAGAAGCGCCCGCGTAGGCGGCACCTAATAGAACAGAATGATCACCTAAATCGGATTGGGTCGCAGCGCGCTCCATTGCATCCTTTGTTGCCGCTTGGCTTTTGCTGATAGAGAAAATAAGTAAAAGCAGTAGTGCGATAGGATAGAAGCCTAATTTTCCACCTTGTCCCTTCATACTGTAGGCTCCGATTTAACCATTAGAGGAGCTTGGTGAAAAACACGCATAAAGCAAAACACAGAGAGACTGCCAAAACACAGTGCCGCAATACCGATACCATGATAGCCGGCAAGCTTGACAATGGTGCCGCCGAGAACCGGGCCGATTGCGGCGCCTATCATTAGTACTGCAGGTGTGGCGGCTAAAGCACGTCCAGAAGTATCCAATTTAGCTAACAAACCAAATACAAAGGTATGGGTAAACATGATGAGTGAGACAAAGACGATAGACGCGGCACCGAATAACACTAATGACGACGAATTCATAATAATATTGGCTAAGATCACCTGTATGACAGGGCCAAGGAAAAGTACTAAACGAGTCGAGATACGTTTTTCTGAGATACCAGCCATGACAGTAGCAAAAAGGTTAAATAGGGAAAGCGCCACTAGAATGAAGGTGATTTCTTGTGCGCTGAAGCCTCTCTCATTGGCAACACGTTCCATAAAGCTAAAGGTCATGGCCTGTGTCACCACCATTAAGCTAATGCCTATCATGCCGTACCAAACATTAGTGGGGATTTTTTTATGAGTTACGGTTTCGCTTTTCTCTAACTCTTGCTTGTCAAAATTGACTCTAGGGAAGGCTAGGGCACAGATTAAAGCGGCTAAGACCATTACTCCCGCAAAGATAATAAACAAGGAATGGCCACCTTTTAGCTGGATGATGTTTGGTGTAACGGCCATAAATGCCAAGCCTAACAAGCCGGATGCGAACCCAGTCATAGCGTATAATCTATGAGGGTTTTCTGCCCGTGCAACGGTGCCATGGGTCATGCTAAGCGCTGAACTTGCACAAGCACCGGCAATCAAGTGCAGTATGGCTAAATGCAAAAAGCCGGAAGTCTGTGAGGCAATAAAAAAACACACCCCCGCGGACAGATAACCAACCGTAGTCACCAGTTTGTGATTCATTTTTTTGAAACGCGGTGCAATTGATAGGCTTGCGCAAACAGCACCGATAAGAAAGAGAGTCACTAACGCGCCAGCTTGCTGAGCGTCATAATGATAAGCCGCTACTAACACGCCTATCCAGAGGGGTAACGCAACCAAATCAAGCATGCCTGCGCAGTTCGACGCCATGATAGCGACATTACCTTTTAAACCAAATCGCTGACTCATAACACGTCTCCTAAGTGGAAAATAATAGGTCGGCAAATTCTGGCTTTTACATTGCCAAAGCGTATCTGGTTTGTGATTCTTAGTATCAACATATTTTATCACCCACGTTATTTATTTTTATTCTGTGGTCGCGAAGGCTAAAGGCCGTTGTTATAGGCCGACCCCCTTGTTATTAAACAAGGGGGAATGGTGCTTCGTACCACGCTTTGTTAGGGAAGAACGACCCTTTTCTCTCGATCCTTTATTCATAATCACCGTTGTGGGGTGTGTCTGCCCCAGGCGCCCATTTCTCTCGATTTCGCATCAAAAAAGCCTGTGAAGCATCTGCTCCCATCGGTGAAACACGAGGCGTCCAATTTTTGTCGTGAAGATCCATGTCGGCGTCCATTTCAATATGGCAAGCAAACGGGCTGTTGAAATACCAGAACCAGTTTGAACCTAAAATATGACGACCTGGTCCCCAAAAGGCTTGATAACCTTTTTTGATAAAGCGCTCCCCATTTTGTATCAACTCAGTCGGGCCACTAAAATGGAAGGTAAAATGCTCAACACCTTGCATGAACGGCGGTGCACCAATTAAAAAATGAGTATGATGTTCTAAACTGCCGCTCGGTTGTAAAAACGGTCCTATGTCTTCAAAACGATCGGTACAGCGAAAGCCCAGTCGTTCAACATAAAAGGCTTCTGCTTTTTTAACATCTGGCACAAAATACACAATGTGAGACAGGCTTATCGGACGAATTTGTTCCGCATCGACGTCGACGCCCAGTTGGTTAACCGGTCTTTGAAATGGCGAGCCTGGAAGGTTTGAAATTTCGCCCACTAGGTTAATCTGCTTTTTCTTAGAGATTTGAAAGCCAATGGCGAAACCTGAGTCATCATGAGATTCGATAGACCCATCTGCTAAAGTTTCGACTGCACGGTCTTTACTGAGCTCAGCATACAGGTCGTCAAGACTTTGTTGGTCAGCGACGCCCATGACTGTTTTTCGCATCATACAGCCATTACCAACACTGGCTGGCAGACTCGGATCCTCTGTTTTAGCCAGAACAACGCCCGTGCCATCCAGCGCCTCAAAGCGCCCACCCTCATCAGTAACATCGACTGGAATGAGACCATAATCGGTTAAAAAGATGGCACAAGAAGGGATATCGTCTACCCCAAAAATAATGGTTTCTAAACCTACAACTTTCATATCTCTTTCCTCTAGTAAGTGGTTATGCTGTATGACCACCAAGCGTTTCTGCCACCCAGTCGACTAAGTAGGCACCTGCATTGGCTGAGTTATCAAAGCTAGAGTGCTGTACACCACCTTCTCGAACAGTGAAAATTTTAAGTTCACGTTTAGGGCTATTGACGAGCTGCTCATAGGTTCGGTGCGCCCATTTAAGAGGGATCTGAGAATCTTTTTCACCATGGGTGACGAGGAATGGCACCTTGATTTGATCGAGTACACCATCAAGGTGGACGTTTTCAGAGATTTGCATAAATTCGTCCATGTCTTTTGCACCCCACACCCAACGTACATGATCCCAATAGTGCGGAACGGGAAAGTCACCTTCTTTTTCTAAGCGACGTTTTTGTACATCACGCCAATCATGGTTAGCTCCCCATACAAGGCCACAGGCAAATCTAGGTTCAAAAGCAACGGCTCTTGGGCAGTAATAACCACCGAGGGAAACCCCTTGTAAACCAATTCTTTTGGCATCAATGTCGTCACGTGTTTCTAACCAGTCGACAATTCGACTGGCCCAATGTTCACTGTCATAGCGGGCAGTAAATCCTTGTAGGCGTATGGCTTCGCCTGTACCTGGTTGGTCAACAATGAGAGAGGAAATGCCACGTTTTGCTAATAATTGAGGCACGCCTACGCGATAGATCATCTCTTTAATAGAATCTAGGCCATTGACTTGAACGAGAATGGGCGCTTTGCCTTCGACGCCTTCGGCGCGAACATATAAGGCGGATATGTGTTTACCCTCATAAGGAATCTCAACGCGTTCACAGTTTTCTTTCGCTAAGGTCGTTCCCTTAGCGAAGACTTTTAAAAAGTGTTTGTAAAGGGTTAGTCGACTTTCGCTTCCAAGGCCTTGCAAGCGTTCAGCTGTGCCATAATAGGTTGCTGCTCGAGCATATTTGTCACCAGCAGATAACAATCGACCCTTGTCTTCGTCTTCTTTTGCCAAATCACACAGCTTATCCGCCATGCGTTCCCAGCTTTCTCTAAAGGCTATTGAACCCGCTTCGTCTTTAGCTTTAGCCGCTTCTTTTAGCGGTGCGCACATTTCTTCAATTTCCCCTATACGAGCCCCCATTTCTAGTGCCAGGTTGATCGAAAGGTCCCATGGATAATTGCTCGGAAAATAACGAAACATAAGTTCTCCAATTTTTTTATTTCAGCTTAATAGTACGTTTAAATTGTTTAAGGAAGGTGCGAAAAAGTCTTCTGATAGACACGAAGGGCGTAGGCTAAGCTCTCTTTATTGTTTGTTAAGTTTGTTGCCAATATACTTATATTGGACGGCGAAACTTGCCTCGACTAAAAGAGAGTTATTACCACGCTGAAGCCAGTGAACTTGTTCGTACTTTCCTTAATAACTTGATAGATAAAATGCAGTTTGCCCCAAGTCAATAAGGTAACCTAAAGGGGAGTAAGGCTACTCACTCCTCAAGGCAAACCGTTCAACTCAATTTACTTCTAGTTACCTCATACCTTGTCGCGCGATACCTTGACCTGTAAAGGTACTGGTAGGAAAACGCTTTCTTGGACGATAATGAAATGCTTTATCGTTCATCACGTTAGCCGCGTAACCTTCCCCTGACAGTAGGTTATAAAAGCCGAATGTCTGAGGGATGGTGCCTGGGAATTCCGGCATAATGTAATTGAAACCCCAAAGTGTTTTCCATAATTGTCCTTTTGAATCCCAGCGATCGCCCAACATGGCTTGCCAAGTATCTTCATCAAGATAATATCGGCTACGTGCGGCTTGATGGCGTTTACCTTTCGCTACAGTTGCTTCAACCACCCATACTCGGTGTAGCTCCCAGCGAACCGCATCTGGATTTAAATGATTTCCAGTAAAGATGTCTTTGTCTGGGTATTGCAAAAAATGATTCTGGTTATAAGGCAGGAAAATTTCTTTTTTACCTAATAACTTCCAATCAAAGGTTTCGGTACGTCCAGAAAATACACCGATTTCATCAAAGGACATCAAGCCAGCGGTAGCAGGCGTTGGTGTATCACAGCAAGGATTGGCGAGTTTTCTTACTCGGCGTTGGCCAGCTAAGTAAACGTACGACTTGGTTTTCGAGGAATTGAGATTGGTTTGTCCACCTATCAGTGCCCCAGCTCGAATTGGCGGACCATAATTTTCAAGCAAAATCTGCTCAAAGTAGCCATTGAAGTCTTCACTTGAGCCATCTTTAAAATAATAGGGGACTTGGCGTTTTATAAAGCCATCGGTAGTCAGTACCACCTTGCCACTTGACGTAATTTGATATTGGTTGAATGCGGCTTCCCAGCTAACGCCACGCCAAGATAATCTGTGATTATTAATGGCTTCTAGACCATTTTTAGCGAGAGGGAATGGGGTGCCACCATAAGCATCAATCAGTTTATGCCCCTCAGACTTTGCTTTGAGTGCATTTTGCATCGTAAAGTCATAGACCCACTGTGGTGCTATCGCCGTTCTGTGCGTAGGATAGACATCTAAACGATAGGTATCCGGGTACTTAGTAAGCATCGCCTTGACGCCATCTGTTAGATGTTCACTGTATTGCGCCATATTTTGTGCAGTGACGGAATACAGAGGCATTTCATCTTTAAATGGATCTAATCGCTTTCCTCCTAGAATTTCCCCAGGGATAGGTTTGTTAAATCCTCCTGTCCAAGCGGGAATCGTGCCTGCACTGTTGCCTGCTTTTTCACCGCCGAGAGGGGTTAAATCCTGGCCTAAACGTGCCGCTTCTTCTGGGCTGACCGCGGCCAAGCTTAGTGAAGCAAAACCGCCCAACAGTACTAAGGCGAAAAGAACGTTCAAACGATGTTTTATGTTTTTATACATTTCGTTCTCCAAAACTTAAAAGGTGGTGTTAATAGAAGCTGCAAGGAAGTCTCGATCTTTCAACGTTTGCTTATATTGCGCATAATTGTTGTCATCGAGGAAGTTGCCTTCTTCACCTAAGAATTTGGTGTAGCTTAGGGACATATTCCACCGATCTAGATAGACAGCTTTAATGCCGACATTGACATCACCGCCCCCATCAACCCCAAAGGCGCCTACTGCAGATGATTTCCCCAAAGTGTGGCCAAAGCCAACGGATGGAGATATATCAAGGCCATCAAAAGCTTGACGGTAAGTTGGGCTATACACCATTCTCAAACCGACCGCAGAGCGTTCAGCATTGGGGTTTAGCATACTTTCGTTTTTGGTGGTTTTAACTCGAGTATTCCAAGCAATTTCGCCCATAAAACTGGCTTCTTTAGAGATAAAACTTGGCCCTAGACTTGCCATCCAAGAGAACTGAGCATGGGCTGTTTCACCGACCGCATAACCTGGATTATCATTGTTGTCGTATTGCACGCCCGTTGCTGTGATTATTTGCCCCTTACTTTGTAGAGGGGCATTACGGCGATAAGATACTTCCATTGCCAGACCCCAAACGCCAACGCTTTTCGCCATACTGGCACCGTAAGCTTCGATGCCTTCGGCGTAGGCAAATTTGAATTGCTCAGGAAAACCACTAGGTGCAACCATATACTGGTTACTGGCGCTATAAGCATTGTAGCGAATGGCATACAAGCCAAAATCTGCATCTAGATCATTAACGGTCCAACGCAATTGCAGACCATATTGCCCGGAACCACTGGCTTCCTCATCTTCGGTTTTTTCAATGGTGCTTGTGCCAGCCAATAAGACATCTGAACCAACGGCGTCACCACTGGACAAGTAGGAACCTACAGGTGGAATACGTGACGCTTCCCATTCATAGCCGATATAGGCGCCAATGGTTGCTTCATCACTGATTGGTATGTCGACCGACAGTTTGCCCGTTGGTCGAACGGTTTCTTTGAATGTGGAGTTGGGAACAGATAGCAGTTTAACCACGTCATTAGGCGCTTGTCCGCCTGCAATACCATTAGATCCGAAGAATAAACTCTCACCCCATAAGAGGGAGTGACGACCTAAACGAACGGTTCCTTCCATCCCATTCATAACGGGAAAATAAGCATAGACAAAGGCATCCAGTATTTCAGCATTATAACCCATGATTTTTTGGGTTTTATCAGAAAATTCGCTGGCAGGTGTGTTATTAGCGGTACTGCTGGTGTTGTCGGTAGAACCGTTATAGACGTCGTCGTACCAAGCGGCAGCACTCACTCGAAAGCCAATGTTTTTATAGGCGCCATCCAGTTCACTGAACAAATCAAGCCGGTTGGAAACCAGCCCCTTATCAAAGTTATTGTTACCGTCGTTTTGGTTTGCGCTGTTTGTCAGGGCAGGTGATGCGTCTTCTAAGCGAAGCGCTGTACTGTATTTAACCGTATTGTCTAGGCTGAGCCTAAAATCAGAGCTGCCGGTATCGATTTTGAAGCCATAGGCGGTTGACGTACTGGAAATAATGGCGACAGCCACAGACGTAAGCCGAAATGACGCGGAGTTAAATCTACTCATTTGTTCTTCCTCTTGTTGAAGGCATTATTTTTATCGTTAAGAACAAGTTCACTATAAGCCAGCTCTATCATTCACAAGAGCCCTTTAAATTGAATTGATGATTCGATACTATCGAATGATTAAGATGATAAAGAAGGGTAGATCCCCATGCGTTTTAAAAAGCTTGATTTGAATTTGCTGGTGGCATTAGACACCTTGCTGACGGAGCAAAGCATTACCAAAGGGGCAGAGAAACTGAATATGAGTCCCTCGGCACTGAGCAATTCTTTATCTAGGTTGAGAGAGTATTTTAATGATGACTTGCTGGCACAAGTGGGTCGAAAAATGCTGATTACACCGTTTGGTGAGAACTTAAAAGTGCATGTACGCAATGCCTTGAACAACATAGAAAGCACGATTCTGATTCAGCCTACGTTTGAGCCACAGAACACAGATAGAATTTTTAGCATCTTTTGTTCCGACTATACGCAAACCGTTTTTATTCCCTACTTACTTGAGGTGGTAGGGCAGCACAAATGCACAGCACGTTTTGAGTTTTTAGCGCAAATCGACTCCCCTCATGAGCAATTAGAACGCGGTGAAGCAGACTTATTAATCATTCCTTCCGATTTTGTTTCGAAGGAGCATCCCAACGATGTTTTGTATGAAGAAGAGTTTGCCTGTGTTGTATGGCAGCATAGTGAGCTGGCAAAAGGCGAATTGACTAAGCAAAAATATGCTGAGGCAGGTCATGTAGTGATGCGCCTAGGTGGTATGAAAAAAGGCTTTTTTGAACTGTCTTTTGCGAACCAACACAATATAGAGCGTCGTATTGCGGCGACTACCTTCAGTTTTGCCTCCTTGCCCGCTTTAGTCATTGGCACTGACAATATTGCTACGATCCACGCTAGGTTAGCGCATAAGATGGCCCAAGCATGGCCGATAAAAATTCACCCTCTGCCATTTGATATTCCAGTCTTAAAACAATGTGCCCAGTGGCACCAGTATCGCCACAAAGACGAAGGGCTTATTTGGCTACGAAATATCTTTCAAGAGGCGGCACAAAACATGGGATCCTAAAGGATGCTATGTCAGTCTTATAAGCATCGTTATTGCTGAGAAAGGGCGTGAGCTACTTTAGACGCATTGTTCCGGCCAAGAGCAGAGCTGATAAATTGACCCGCTTCGATCAGTTTTCCTAGATTCACCTTATGCTCAATACCTAAACCATTGAGTAGATAGAGAAGGTCTTCTGTCGCCACGTTCCCAGACGCACCTTTGGCGTAGGGACAGCCGCCTAATCCAGCCACGGACGCATCGACCACGGAGATACCACGCAATAGGGCGGCATAGATATTGGCCAACGCTTGCCCATAAGTATCGTGCATATGCATCGCCAGCTTGTCTGTTGGGGTATTGATTAAAACTTCATCCAACAAGCGTTCAACGGCAGCTGGAGTGCCCACGCCTATGGTGTCGCCAAGGGAGACTTCGTAGCAGCCCATTGCGAGTAATTGTTCTGTCACGTCTGCGACCTTACTGGGGGCAATATCGCCTTCATAGGGGCAGCCTAAAACACAGGACACATAACCGCGCACCGCTACTTTTTGCTCGTTGGCGGCGGCGATCAGTGGTTCAAACCGCTGTAAACTTTCGGCTATCGAGCAATTAATGTTTTTTTTAGAAAAAGCTTCTGAAGCAGCGGCAAAAATAGCCACCTCAGAAGCCTTTACGTCCATTGCCCTTTGGAAGCCTTTTAGATTGGGCGTTAAGGCCGCATAGGTAATGTCGGGCAGCCGTTCTATGCCGCTAAATACCTGTTCGCTGTCGGCCATCTGGGGTACCCACGTAGGGTTAACAAAGCTGCCTGTTTCAATATAGCCTAAACCACTCTCAGCTAGCTTTTTAACCAGTGCAATCTTGGTTTCAGCTGAGATGATCTGCGACTCATTTTGCAAACCATCTCTTGGGCCGACTTCAACGATTTTTACCCTTTTAGGTAAGCTCATAGGGCGGTCTCAGCCTCCGTATTAAAGGACATAAGTTGCGTACCACCGTCGACTAAATCACCTGCGGTGAAATAGAATTCTTCTACATAACCGTCGGCTGGCGCACGAATACTGTGCTCCATTTTCATTGCTTCCATGACGAGTAATAGGCTGTCTTTACTAACCTTCTCACCGGCTTTGACAGCCAGTTCAACCACTGTGCCATTCATGGGTGCCGCTAGCGCGCCTTGTGACTGGCTGGCACCCTCCATGCCTAAATCGACTTCCGGCAAGGTGAATTCAAGCCTTCCTTGCTGAGTAAATAGCATCCCTTTGTTATCTTGGAGCGACACGGTTGCTGTTTGCCGGTGTCCTTCAATGTGAGCGATAAGCTCGTGTTCAAACCGTTCCCCAGCGACAAAATAGTCTTGTCCGTCATATTGAATCCTGTAGCCATCAAGTGTATCTCGCGTGGTGGCTTGGACTTTGAGATGATGAGGCTCGCCATCGATCAATAGCGTGATGTGTTGGCAATGAACTAAATTCATGCGCCAGTCATGTGTTTCCAACCACGGTGAACGGTTATCGTCAGATGAATGAGCGTCGCCAGTATGGTACTGACTTTCTTTCAGGAGCATAAATAATGTGGCGAGTAGTAAATGCTTTGTCTTGTCATGTTCATCGGGCTTGAAGATCTCCTGCTCATGGCGCTCGATGAATCGCGTGTCCAGATCAGCTTGGGCAAACGCATCGACACTGGCCAACTTGTAAAGAAAAGGTAGGTTGGTTTTCATGCCTGCAATTTGGTAGTCACATAGGGACTGGCGTAAGCGTTGTAACGCTGTTTCTCTGTCTTCATCCCAAACGATTAGTTTGGCAATCATAGGGTCGTAGTAAACGCTGACCTCATCGCCTTGTCGAACGCCTGTATCCACTCGAACATTATCGTTACTGGCTGGGGGACGTAGCAAAAGCAGTTGACCGGTAACGGGTAAGAAATCCTTATCGGGGTCTTCAGCGTATACCCGAGCTTCAAATGCATGCCCATGAATCGTTAATTGCTCTTGTCGGCAGGGTAATGTTTGTCCCGCGGCGACACGCAGTTGCCATTCTACTAAATCTTTCCCCGTAATCATTTCGGTAACAGGATGCTCCACTTGTAAGCGAGTATTCATTTCCATAAAGTAAAAGCGGCCATCATGATCAAGCAAGAATTCCACTGTACCAGCGCCTTGATAATCAATCGCTTGGGCTGCTCTGACTGCGGCTTCACCCATTTGTTGGCGTAAAGAATCTGACATGCCGGGAGCAGGAGCTTCTTCAATAACTTTCTGGTGACGGCGCTGTAATGAGCAATCGCGCTCAAATAAATAAACGGCATTGTGGTGTTGATCACAAAAAACTTGAATTTCCACATGACGAGGCTCGGTCAAGTATTTCTCCACCAACATGGTGTCGTCACCAAAACCATTCATCGCCTCGCGTTTAGCGGCCGATAAAGCTTCATCAAAATCCTCGGCTTGCCAGACTTGGCGCATGCCTTTACCACCACCACCGGCAGCGGCTTTTAGCAGTACGGGGTAGCCCATTTGTTCCGAACTTGCTCTGAGTAACTCTGGGTCTTGATCCGCGCCATGATAACCCGGTACTAATGGCACATCGGCTTTTCCCATGATGTCTTTGGCAGCCGATTTTGACCCCATGGCTTCGATCGCATCAACCGGCGGACCGATAAAGATTAGGTTGTTGTCTTGGCAAGCTCGACAAAAATCGGCATTTTCACTTAAGAAACCATAACCCGGATGAATGGCTTGAGCCCCGGTTTGTTTTGCCGCTGCAATGACTTTTTCTATGACGAGGTACGATTCGCGAGAAGGGGCATGACCTATGTGTACGGCTTCATCCGCCATCTCAACATGGAGGGCGTGACGGTCAGCATCAGAATACACAGCAACAGTACGAATGCCCATTTTTCGAGCGGTTTTTATCACTCGGCAGGCGATTTCGCCTCGATTAGCAATGAGTATTTTGTCAAACATCTTGGTTATTCTCCTATCCACGCGGCAGGGCGCTGGTCGAAAAAGGCGCGTAATCCTTCTTGACCTTCATCCGACACACGTATGGCAGCAATGCGCTCAGATGTGTCTTGTATTAAAGCGTCATCAATGTTTTTGTCGGCCACATCAAAAACCAACTGCTTGGCCTGTTTGAGTGCTTGAGGGCTGTTGTTAAGTAGCTGATTAACTAACTGATCTAGGGTTGAATTCAGTTCTTCGTGACTTGCTATTTTTGTTACAAGTCCTAAATGTTCAGCTTCCTTGGCCGAAAAGCGCTCGCCAGTCAGAAAGTAACGGCGTGCGGCTCGTTGACCGATGGCGGCAATGACATAAGGGCTGATGGTGGCGGGAATTAAACCGAGTTTTACTTCACTGAGGCTAAAAGAAGCCTGTTCAGTGGCAATCGCAAAATCACAGCAGGATACCAAACCCACCGCGCCACCAAAGGCAGCGCCTTGAACACGGGCAATGGTGGGTTTTTCAAGAAAGTTGAGCGTTTTCAACATACTTGCTAAGCCTTGAGCATCACGAAGGTTGTCTTGATAATCATAATGCGCCATGCGCTTCATCCAATTCAGGTCAGCGCCAGCGGAAAAGCTTTTTCCTTCTGCGGCCAATATGACCAACTTCACCTTGGGGTCGTCAGCAGCACGTTGGAACGCCATTTCCAAATCGGCAATGACCTTGTCATCAAAGGCGTTATGCTTTTCCGCTCGGTTTAAATACACCGTTGCGACACCCGACTTATTCAGGCTATAAAGGACAATTGAGTCAGACATAAGTGTTCTCTTTAATGGTTTTGCTCACTTATTCAACGGATTACGAAATAGACCTCGCAAGGTATAACAAGTGAATCCGCAATAATTAGCATTCGTTACATTCTGAAGACACCAAATCGCGTTTCTTCAATAGGCTTATTCAATGCAGCAGAAAGGCTTAAACCGAGTACTTTTCGGGTGTCTGCCGGGTCAATAACGCCATCATCCCAAAGTCTTGCTGAGGCATAATATGGGTGCCCTTGATGCTCATACATGTCTAAGATGGGTTGTTTAAAGTCCGCTTCTTCGGTGTCTGTCCAACGCTTGCCCTCACGTTCATATTGCGCTTGTTTAACTTGCGCCAGTACGCCAGCGGCTTGTTCTCCGCCCATGACTGAGATGCGCGCATTTGGCCACATAAACAGGAAACGTGGATCGTAACTGCGGCCACACATACCATAATTACCTGCACCGTATGAGCTGCCGATTAACACCGTCAGTTTGGGCACTTTTGCGCACGCCACGGCATTGACCATTTTTGCGCCATGCTTGGCGATACCGCCCGCTTCATATTGTTTACCCACCATGAAACCGGTGACATTTTGTAAGAAAATGAGCGGAATTTTTCGCTGAGTACAGAGCTCGATAAAGTGCGCACCTTTTTCAGCGGACTCGCCAAACATAATGCCATTGTTGGCCACTATGCCGATGGGGTAACCATAAAGCCGAGCAAAACCACAGACTAGGGTGGTGCCATAAAGTGCTTTGAACTCATCAAATTCCGAAGCATCGACGATACGAGCAATAATCTCGCGAACATCAAATGGCTGTCGTTTATCTTTCGGTACGATGCCGTAAATCTCTTGGCTGTCATACAAAGGTTCACGGGAGGCTTGTGTATCAAGTTGGCTAGGCTTAACTCGATTAAGTCGAGATACAGATTGACGGATCAGTGAAATCGCGTGCTGGTCATTTTGAGCATAATGATCGGCGACACCGGACGTGCGACAGTGGGTATCAGCGCCTCCGAGTTCTTCAGCACTGACCACTTCCCCCGTCGCGGCTTTGACCAAGGGTGGTCCCGCCAAAAAAATGGTGCCTTGTTGTTTGACGATAATGGATTCATCCGCCATTGCTGGTACATAAGCTCCACCAGCAGTACAAGACCCCATCACAGCGGCAATTTGCGGGATCCCCTGAGCGGACATATTGGCTTGATTGAAAAAAATACGACCAAAGTGTTCTCGGTCGGGGAAGACGTTGTCTTGATTGGGTAAATTTGCACCGCCGGAATCCACCATGTAAATGCAGGGTAGATTGTTTTCTTCAGCAATGGTTTGTGCGCGTATGTGCTTCTTAACGGTCAACGGGAAGTAGCTGCCGCCTTTTACGGTGGCGTCATTAGCGACAATCATGCATTCTTGGCCTGAAACCATACCAATGCCAGCTACCACCCCGGCACACGGTACGGGGCTATCATACACTTGATAGGCGGCTAACTGAGACAACTCTAAAAAAGGCGATCCTTTATCCAGCAACGCGTTAATTCGATCTCTGGCTAACAACTTGCCTTGTGAAACATGGCGTTGGCGATACTTATCCCCCCCACCTTGACTGACCTCCGCTATTTTACATTTAAGGTCATCCACTTGAGTGTGCATAGCGGCCTGATTTTCTGTGAATTCGGTACTACGCGTATTCACTTTGGTATTTAAAATTGCCATAAATATGCCTTATCGTCATTGATTAACGTGACTGAATGTCGGCTAATGTGTTGCTGATCAGCTGTTCTACGCTACCATCATGTACAAAACCGGCTTTTTCAGCATTTAAGGTTGTAAGGGGAGGGTAAGCGCCAAAAGCGGCTTCTAACTGAGGGTCAGAGTCGTAACGAATATTATCTACTGAGGTGCTTGTAGTCTTTGAAAGAGCATTAATAAGGTCGCCCATTACGACGTGAATAGCCGGTAGGGTTACGACTCTGTCTTCTGGCATGGTTTGATTGTCTAAACCGAGCGCGTGAACGAGATTGTTGACTGTTTGGGTGCGGGACATTAACCAAACTTGTGCCGTTTTAGAGACGGGCATCGTCATCGTTTTACCCGCGAGCATGACATGAAAAATATCGTTCATAAACGCTGATTTAAACCCTTCAGCGCCTTGTGGTCGAGCCACGATACCGGGTAAGCGAACACCGACACCATCAATTGTGCCACGACGGGTAAAGGTTCCCAGCGCGACCTCAGACATCATCTTATGCATGGCATAATGCAGTTTAGGTTGTAACGGCGTGTCATCGTTCACACCTTCAGGGGGAATTGCATCACCGTATACCGCAATGGCCGAGGCATAGACGAAACGGCACTTTTCGGTGCTTGCGCCGGCTAATTGAATAAGGTCAACGGTCGCTTCTACATTAATTTTGAAAGATAACTCGGGAGCACTTTCTGCACCACCGCCTGGAATGGTTGCAAGGTGAACCACTGATTCTATGGTTTGATTAAACAGTGACGCACGGAAACTGGCATCGGCTAGGTCACCTTGTTTAAGGGTTAAGGCTTGATGTTGTGTTAGTGCCGTTAATTCACGATCTGTCGCCACGACAGACTTGCCAGCCTTTAACAGTGCTTCTACAACGCCGGAGCCAATGAAGCCGCCTGCGCCTGTTACTAAAACTGTCATCTGTATTCTCCAGTGCTTTAAAACGTTTTTATAATATGAATACCGCATTCGTAAGTGATCGAACTCACAGGAATCGGTGTTTAAGCGAATGGCGCCATATAAACTCAGTTACATCAATGAAAGCCGTCCATATCCTCAGGTTTAAGGTCGTCCAGTGGTACGCCATTGACCAAATAGGGCTTGGCTTCAGTTAATACAAAGACAATACGGCACAGCTTGTCGCTGACGTTTCGCCATGCGTGTATGGTTCCGCGCTGCACAATAACGCCTCCGGTTGAGACTATGGTTTTGACGCCTTTATCGAGTTCAAGCTCGATTTCGCCTTCTAACACGATGCCGTAATCAATGGAGTTGGTACGGTGCATTGGGGATTCCGAGCCTGGAGGTGTATCAACCATACGTATCACAGAGCCTCCGGGGAGCGTGATGCCAGCGTTGCGGTCACGGCCATCCGTTTCATCGTTGTTATCCACGGGGAGCTCAGGGGCGGACCAAATTGTCGCAAAGCCAGCACCATCTGCACCGGGCATTTCTGTTGGAACAATATTCTCATTTGAACGGATAATGGCATGACCGCTTTTATCATGTCCGGTGACGACACGTTGAAAGGGTTTATAGACTGTCATCGTTAGCTCCCAGGCTGCGTCACTTTTTGCTCAATGGCACCAAATACAACTTGGTCGTCTGGTGTTCTTGCTTCCATGCGAACCGTGTCGCCATAATGCATAAAGCCGGTTTTTGCTTCGCCCTGATCAAGCAGTTCAATGCCACGACGTTCAGCAATGCAAGATGACCCCACTTCTCGGTACTCGTAATTGGAAACGGTTCCTGATCCAATGACGGTGCCAGCAACCAAATTGCGTGTTCTAGCGGCGTGGGCAACAAGCTCATCAAAGCCGTATTGCATGTGACCGCCGTGAGCGTGACCAAATTTTTTGCCATTCCACTCGATATTAAGACGAAGTTGTACTTGGCAATTTTCCCAGTGCTCGCCAAGTTCTTCAGGCGTCACGGCAAAGGGGGCTACTGAACAAGGTGGCTTAGCGTGAATCCAACCAAAGCCTGTGCTTATTTCAGGGCCGGAATACGCCCGTAATGACCAGTCGTTTATTTGCACGATTAATTTGATATGTTGACGTGCTTGTTCTGGGGTAACACCCATTGGAACGTCATCGACAATGATGCCAAATTCGCCTTCAAAATCGATGCCATCGGCTTCGCTGGCCATCGGCACATCCGCCGTCGCACTGAGAAAGGTATCGGACAATCCTTGGTACATTAATGGGCGGCCTTCGAGTGTTTTTACTTCCATCCCAGTCACGGCGCCCATCAGGTCGGCATGGCTTTTATATACTGAGCCATCCAGCCATTGCCATGCACGAGGGAGTGGGGCACAGAGTTTTGTGGTTTGAACGGTTTGCCCTGCAAGTGTGCCGTTATTCAGTGCGGTTGAAATGGCTTCTAATGATGCTTCAAAGCTCGCCCAATTTTCTAATGCAGCTTGCATACTAGTGCCTGCTGGCGCGAAACGTGTACCATCGTTGGAGATAACGACCAATTGACCGTCTGCAGTATTATTATTGAATGTCGCAAGTTTCATCTTGATAGGTTCTCATTTTAGATAGATAGGGTTAGGCAGAAAAAACAACTTAATAGTCGACTAGCTTGTCTAATTTGAAATCGATTTAATCGCAGATTGATCAAACCTATTGGTCGTCGCCTTGACAGAGATAACAGCTGAAAAAATTAAGCCGATCTTTAAGAGAAAAATAGGGATTTTTTTCACGTGTTCTTCCTACCGAGTAAGTTTTATTTTTATTGTTCAGAACAATGTCAATCAATATAGAGCACCCTTGGTTTTGCAGAAAAACCCTTTAAATCGAATTGATCATTCAGCTTTATCGAATGATCAATTCATCAACCAACCTTGCTTTGGGGGCAAGGTCAGTGTGTTAAATTGTAAAGGTTAGCTCATTAACGCATCACGATTTTCTGCAAGCCAAGTGCGGAGTGATTTGGGCTTACGGCCAATCATTCTTTCAACAAAATCACTCAGTACCCAACCTTCTTCATAAGTGGCTTCAAACTCAAAAAATCCCCAAATCATCGGCGCGGCTGGGCCAAAGATACGAGTGTATTCTTTAACAAACTCTTCTTTGTTTCCGACATAGTCGATGTTGGTGCCTAGAACGTCTGACATGATGTCAGCGACTTCGTGACCACGTAGGTTGTCTTGGCCATTGTTTAACGTGTGCAATTGACCAATGTGACCTTGGTTATCGGACAGCAATAGTTGTGCCGCTACTTCCGCGATCTCGTTGGCATCTATGTAAGGGACTTTTCTTGGTGGCCAAATCAACAGCTTGTCTTCTTTAATGGCTCTACCTGCACGAGTGGTAAAGTTATCCATAAAACTGGCACCAAAGTTCAAAAAGGTCGTCGGTAAATCATTTTCTTCGTAAATTCGTTTGGTGACCAAATCAGGGTATTCGTCGCCCATCATTTTCTTCATCGCTTCTGGCATTAGGCGGTAGTTGTAACCTGGTACCATGGCCACCTGACGGACAATGTGAATGGCTGTGCCGCTCTTTTTAACCGCTGCGACAAAGTTGTTTGTAACGGGTAAGAAAGGCAGGTGATTGGGGACTGACATATAAATCCCTTCCATGCCATCCACGGCAGCCTCCATGGAAGGCAAGTCGAGGTAGTTTGCTTGTACGATTTCAGCGTTAGGGAATTCTTGACGCAGTGGTTCAATGCCTTCTTCTCGGCTGGAAACCAAGCGCAGTTTAATTTGAGGCGCGTTCTTCTCAATAAATTTGGCCATCGGTTTGCCAATATGATTTCCCGCGCCAAAGATCAAAATGCTGTTGGGGATTTTTTTTTTGATATAACTCATAAATGTTTCCTAAAAATTATTTAATACTAAGTAATCAAATACTAAGTATGTGTTGTAAACCTTTAACGACCATAAGCTGGGTGAACAGGATCAAACAGTGCTCTTCATAAGTTATTTGATCCTCTTAAAAACCGTGTATTAAGCCTGTTTATTACGAGTAATGGTTTGCCAGTTAGTGTATTCCATCAAGCCATGCAGCGAGTTTTCACAGCCAAGACCGGATTGTTTATGGCCCCCGAAAGCTTGTACCGGAGAGTATTGATGCACTTCATTAATCCATACGGTTCCGGCTTCGATTTGCTCCGCGATGCGTTGGGTTGCGGCGGCGTCATTACCCCAAATACTGGCACCTAGGCCATAAATCGTGTCATTAGCACGGGCAATAACGTCTTCTTCATTGGACCAGCGAAGTAATGGCAGAATAGGACCGAACGGCTCTTCGGTGACAATACGAGAATCGTCTGATGGATTATCAACCAGTGTCACAGGCACAAACCAGCCGTCGGCGTTATCGTCAATGTCTCCGCCTACTGCAAATTTTTGGCCTTGATCTATGCAGTCTTGAAAGTACATTTTAACCTTTTCAAACTGCATGCTGTTTTGAATCGGACCGAGTGTGGTATCGGCCTTGGCACCATCGCCAACAATGACTTCATGGTTAATATAATCCACCAAGGCGTCTCGTACTTGGTCGTAGACAGCATCATGAATGTAGAGTCGTTTGGTGGCGTTACAAAATTGTGCATTATTTTGAAAAGCAGCCCAGAAAAGTTTTGGAGCAACTTCTTTCGGATCGACATCTGGCAGAACGATGGCCGGATCATTGCCACCCAGTTCTAATGTGACCCGTTTCACGGTTTCAGAGCAGGCACCCATTACCTTACGACCTGTAGCCGTTGAGCCGGTAAAAGCAATCTTAGCGATGTCTTGGTGCTCTGTTAGCCATTGACCTTGTTCATTGCCACCACTGACACAATTGAGCACACCTGGTGGCACAATGTCTTTTGCCATTTCGGCAAATTTAAGATTACACAATGGCGTATAGGGCGAGGGTTTGACGACTACCGTGCAGCCAGCCATTAATGCGGGCGCGATTTTCCATACCGATAGCAAAATAGGGAAGTTCCAAGGCACGATTGCGCCGACCACACCCAGTGGCGTGTAGCGAGTGATAACAGAGCGTTCGTCATTTTCATCAACGACTTCGTCTTCCAGTTTTTGTTCGGCAATGGCACGTAACCAAGCAACCGAGCCAAATACTTCCCATTCTGTACCGGAGCGAGGTTTACCTTGTTCACGAGTTAATAGAGCCATGAAGTCTTCGGCATTTTCTTCCAATGCGTCGGCAAGCTTAGTAAGTACAGCCTTACGCTGATCAAAACTGGTTTTTGACCAAGTTTTGAAGGCGATTTTAGCGCTGTATACCGCCGTATCAAGGCACTCTTTTGGACAGTCTGGCACCTGTGCAATGATTGCTTTGGTTGCTGGGTTATACACTGGTAAGCTTTTTTCTGTGGCAATGAGCTCGCCATTAATGACCATTTGATAGTGATTATGTGCATCGAACATGAGTATCGCTCCTAACTGAATGACAGTTTTTATTGTTATTTATCTAAGGTATGGAGTTTGCGGCGCATCACTTTACCGCTGGAGGTTTTGGGTAAATCATCGACAAATTGAATGTCACGAGGCACCTTATAGGCGGCCAAATGTTCACGACAATAAGCGATAATCTGGTCGATGTCGGGGGGGGTATTTTGTTTCGCAACAATATAGGCTTTTGCGAGTTCACCTTTGGCTTCATCTGCAATAGGCCCCACTGCCACCATGGCGACATCTGGGTGATTGGCGATCACCCGTTCTAATTCGGCGGGGTAGATGTTGAACCCTGCGGTAATAATTAAGTCTTTCTTTCTATCGACGACAAAAATGCAGTTGTCCTTGTCCATTTTGGCTAGATCACCGGTATGCAGCCAGCCATCGGCAGTGATGGCTTCTTGGGTCGCTTGAGGATTGCCATAATAGCCTTGCATAACCAAAGGACCGGAGATCATCAGTTCGCCGACGTCTCCACGTGCCACCTCCACTTCTGCGTTGTCGACATCGACAATTTTTGCTCCGGTATAGGGTAATGCCACGCCGATAGAGCCATGTTTGTATTCACCATCGTGAGCGAAGGTCGTGCCAAGCCCACCGATTTCAGTCATTCCCCAAAGTTCGATGAGTGGGCAGGCGATGGTTTCCTCAACGGCTTCCATCTTGCTGGTTGGCATGGTTTGTCCGCCTACCGTACAGATCCGCATATGAGAAAAATCCACACTGGATAAGCTGGGGTGATCCAGCATATATAGGTACATGGTCGGTACTCCTTCAAACATGGTGGCTTGATATTGGTTGATTGATGTAAATACCTCCTCCACATTAAACAGACTATGCATAACTAAGGTGCCACCTTTGTAAAAGGTACTGTTGAAGACAATGTTGCCGTAAACATGCGGACAGGGTAAGGCTGAAACAACCGTGTCTTTCTCTGAGCGACCGTGCATTTGTGCCGTCATCAAGAAGTTGCTGATCACCGAACGATGGGACAACATGGCGCCTTTCGGATTGCCAGTAGTGCCGGAGGTATAGCAAATTGTCGAAAGGCTATTGGTGTTAACTTCAAAGCTGGTAAAGTCATCACGACCTTGTTCTAAAAAGTGATCATAAGATTCCGCGCCTTCAGGGATATCCTCACCATACAAAATAAGGGATTCAACCCCCGTTTTTTGCTGAATTCCTACAAGAGGCGTGCCTTTAGATTGAGAGGCAATGATGACTTTTGCATCACAATCTTGGACGACAAATTCGACTTCATTAGGGGTTAACATGACGTTAACAGGGTTGACCACAGCCCCGGTTTTCAAAATGCCATAATAGCTGACCAGCCATTGCCATGAGTTTTCACCGTAAAGGGTGACTTTATCGCCAGGGCCAATGCTTTTTTTCTTAAGTGCACTGGCTAATCGGTTGGCCAGACGATTTATTTCACGGTAAGTGAAAGACTGCTGGTTGTAGATTAAGGCTGTTTTATCACCGAATTTTTCTGCCGACAGGGTGATGACGTCGCTTAAATTTTTTATCATTGTAATCACCTCTAAATTTCTTTTTATTGGTTATATTTTGAGATCAGCAACGCAGTAGCTTTTTACTTGGGAGCGTCTTTACCAAACTCTTTGGTCAGGATCTTCCGAAAGATAGGCTTGCCCCAAGGGTGGAAAAATATCTTTTTAGCAATTGGCCAAGCTTTTGACTCTTTTGCCGCTTCGGGTTGAATAAAGTGCTTTGAATCTGAGAGATTGTTTGGATCCCAAGTATTTTTTACCTTGCGCATCCATTTATTGGGGTGGCCAAGTTTGGGGCCAAATAAATCACTCGCTTCACCATGAACAAAGAGCGCGGCACCCAGTGGTTTTTTCTCATTGCTAATAAAGCTACTGAGGATAAAGTCCACACAAGCGACAATGTTTTTCACAAAACTACGGGTACTGGCAGGGTTATTTTCTGTCCAGAAGTGTCGGCCTTCTGATAACCACATCCAGTTTTGTTCGGTGTCGACTTCCATCATCTTGCCACCGGCTTTGGTTTCTTTATCACCAATATCGTCGTTGGTTCGTTTGACAACTTCTGGAATTAGATTGATGGAATCGAGAACGCCCATACTGACTCCCGCGCAGTCACCCATACGGTTGAAACGGGCGACGTAATGAGAGGTCAGTACGGCTGCCGTGAGGATATCTCGCTCGCGCTCGGAAATGTCCATTTTACGGCCATTGGTTTCGGCGAGGATTTTATTCAGTACCGCTTCGTTCCAGTCAAACTGCGCCTTAGTCCATGCCATGGTGGTGACAGACCAGCCGATCGCATTGGCTTTCGTGGCAATGTCCGGTAATTTGCCGGTGCGTTGTAAATCATAATACTCACGATTGGTCGCCGTGAGACAGTGTCCTACGGCAGCGGGTGGCATGCGATTGATGAAGGCTACCGCCTTGCTGTTTTTCATCATCTGGGTGGCTTTCGTTGCGTCTTCCCAGTTATCCCAATCCAGCTGGTAGGTGGCGAAATTTTCTGGCGGTGGTGTGCCTCTGTATGGATGTGGACCACTCCATTCAAGGGTTTTAGGACCTGCCCAAGGATAAAGTTTGATGCCTATTTTGGTAAACACACCTAAGCCACCTGCGGCCCCATAAAGACCACGTATCATGCCGCGGAATCCAGGCCCAGGGCCTTCTCCGGTAAACCAGCCTGCGTCCGAACCGCTACTACCAATACGTACGATTTCACCTTCTGGTGTGACCCATTCTAAGGACAACATGTTGCGTGAGTTGATACTGGTATGATTACCTGCGACCCCAACCCCTACAAATGAGGTGGCAGAGGCGAGCGGGGAATGGATTGGGCCAGCACCAATGATGTGGCACATTAATTGATGCTTATGGGCTTCAGAGACCAATTCACCTGCCGTGGTATAGGGTTGGATGATCGCCATACGACTTTCTGGGTCAATTTCTAGGCCTTTCATACGGCATAAATCGATGGAAATGGAGCCCTTAGTGCCGACACCAGAATAGTTACCGTATCCTGTACTGTGCGCTTTAAACTTCAATTTATATTGATTACATACCTTGACGACCCCCGCCACTTCTTCAGTTGATCCCGGCATCACCACTGCGGCCGGTGCTTTACCTAATAAAGTACGGGTAGAAGGGTCTGCGCCTAAGCCCATCCAGTCGTGACAGTTAACAACAAAATCTTCGTCAGACACATTGTCTGCACCAACGACGGCTTCAAAGGCTTTTAATATGTGTGGAGGTAAATTACTCATTACGCGCCCTCCTGAATTGAGTCAGCTAGCAAGTCAAAAAGATAGGCGACCTTGACGGAGGAGTTGCTGCGTTTTGCCGCTGCCGCCATGTTTGCTTGACAGCACGAAGAACCACTGACTAATACCTCAGCCCCCACGGATTCAGCTTCGCGTAAAAGTTCTTGAGCTGCGCCGTCGGCCATCTCTGGGTAGGTTTCTTTGACACCTGTGCAGCCACCGCAGCAAAAAGAATATTGTCGAGTGCGTTCTAGCTCGACCATGTCTAATCCGTCGACTCTTGATAGCAACTGGCGAGGCGCGTCATAGTTACCATCGTTACCGTAATTGACTTTACGAGGCGTGTCGGTCACCGCCATGGTGTTCAGAACTCGAATGTATTCGCCGTTCCAAGGTGTGTACTCTTCACTGCGTCGTCCAAGACGACAAGAATCATGGTAGGCAACCTTGCCGGTGTTTTTCATGCCCAGTGATAACTTCCCCTGTTGAAGCAATTCTTCGAAATACTCGGTAGTATGCAGAACCCGTACTGAGGAGAGTGTTTTGTTTAAACGAGGGTAGACATTCTTAAATGCGGAATAGGCTTCAGCACTGATGGCAAGCAGGGTTTTTGCCTGACTTTTTTGAACTAAATCCGCCCATTCTTGAGCCAGTTTGTCGGCAACAGAGCGGTAGCCAATTTCGTACGCTAAACCCCCACTGTCACTTTCTGAATCATATGCAATACCAAAGTCGACTTTTGCGCTTTTTAACAATTTGACGATAAAACGAAGGTTATCCCATTGTTTTTCGCTATAAGCTTGGCCACTGCCGATATGCAGGAGTACGTCGACGGTTTCTTTACGGGCATCTTTGATGTCTAACCCTTCCGCCCAGCGACTACGCTCATCACGTTTGCCATGAGGTGCGCCTTCTTGTTCTAGGTGTTTGACCATGTTGCTCAAGGTTTCGGGAACCTTGCCATCTTCAGCCAACTGCGCACGGAATTCTAAAATGGTATCAAAGGGTTCAACATTGTCACCCATATGGCTTTTACACATGGTTTCACAGGCACCACACATGCTGCATGCAAAAACGCTGTCGATCATCTTTGGTGATGCTTCAATCAGTTTGTGGTGATAGCCATAGGCTGAAATAACTTGCCCTCCCGCCGAGGAGGCATGAAAGCGGCTCTGATATTTGCTGGGACAAATACTCGAAAATTCCTGACTTTTAGGCATGTGCACAAATTTGCACTGAGAGCAGCGGTTACACTGCTCAATATTATGAATTCGATCTTCTAAGGACATAATTTTTCTACCAGGTTATTGTTATTAGATAGGTCTCGAAAAACTCAGTAACACAGTTTCCCAGGGCTTAAAATTCCAGCAGGGTCAAAAATGTCTTTTACCCTGCGAAGGTGAGGCACAATGGTTTCATTGCGAGCAAACGCATCCTCGGACCAATTGCCATAAGGTCGGCTGAAGAAACCTCCGTTATCTGCTAATACTTTTACCAATTGCATTTCGATGTCAGCCAGTTGTGTTGTTTGCTCATCTGTATGGAATAGGGAAATGTCGAGGTGACAATTCGTGCCTTGAATCATCGGCTGTAAATAGAAGCCCACTTGGACATCCGATAGGTCCGCCAGTAGGTTTTGAGCAAGGTATACAAGGTTGGCGACCTTGCTCATTTGGGTAATGCAGAACACCTCGGTATGGGTGCCAAAAGGCACGTCTTTATAAAATTCTTTAGAGGGTGTACTTAGGCGAGCTTCCAGCTCAGCAAGGTAGTTGGGATACTGTTGCGATATGGTGGTTACCGGCAAGGTATCGACTAAGGAAGAGAGGTCTGCTAACTGCCACTGCATGCTTTCTTCGGGTAACACGTCACGTGAAGCAATGTTGACATAGAGGTACCAAGCGGGCATCGCATCTTTGCCAAAGAGTTGGTGTAACTCCGCAAAATGGGCGCTGCCCTTGGCTAATGCTGCGACGAGCTGAACTTGGCTAAGCATAAAATACTGAGCGCCAAGCTGATGCAGCGCCAGATGACGTACAATGGAGATAAGCGTGGTGACGTCTTCGGCACCGTAAAGGAACCCCTGTTCAATGCTGGGGATTCGCTGACAATAAATGGAGGCCCAAGAAGTAACGCCTAATGTGCCTTGAGAACCTAACATAACACGGGTGTAATCTGTGCCGATTGGACCGGAAGCCATCATTTGACGAGCACCATTTTTTAAAGCTTCATCAAGGTCTTCGTACAGTGCGGCACCACCGGTTCGAAAACTTTCTCCACTGCCCATAGTGAGGCTTAGGCTTGCTAATGGATCGGTTGAATCCCAGTGCTCATTGGGTAAGGTTGTCGGTTCACGTTCTAGGTAACAGGCTAGTACTGACTTACTTGCTCTGGGGAGGAAAGGTTTGATCGATCGTAGGTTATGTTTTTGTATCTGAGCATCGAACTCAGGAAAGGTAACCCCAGGTTCGATAATGGCAATGGCATCTTCGCTATCAGCATGAATTACCCGAGACATTCTCGACATATCAAGCACGACAAAAGGCGCATCTTTTAAGCCGGCGAGTCCGTGTCGACGATTTCCTGATGGTGAACTCAAAGGGACAAGCGTCACTTCGTGTTCATTGGCCCACTGAACAAGTTGTTGGACTTGTTGTTCGTCTTCTGGCCTAGCAATACCTTGAACCTTGAGTGAATTCTCGGTAGAAACACCTAAAAATTCTTTCGCTATGGTGGCGTTTTCAAAGGTGACAAATTTTGGAAGCGGAAACGCGTCATTAATCATTAGCATCTTCTCATCATTTATTATTATTAGATTACGAGAGTTACTATAGGGATTGATTAGAGACTATACCGCCGAATAAATCTCTCATATGGTCTAAATCGTCCTGATTTTTGTGTCTCAATTAGAAAATAACGACTAATTTAACTAGATTAGCGATGACTTTTTTTTTAAACCTGACATAATTTGCCCATGAAACTTCCAACACGTGCGCCTTATATACCAATTGAAACCAACTCAGAGCGAGATTTTCTTGATGACGTTTTGTCCTCTTTGTTGGTTGCCGATTCTGCTGTGGTATTTTTTGAATTTACCTCGCCATGGGCCATCAAAATAGAGTATGAAGTTCCCATCAGCTGTACTGTGGTGGAAGGTGAACTGTGGTTGAGTGATCAAAACCGGATAACGCAATGTTTTCGAGCGGGGGATACCTTTATTTTACCGAAAGGCATGCGTGGTAAGCCTTACTATATCTCGTCTTCAGAAGAGTTTCCGCAAAGTTGGATCACCGCGAATGAGCTGTTTGATAAAGGCCAGCATATTCCATTTAACTTGGCCTATCCTCAACATATTAGTTGGGGCGGTGGCGGCAGTATGGTCCGCATTTTTTCGTTTGCCTTTCATTGGTTTGATCAATGTTATGGTCCTCTGATAGATACCTTGCCTGAGTTAATGAGGATTAATGCTGAAAACGCAGGTACCACCTTGCAAAACCTTATGGTGAGCTTTCTATTCAAAGAGGCGCACCCTGAGCAATCGGGTTTTGGTTCACTTGTTGCACAAACCGCACAATTATTTCTAATTCATGCCATTAGAACCTTTGCGGTGACTTATGGCAGTGATAGAGAAGGCTGGTTAAAGGGTTTTTCTGATCCCAGAATCGCCAAAGCCTTAACCTGTATTCACCGAGAACCGGGCTATAAATGGAGTGTTGAGACGCTGGGGCAGGCAACGGGAATGTCTCGATCGGTTTTTTCCAAACGCTTTACAGACGTCATGGGGGAGTCTCCGATGGATTATGTTTGTGCATGGCGTATGCATCTGGCCCGATTAGCATTGGAAACCACTGAGACAACCGTCACCACATTGGCTCAGCAATTAGGGTATCAGTCAGAATCAGCTTTTCGGACCGCCTTTCGGAAAATGACCGGACAAAGTCCAAAAGAGTACTCAAAAAGCAACGCTTCTAAATCATGATGAATGTTTAAAAATAAACCGTCAGTAACCTGTTCTAATCCACTTATTCAGCCAGGTTACCAATATCAACTGCCGCCGCACGTAATTCAGGGATAAAATGCAGCAACTTATCGAGGTTCTTACGAATAACGGGAACATTGCAGAATAGGCAAGCGAACAGCCGTCCATGACTGTCGACAACTGGCACAGAGACCACCGCCATGCCGTCGATAAACTCTTCATAATCGGTACCTACATTGGTTTTCTGGATATAGAGCAGTTCAATTTCTTAAACCGAGTTCAGGTTATATTACTTAAACACCCGAGAACATACAGGGATAGACTAAGAGCAGTTTTGTTCGAGCCGTTAAACTAGTGCCGATTTCGAGAGGATGGGCGCAAAACCCCAATTAGCGGCTGCACTTATTGCAGATATGAAGCTAACTCCAGATTCATGTTTTTTACCTAAAGCTAACGCTTCGCTTTTATTAAGTTTTGAAACGTCAGAGTATCGTTTAAATATTGTAAAATACTGACAAGACCTAAACCGATAAAGTACTCTCAACGGTCCAAAATCCCATCTGAAAAGGGATCATTGGATGCCTCTATTTCGGATTCTACGCTAATGAGTTTTGAATCCAGGAATTGTAAAACTTCCTGAAGCATCCCCAGTTCTAGATCGATGACTTCTTTATCACTTCCTAAAATGTACATAAAGCCTTCAAAGGCGCATAACAATTTACTAGACCCCAATGCGGCCTGTTTCCCCCCAAAAACTGGGGTTTATAATTTTATTCATATTGTCAGATTAACCGTAAACACCAGAAAATAAAACAACAAATCTTAGTGGTGTTTTTGCTCATGAATTAAAATTATCAAGGGGGATAAGGTGACTTTGCTCAAATGCTGCGCAAGCGATTTAATAAATATTGATGGGTTATCTACAATCAGAAAGTAAAAAGGAGCCCTTAGGCTCCTTTGCAATAATATAAATCTGGAACCCGAAAATTTTCCGGTTTCCACTATACCTAGTTAGTCTTATCGCTATTATCTAAATCATCAACACTGTTATCTACGTTAATGCCAGATTCAAATTCGGTATCGTCTTCAGGTTCAAGCTCTACTTTTCTTGGCTTGCGTTTCACTGGCGCCATACCAATTTCTGTACCTGCCATGGTGTCTACGCGGCGTACTTTCTTAGCAACAGCTGCTTCTGCACCATCTTGCTTACTGGCTTTATTTTTCTGCGTATCTTGTTTAGGCGTAGGGGCTTTAATCCCTTTAAATTTAGCAGGTAGTGCTTCGTGTGCCTCGCACTCCAGGTCATATTGTAAATGTGCCTTCAGCGCTATAAAGCTCTTCCAATCGCGAGGGCCAACAAATGAAGCAGCTTCACCTTTTTGTCCAGCACGTCCCGTCCTACCAATGCGGTGAATGTATTCATCGGCATTTTTTGGCAAATCAAAATTAATAACCAAACCAACTTTAGACAAATCTAAACCTCGTGATGCCACATCGGTAGTCACCAATACAGAGTGTTGTCCTCGGGCGAACTCACTCATAATAGCAGCACGTTGATTTTGTGGTAAGTCGCCTCGTAGGGCGATGGCTTCAAGCTTATCTTTGTTTAACATGGTGGTTAAACGGTCGGTATCTTCACGAGTTGCGGTAAATACAATAGCTTGATTATAGGTACGGTTTGAAATTTCATGATGAAGCAGGGTGTCTTTATGCTCGATATTATCGGCAAAGAAACACTGTTGTTGAATATCGCCATGGTGCGCCGTTGAATCACCTACCGATACACGCACCGCAGCTTTTGTTAAACGCGCAGTCATGTAATTAAGCTCAATGCTATCTAGCGTAGCTGAAAATAGCATCGTTTGGCGTTTACGGTGGTTCGCAAATTCATTAATCATGTTTAGCTGTTCTGAAAAGCCTAAATCAAGCATGCGATCGGCTTCATCAAAAATAAGCAGTTCTAGGCCATTTAAAAATATGCTTTTATCTTTCAAATGGTCGGCCACCCGGCCAGCAGTACCCACAATAATATGTGGGTTACGGCGTAAGGCTTTTACCTGGTCGTTGTAGTTTTCACCGCCCACAACCAAAGTGCAAGATAGGTTCAATCCCGTACACATGGTTTTGGCTTCTATGAAAACTTGCTTAGCTAATTCGCGAGTAGGTGCAAGAATAAGGGCGCGTGGGTCTTGTCGACTTAACGCCTTTTGCGACATCAAACGATTAATGGCTGGAATTAAAAATGCGAGTGTCTTACCCGATCCCGTTTTAGATGAGGCAATAATATCTTTACCCTGAATAGCAGGAAGCATGCTTTTTTCCTGAATTTCAGTGAGCTCGGTAAAGTTTCTACTTTCGAGTTTGGTAATGATTTTGTGATGAACGGGTAAGTCAGTAACTAGCAAGATTCGGCCTCATGAATAATATCATCGCGTATTATCCCTTAAAGGCCGATATTATGAAAGCTTGCTATGCGTTTACCTTGGCGAAAATGCGGTTATACCCGCATTTCGGTCACATTTTCCGATACAACTAACTTGCCGCCGGTTTTTGCTTGTATATCTTCAACCGTTACTCCAGGGGCACGTTCTTTAAGTAAAAAGGCACCATCAACCACTTCTAATACCGCAAGATCGGTAATAATTCGGGTTATGCAATTTACACCGGTTAGCGGCAGGGTACATTCACGGAGTAGTTTTGGGTTGCCATGTTTATCGGTATGAGTCATGGTCACAATAATATTTTTAGCACCTGCCACTAAGTCCATAGCGCCGCCCATACCTTTAACAAGCTTTCCAGGGATCATCCACGACGCAATGTTTCCGCTTACGTCTACTTCAAACGCGCCGAGTACAGTAAAATCAACGTGGCCGCCACGGATCATGGCAAAGCTTTCCGCAGAATTAAAAATTGAAGCACCTGTTATCGCAGTAACGGTTTCTTTTCCTGCGTTAATCATATCTGCGTCTAGCTCATCTTCATGAGGGTAGGGGCCCATACCTAATAAACCATTTTCAGATTGAAGCATCACGCTAATGCCCTCAGGCACAAAACTGGCGGCTAAGGTAGGAATACCTATTCCTAAATTGACATAATCACCATCTTTGAATTCTTGAGCCACACGCATTGCTATTTGATCTCGTGATAATGCCATTATTGTGACTCCTTTGCTGTGGTGTTATGTACAGTTTTAGAAACAACCTTACGCTCTATGCGTTTTTCAAATTCCCCTTTTATGACTCGATTAACATAAATGCCGGGAGTATGAATTTCACTAGGGTTTAATTCACCTGGTTCAACAATCTCTTCTGCTTCAACGACGGTAATTGTGCCAGCGCTGGCTGCCATAGGATTGAAGTTCTGTGCAGTATGACGATATATACAATTTCCATATCGGTCGGCTTTCCACGCTTTCACAATGGAAAATTCGCCAGTAATAGCTTCTTCTAAAATATAAGGTCGGCCATTAAACGTTTTCACTTCCTTACCTTCGCCTACAGGCGTGCCATAGCCAGTAGCCGTATAAAAAGCAGGAATGCCGGCACCACCTGCACGCATCTTCTCGGCGAGTGTGCCTTGCGGCGTAAGTTCAACTTCAAGCTCGCCATTTAGTAATTGTTTTTCAAACAATGCGTTTTCACCCACATAAGAAGACACCATTCTCTTAATCTGTTTGTCTTCCAGCAAGATCCCTAGCCCGAAACCATCTACGCCACAGTTATTAGAAACTACAGTGAGCTCTTTTATGCCCAAAGTTTTAATTTGTGCGATGAGTCCTTCTGGTATGCCGCATAAGCCAAAACCACCAGCAATAACCGTCATACCATCTGCTAGCCCATCCATGGCTTCTTGATAGGTGGCGACGACTTTGTCAAATCCAGACATGGTACTTCCCCTTAAATTAATCGCTTTGAATTTATGTTAATTAAAAGTATCAACAATGTTTTCAGTTATGTAAAATTGAATTAATCACTCAATTAATAAACTTTAGTTATTAATTGGTCGTGGCATGGGTAACTGAATTTATTGGCCTTCCTTGCCAGTATTTCAAATCAAGGGCGAGGTTATTATTTTAATGAATATTTCATACAGAAACTTGCAGGCTTTTATTCACGTAGCACGTTCAAGCACGTTTGCTGAGGCCGCTATTAAGCTTCATCTCACTCAGCCGGCACTTTCTTCTGCCATAAAGAAAATGGAAGAGCAGCTGGGAGGGAAGTTGTTTAGTCGTAGCACCAGGCATGTGGCGTTAACCAAAGAAGGCGAAGCCTTGTTACCTAACGCCATTAGAATATTACGGGACTGGGACGATACCTTTGGCGATATTCAGAACCTTTTCGCCATGGCCAAGGGGCGGTTAACCATTGCGGCTATGCCATCCTTTGCTGAGTCACATCTGCCTCATTTGCTTAAAAAGTATCATCAAATTGCGCCTAATATTAACCTGCGCATTTTAGATGTGGTCATGGAAAACGTGATTTACGAAGTATCAGAGGGAAGGGCTGAGATGGGCTTCACCTTCGAACCACAGCAAAATGAAGGGCTTATTTTTACGCCGCTTTTCGACGATTGTTTTGTGGTGGTGGTAAACCCCAAGCACGAATTAGCAAAAGCGAAAACGGTTAGCTGGGAAGCGTGTATCGAATACCCTATGGTAATGATGAATAGAGGGTCAGCAGTAAGAATGTGGACTCAGCAAAAGATAAGTACCGTGGGTGAAGCAGTGATTGTTGCCGAAACTGGGCAGTTGGGTACTCTTGGTCAGCTAATTAAGCAGGGGTTAGGCATCGCTATTATGCCATCGCTGTGTATTGACTCGATGGAAAGCATCGGGCTAACCGTGCTTAAAATGAAAGACGACCCCTTGGTAAAAAGGGTAGGCATGGTGAAAAATGCCAAACGAGATATGTCTGTGGCTGGCCAAGCGCTGTGGAGCGAAGTGTTAAACCACTACCATAGGTAACGTATCAAGTGCATGTGAACTAACGCGTTACCATTTCTTCTTAGGCGCAAATAACTCATCCAATTCATCACGCTCTTCTTCTTGTTTCTTCGCTCTATCTTGTGCGTTAACGCTTTTAAGGTTGTTTTGAATTTCTGACAACCATTCATGCAATGTGGCCAAACGAGACTGTGTGTATTCATCTTGATGATTTTGATTTTCTAGCGCGGTTTTTGCTTTTTCGTAATACTGACGAGCTGAACCTAACATATTCGACTGCTGTGCAGCTCTGCCGCGTTTAATAAGCGTTTCAACATTAACCTTAATTTGTAAGCGTTCTAACTGTTTGTCTTCGTCAAAAAACACTTTGCTTTCAACTTTGCCTTTACTGTGTTCTGAACGAAGTATAATGCGGAGCTTTTTAACAGCCTGAATGTACTGAATAATAAGTTTGTCATTATCGGGTAAAACGAATTCGTTAGCGCTGACCGAATCAGGCTTTATTGAAGCCGATTTTTGCTCTGCATTGGCAAGTTTTTGTTTTGTTTCTGGCGTACCACCAAGCTCGTTGACGGTTTTAAGCGCGCCTAACACACGATTATCCAAGATTTGTAACATGCGGCCTGAAATAGGCATGTTCGAACACGCTAGAATAACATTCTCTGTTTCATCAATAACAGCACGTTGTTTAGCCAGATCTGCTCGACGCTCCGAGTCAGCCTTAGCGCGATGTTGTTGCATAGCATTTATAAAGATTGCCGCTATAAGTAATACAACAATCAGAATTATTATTATCATGTACATGCGCGTATTTCCGTTTATTACTTAATTCGAATTATATGTTGGCTTTCACTGCCAAACTATTATGCGTTAATGTTACGGTATTTTTACCTTAAATACACTTCCGCCAAGAGAACCACCATTACTTAAAGAAATCTCACCTTGTAGTTGGCCTTGTGAGTGAGCTGATGCAATGAGTCTAGCAAAGAAAAGCCCTAATCCTGTTCTGCCTTGACTGAGCTGAAAATCGGCTAAGTCTTCGTGGCTCTTTTCAAGCATAGACGTCGGATAGCCAGTGCCATCATCTTCCACACAAATATGTAAGCATTCATCTTCAACCTGTGCTGAAATACAAATTTGAGAGGTGCCATACCGAAGGGCATTCACCAACACGTCGTTTATTAATAGGTATATGAGCTCTCTATCTAAATACCAACTTAAATCAAGGTCGACATTTGCATTAACCACAATTTCTTTTTGATCAATGTAAATATTATTAGAGCCAACTACATCGTCTATTAAGTCACTGACAAAACATTCATCTACTGTTATCGGCAGACTTTCTAATTCTGCACGATAAAGTGATAAAATTTGCACTAGGTTGGTATTGAGCCGCGATGCTTCATAATGCACATTAGCCACTTGCTCTCGTGCTTTACTGTTTTCAGGGGCTAAATCATTAGACAGATTTTCAATTGACTGAATAAGAAGAAACAGCGAATTTTTCATATCGTGCACTGCAGCTGCTAGCACCGACGAAAAGTCGATAGGTGAGGTAAGTTGCTTTTTTTCGCTCATATGAATAAAACCCGTTATTTTCCTTAAAATAGAAGGTGTTGAACCGATTAAAACATCTGTAAAGATAAAGGAAAACAATTATTCAGTAGATGGCCCATTTTCAGTATTACTTATTTAGCGCAAAATTACCTACTATTTTCTAGGTTAATCTGTCACTTTTGTAATAGCTTATCGTAATTATTAGTAGTTTTGGTTATAACGATAAGGTTATAGTACACAACTGGTTACAAGGAGCGATGTTTTACATGAAATTACAACAGCTACGTTACATAGTAGAAGTACTTAACAATAATCTGAATGTATCTGCCACGGCAGAAAGTTTATATACCTCTCAGCCGGGCATTAGTAAGCAGGTGAGAATGCTAGAGGATGAGTTGGGTGTACAGATTTTTGGGCGTAGCGGTAAGCATCTTACCCATGTTACAGATGCCGGAAACGATGTCATTAATATATCCCGCGAAATTCTGGCGAAAGTAGAAAGTATTAAAGCGGTGGCTAGAGAGCATACGTTACCAGACCAAGGTAAGCTAAATATTGCTACTACGCATACCCAAGCACGTTACGCGCTACCGGATGTAATCCAAGGTTTTATGAGCAAGTATCCGAAGGTGTCTTTACACATGCACCAAGGTACGCCATCGCAAATCAGTGATTTGGCCGCTAAGGGCGAAGCCGACTTTGCTATCGCTACTGAAGCTCTGCATTTATACAATGATTTAGTGATGTTGCCTTGTTATCACTGGAATCGAAGTGTGATTGTAAATAAAGACCACCCTTTGTCGAAGAAGGGCTCTATTGATATTAGCGATATCGCCAAATACCCCTTAGTAACCTATGTATTTGGTTTTACCGGCCGTTCAGAACTCGATCAAGCGTTTGAGCGTGCGGGTCTTACGCCTAAAATTGTCTTTACCGCCACCGACGCCGATGTTATTAAAACTTATGTTCGATTAGGTGTGGGTATTGGGGTTATTGCTTCCATGGCCGTTAGTGATGAACTCGATTCCGATTTAGTGAAAATTGATGCAAGTCATTTGTTCGATTACAGCACGACCAAAATTGGCTTTAGAAAAGGGTCTTTTTTACGAAGCTATATGTACGACTTTATCGAGCGCTTTGCTCCGCACTTAACGAAAGATAAAGTTGAAAAAGCCATGATGCTAAAAAATAATGACGAAGTAGAAAAGATGTTTAAAGGGGTTACCTTACCCGTTAAATAAGCTAACGAGTCAAGCTCATCTAAACAGGTTAGCTTAGTGCTTAATTCACAATCGGGTCATTTGAATTGCCTGTTTGAGTACGCACTTAAGTAACGGCATAAAAAAGGCGATTTGCGGGGTTCTTACTAAACCGCCAATCGCCTTTTTTGTCTCTACAGGTTTATCACGTCTAGTGATTTAATTTAACGGCTAGCATTCGATAATATTAACCGCCAGACCGCCACGGGCTGTTTCTTTGTACTTGGTTTTCATATCGTTACCGGTATCACGCATGGTTTTAATGACTTTATCTAATGATACCTTGTGCTCGCCGCTTCCTCTCAGTGCTAACCGAGAAGCGTTTATCGCTTTAATTGCACCCATTGCATTACGTTCAATACAAGGTACCTGTACTAAGCCGCCTACAGGGTCGCAAGTTAACCCTAAGTTATGTTCCATACCAATTTCAGCGGCATTTTCTACTGCCGGTACAGTACCGCCCATAATCTCTGCCAGCGCACCTGCAGCCATAGAACATGCCACACCCACTTCACCCTGACAGCCCACTTCAGCACCTGAAATTGAGGCATTTTCTTTGTACAAGATACCAATCGCTCCTGCGGTCAGTAAGAAGCGGCTTGCCACCTCTTCATCCACTGGACGAATAAATTTGTCTACATAATGTAAAACCGCTGGAATAATACCCGCCGCGCCATTGGTAGGTGCAGTAACCACTCTTCCCCCTGCGGCATTTTCTTCATTTACGGCTAAGGCAAATAAGTTCACCCAGTCCATGGTTTGCATGGGGTCGGTGGTATGCTCCGTTTGCAGGCGACGATAAAGCGCAGGTGCACGGCGCACCACTTTGAGACCACCTGGCAATATGCCTTCACTGTCGATGCCACGTTGAACACAGGCTTTCATCACTAACCATATTTCAAACAGCTTTTGTTTTACGGCGTGAGCAGGTTGAAACGTGGTTTCATTTTTAAGCATAAGGGCGCTAATACTTAACCCGTTATTCTTGCATTGTTCTAACAACGCGGCGCCAGACTTAAAAGGGAAAGGCACAGTCGCTTGAACGGCTCCAGCGTGTGCCTTAGTGGCATCGAAATCTTCTTCTTTTACTATGAAGCCGCCACCAATGCTGTAGTACGTTTGTTCGCAAAGTAAAGTGTCGTTTTCGTATACGTAAAAGGTAAGTGCATTTGCATGCTTAGGAAGCGTTTTGCGGCGGTGAAAGACAATCGCGTTTTTATTTGGAAATAAAATGGGCTTCTCACCATTTAGATACAAAGACTCTTGGCTTCGCACATCTTCTAGTAGAGGCTCTATTTTATTCACGTCAATGCTTTCAGGCATTTCCCCAGATAACCCAAGGATCACAGCTTTACCTGTTCCGTGGCCAATACCGGTTTGACCCAAAGAACCGAATAGTTCCACTCTAACCGTGGTGATTTTTGAAAATAACGCGGTGTCTGTTGCAAGTGTTTTAGCAAATTCAGCACCCGCCCGCATGGGGCCAACGGTATGCGAGCTTGAAGGGCCAATACCCACGCTAAACATATCAAAAACACTAATCATAAAATCTACACCGTTCTAATTTTCGAATAAACAGATCATGCATGTAGACGGGCTTAACTACAATACAGAAAAGCTAATCAATTGATTAGAATTGCTAATGTGGTGTAAAGAAATATTTAACGGCAAGCAAGTGGCAGCTCGCAAAGGCAGGCCAGCTTAAGTGTAAGCAAGCTTATGGGTGAATATGGTGAGACAGGTTTCGCAAAATGGCAGCCGTAGCGCCCCAAATCATGTGTTCGTTCCACGGAATAAAGTAGATAGGCGATGAACGCTTACCTTTGCGAGCGGTATGGATAAGATGATTTTTGCGGTTCAGTACATGGGCTAACGGAACTTCAAAAGCACTTTCTACTTCGTTAGGGTCGATAACAGGCGTAAAACTAGGCTCCACAAAACCCACAACCGGGGCTATCTGATAACCGCTTACTGTCCTGTAATTGGGCAAGACACCTATAATCTCAACGTTTTCAGAAGGCATGCCTATTTCTTCGTGGGCTTCACGAAGGGCGGCATCGAAAACGCTATTATCGACTTCATCCACCGCGCCACCAGGGAAACTAATTTGCCCTGGATGATGGCGTAAATGATGTGCACGCTCTGTAAGTAACACCGTTAGTTCATGTCCATAGTCCATAAGCGGAATTAATACCGCCGCTGGTCTGCCTCTAGACTTTAGTGGAAAATCAGGCTCTCTGTGCGTTTGGCGCAAATGATGAAATTGGCGGAGAAAATCAGCTCTGTTCACGGCCCACTCCAAAGTGAGAGGTTAGCACGGGCAGAATTTTAGACACTTTATCCAAGGTTTCTTTGTACTCGTCATTAGCCACTGAATCTAAAACAATACCACCACCAGCCCAGCAATGCAGCTGGTTATTCTCGGCAAGCAGCGTTCGAATACAAATACTTGAATCCATATCTTCACGAAAGCCCATATAAAAAATGCTGCCACAATAGATATTGCGTCTATGCACTTCCAGTTCGTCGATAATCTCCATCGCCCTTATTTTAGGTGCGCCTGTAATAGAACCACCAGGAAATGAGGAGGCGAGCAAATCTAATGGGGTAGCGTCGTCGCTAAGTTCACCAACAACGGTACTTACCAAATGATGCACGGCTTCATAGCTCTCTAGTGCAAATAACTCAGGCACTTTCACTGAATGAGGCTTACAGTGTTTTGAAAGATCATTTCGCAGTAAATCAACAATCATAAGGTTTTCCGCACGATCTTTCGATGCAGTTAGCAAAGACTGGGCACTTTGTGCATCTTTAGCTTTATCACTAAACCGTGGCCGAGTACCTTTAATGGGTTTAGTTTCCACCACGCCTTGCTTTACACTTATAAAGCGTTCGGGAGATATACTCAAAATAGTGCTGTTTTTTAATTGAATGAATGCAGAAAAGGGCGCTTGGTTACTTTCACGTAAGGCGCGATAGGCTTGCCAGCAATCGCCAGTGTATGTGGCTGAGAACCGCTGAGCCATGTTCACTTGATAACAATCGCCCGCTTTTAAATAGTCATGAATTCGTTCAATACAGCCAATATAGGCTTCTTTTGTTAGGTTAGATCCCCAATCACTGGTTAATGAAAACGGCATTTTGGCGATATCATCACCTTGCGTTTTCTCATCATTGTTGGAGGCTAAAGAGACACGGCCTTTATGCTCGTTTTCATCGCATAAATAGACAGCATCAGCACTCTCTTTAACATCAGCAGCAAAATTAGGTTGAAAGACAAAGTCAGGTGGTGTGACCTCACCTTTCGCCGAACAAAAGTATAAGGTGCCTGTTACCGTATCCTCAATCAATGAAGATAGATAAAGTCCTACGGAAAAATCGGGGGTGGTATAGGTTTGCGCTGCATTTGCTGGAAGTTTCTCGTAATAACGCCCTGTATCGTATCCTGCAAAACCTGCTACGCCTACAATAAAAGGAAGTTGTTTGGCTAACGATTCGCTAGCCACATCTACCTCAAGGTTAGCCACCGAACCATGAAGATAGTGCGTAACGGCTTCAAAAGGCAGAAGGTCGGTTGTGAATGCGTCATCGCCCGCTAACTGCACGAGCGCTGTTTCGCCATGCTTGGCCGTTACGGTAGCACTGGGTTCCCACACCATAACATTGTAGCGTCCATTACTTTTAGTGGAGCCACAGGTATCAAGCAAAATGGCACCGGCCTTATGAGCAACCTGCTCAAAAATATCGATAAGGGAAGGGGATATACTGATTGGCGTAATGGTAACTAGCGATGTTACGGGCATGAAAAACTAACTCTATACATCAGGTTAAGAAGAATATTGTTGGCAATAAAGCAGCGTTAAATTGGCTTTGAATGGTTAATTTAACAGTATTAGCACGACATCAAACAGATAACGTTGGTCAAGAGTGTTAAATTTAACAGTACAAGTTTGTTTTATCGCAAAGCCTCACCCATATTTTACATGGTACGGTGCTAACAGATGCGCTAGTATACGCTTTTTTAGCAGGCTAAGACCACGAAAGCAAAATAAAAAAAGAGGATGTCATGACCGTTATCCGCCAACAGGACTTCATTGATAGCATTGAAGATTCCCTACAGTTTATCTCTTACTATCACCCGCTCGACTACGTTAAAGCCGTAGAAGCAGCGTATAACAGAGAAGAAAGCCAAGCAGCTAAAGATGCGATGGCACAAATCCTTATCAACTCTAGAATGTCAGCTGAAGGCAAGCGTCCTTTATGTCAAGACACCGGTATTGTTACCTGCTTTGTTAAAGTAGGTATGGGTGTGACATGGGATAAAACCGACATGACTGTTCAACAGATGGTTGATGAAGGTACACGCCGTGCTTATCTAAACCCAGATAATCCATTACGCGCTTCTATCGTTGCCGACCCCGCGGGCGCACGAACCAACACCAAAGACAACACACCGTCAGTTGTTCACATTGATATGGTGCCAGGTGAAAAAGTTGAGGTGATGATTGCGGCAAAAGGTGGTGGCTCAGAAAACAAATCTAAAATGGTAATGTTAAACCCTAGCGATAATATTGCTGACTGGGTAGTGAAAACGTTGCCAACCATGGGCGCTGGCTGGTGTCCACCTGGAATGTTAGGCATAGGCATTGGTGGTACAGCAGAAAAAGCGGCTGTACTCGCTAAAGAAAGCTTAATGGATCCGGTTGATATTCAAGAGCTGATTGCTCGTGGGCCAGAAACCACAGATGAAAAGCTACGTGTTGAAATTTTCGAGCGCGTGAATCAATTGGGTATTGGTGCACAAGGCCTAGGTGGTTTAACGACCGTAGTAGACGTTAAAATAATGTCATTGCCTACCCATGCGGCATCTAAGCCTGTGGCAATGATCCCTAACTGTGCAGCAACCCGGCATGCACATTTTCATTTAGATGGCTCAGGTCCTGCTGAACTTACGCCGCCTAAATTAGAAGATTGGCCAGAGGTAACGTGGGAAGTGGGTGAAAACACCCGTCGCGTTAACCTTAATGATGTGACCAAAGAAGACATTCAAGACTGGAAAGTGGGTGAAACTGTACTACTTTCTGGAAAAATGTTGACTGGCCGTGATGCGGCGCACAAGCGTATTCAAACCATGCTAGATAACGGTGAAGGTTTGCCCGAAGGCGTAGATCTAACCAACCGCTTTATTTATTACGTAGGCCCTGTTGATGCGGTTGGCGATGAAGTAGTAGGCCCAGCCGGTCCAACTACTGCCACCCGTATGGATAAATTCACTGACATGATGTTAGAGAAAACAGGCCTTATCGGTATGATAGGTAAAGCAGAGCGTGGCCCTGCAACGGTGAAATCTATTGCGAAGCATCAGTCAGTTTATTTAATGGCTGTAGGTGGTGCGGCGTATTTGGTTTCTAAAGCTATCAAGAAGTCACGTGTAGTGGCGTTTGAAGATTTAGGGATGGAAGCCATTTACGAATTTGACGTTGAAGACATGCCAGTTACTGTAGCGGTAGACAGCACGGGTGCTAACGCCCACGAAACTGGACCGGCTATTTGGAAAGCAAAAATTGAAGATTTAGATAACGCATTATCTAAGTAATCATGCCTTTGTGATTAAAACAGGTGCCAATGGCACCTGTTTTTGTTTATAGTGCTGTATAAATTAACAGTGCGTGTATTTAATATGTATTCCTTATCTGATTTGCCCCCCCAATATTTGAATGCTGGCCTTTTACTATTGGCGTTAATTTTTCTTATCTTGCTATTAGCGACCCGCAGGACGTTGAGTCAGGCTCGCTTACAAGTGGCAGAGAAAAGTGATGCGTTACTCGCGCAGCAGCAGAGCTACAATGAAACCCAAGAACGTATGGGCATGCTGGTTGAAAAGTCACGTCAGTATGAACAGGTTTTAGCTGAGAAACACCAACTTAGTGAAGCATCAGGCGTGCTGCAAAAAGAGTACAGTAAGTTGCAGGCGCAACACGAGGCGCAAAAGGCTAGGCTTGATGCGCTTATGCAGAATCATGAAGAAAAGCTTGCGTTAATGCATTCGTCGGAACAACGCTTACAAATCCAGTTTGAAAACTTAGCAAACAAAATCTTTGATGAGAAAAGTGCAACCTATCAAAGTCAAAGTAAGCATAATATTGAAGCGGTATTGGCTCCGTTCAAATCACAATTAGATGGGTTTAAGCAACAAATTTCCGAGCAACATATTCGTGAGGGGCAAGAACGCGCGTCGCTAAAAACGGAAATTTTAAGTCTAAAAGCGTTAAACCAGCGCATAACCGAAGAGGCATCAGCGTTAACCAATGCCCTTAAAGGCGATAACAAAAAACAAGGCAATTGGGGCGAAGTTATTCTAGAGCGCATACTCAAAGAATCTGGGCTTCGAGAAGGGCATGAATTTGAAACCCAAGTGTCGGCACAATCTGAACAGGGTAGGCGATTGCAACCTGATGTAGTCGTGCACCTACCTAACGACAAAGACGTGATTATCGATTCTAAAGTAAGTTTAGCGGCCTATGAGCAATACTTTAACTGTGATGATGATACTAGCCGCAAACAGTATCTAAGTGCACACGTCGCCTCGATAAAAGGGCATATTAAAGGGTTAGGTGCCAAAGAATATCAGTCCCTTAAAGGGCTTCGCACGCTGGATTATGTGTTACTGTTCATTCCTATCGAACCTGCGTTCTTGTTAGCCATCGAAGAAGAGCCTGATCTTGTTTCACTCGCGCTTAATCATAATATTATGTTAGTTAGCCCCACAAATTTGCTTGTGGCACTTAGAACCATTAATAACATTTGGCAATACGAGTACCAGAATCAAAACGCACAGCTCATTGCAGAGCAAGCAGGAAAGCTTTACGACAAATTTGTAGGCTTTGTTTCTGATATTGAAAAGATTGGTAAAGCACTAGACACCGCGCATGGCAGCTATGAAGCGGCAATGAATAAGCTTTCAAGTGGGCGTGGAAATTTAGTGCGACAAGTCGAGAAATTTAGAGAGATGGGGGTTCAACCCAACAAACGTCTAGACAATACATTATCGAGATTATCGGATGATGAATAATGAAAGGGTGTAGTTGGTATAGATGTAACGTTAACTACCAATAATTATTAAAGTTTCAGGTATAAAAAAGGCCGCTTAACAGCGGCCTTTTGCGTTTAAGTAATATCTAGGTGATATCGCTTATTTCATTTTACGTCTACGTAAATACATAACTGGAACAAGTAGCAATGTTAACCAACCCATTGAACCACCGCTCTTATCAGTAACACTGACGGTTACTGTTTCTGTTGTTGTATTTAAACCATCAAATGCAACCACTTCAAACTGAACAGTAGTAGTGCTATTCGTTTTAGGCGCTGTAGTCGTTAGACTTGAGCCTGGGATGTCATTGATGGTGAATGTAACGTCATCACCTTCTGGATCTGTTGCTGTAGCAGAAACAGTGATTGACTCACCTTCTTCAACAGTAAACGGAGCAGAGATGTTGATAACAGGTGGTAAGTTATCTTTCACCGTTACATTAGCTGTTGCCATTGAAGTGTTACCGTTACTATCAGTAGCAGTAAGCTCAAGTACAATTAGCGTATCTTCAGTTACTTCTGGAGCAACTAGGATAGCTTCTTGTATACCTGCACCTGCAATAATAGCCGCTGGCCCTTCAACTTGCTTCCAAGTAATGTCAACAGCATCGCCGTTAGGCTCTTCTACTAGACCTGGTAAGTTCAACTCCATTAATTCAACAATTTCCAGTGTGGCCACTGTCATGCCGTCGATAGTTACAGCTGGAGGACCTTCAACTTGTAAACCTTCATAAGTTTCAGATACTGCAGATGCTGCACCAGGGATGTTAGTCACTTCTGACATCGCCATCATTTGAATCGCACCACCTTCGTCATCAGCATTTACCATAACGGTGTAAGCTAACTGAGTAGGGCTGCTATCAACGTCATCAAGATACATACAGATTTGCGTACCAGATACAATTTCAGCATCAAAATTCGCGTCAAAGAAGTCTTGACTGTAAGGCGTGTAGTAAGGTGCTTGACCCGTAGCGCCATCAATATCTTCGTAACCAATGGTCACAGGCAAGATACTACCAAGGTCATGTGTCACGTTATCGTATGAGAATACGATGTTTGGCTGACCTTCAGTTGGCTCATTGAAGAAAACAATTTGGTAATCTGCAATATCAGCAAAATCTTCGCTAAGACCCCAGAATCTCATGTTATCCCATTCAATGATGGTATACGCAGCGCCTGCAGAAGCGACAGAAACACCTGTGCCATTAGCAACGTCAAATTCTTGATCGCGCCATAGCGGAGCAATGACACCATTTGGATCTGCAACATCTGGAAGGTCTTGGTTAACCCAAGGCGACGAGATAGCAGTACCTAATGTTACAAAACCATCATCAGTTACCGTCACGGCGCTGTACATGGAACCAAGGAAGTAAGCAGGAAGTGAATAAGTTCCGTCTACTGTGTCCCCATCCAATGTATCATCCATACCAACACCAAAAGCGGCTAGGTCGATATATCCACCGCCTTGGCCAAAGTCAGGGTTAGCACAGAATGCGTCAGTGGCATTAGTGGTAATTTCATAAGATGGAGTAGCACCAAGCAGCGATTCTTGGGTAATAGACCAAGAAAGCGTATTTTCAGTAGCGACACCATCATGAGACAATGAACCTTCAACTAACGTAACGTTATCAGGCAGCGTTAGTGAAATTTCATAGTCGCGGTCTTCCGTTGTAAAGTTTGGAAGTACGTTTACATAGAAAGTTGCTTCTTCACCCGGTAGAACGCGCTCTTCAGATTCCGCAGTGACATAAACATCATCTTCAGCACGAACAATATCAACAGGAATAACGCCAAGGTTATCAACGTTATCAGCATCAGTACCCATTGAAACAGCACCAACGTAGATATCGCCTTCAACCGCGTCGGTTAAATCCCATGTAAAGCGTACGTCGAACTCGGTTAGCTGAGGAATAGCTGAAGGAGCGTCAATAGTTAACCCTTCACCTGCCTGGTTATCAACCATGGCATGTGCTAATACAAAGCTATCTTCAAAACCTTCTTCATCAGACGATGCGGCCCAGTTTTGTACAATAACCCAGTAGCTACCCGCTGCAGGCATTTCAACGCTTACGTACTCTTCAGATGAAGCCGTTGCGCTAATACCTACTTCTTCATCTTCTTGAGGTATACCGTCGGCATTTGCATCAAACACAACGCGTAAATCTAGATCTGGCGACGTCGTATCCATAGTTGCAGCTACTAAACGAAGGGTACCTTCAGGTACTTCGATTTGTGTAATATGCAAGCCATCTTCTAAGTCATCTAGGTAGTCGCTGTTGTCTGAGTCTTGTGCAACCATACCTTCAACTTTCGTTGCTTTGGTTAGGCCGTAAGACGTCACTTGAAGGTCAGTAATCTCAACTGCCATTACATCTTCAAGCAAGTACGAGTCTTGATTACGATGTGCTTCAAAGTCGATTTCATCAGGTAAGTTACCGTTAGATGCAACAATTGAAACAGGAAGGTGTAAATCTGGCGACGAGCCAGAAACTAAGTTGATTTGACCAAATGACCAAACATCACTTTCTGCGCGGAATGCGTCAATCTCAATCGTTAACTCTTGAGATTGTCCAGCAGTTAAGTCAAAGGTAGCAGGTGTAACAGTAATTTCTATACCATCAGAAATTCCGACACCGTCTACAGACCAAGAGCCGTCTTTAGTTGCCGTTACGGTACGAGTCCATGTGCAAGAACCTACACAGTTGTCGTCGGTAACAGAAGGTAAGTTAAGTGTACGAGGCTCACCACCTAGTGCAGGGTCAGCAGAAGCGTAATTTGCGTCTGTTTCATCCATAACTAAGCCAGATTGAACCGCTAGGTCTACTTCAATACGACCTGCACCCATATCAAACCAATCTGCTGCGGTTTCGCCGTCTTCTTTAAGAACATCGGTGGTAGCCGTCATCATAAGAGCAGAACGTACTTGATCTGGTGTCCACGATGGTTTCTCATGACGTACTAGTGCAGCAGCGCCAGCAACATGAGGGCCTGACATAGAAGTACCTTGAAGGTAGGCATAATCAGCTGGTGCAGAACCTGTAGAATCCTGACCGTATTGTTCATCAGAATAAGCAGCGTAAATGCTAACGCCCGGCGCAGTTACCGACGGTGTTAGTGTGCTGATTGATGTATTAGGACCACGTGAAGAGAAGTCAGCCATAACATCAGCCGCGTCGTCGTCCACTGTTAATATGCCTTCAGATGCAGTGATTGACGCAGTATGGCCTTCACCTTCTGCCAACCATGAACGCAGCATATCACCGTTTGAGGCATCAACATGGATACCCGGGATAACATACGCATCGTTATTAACTGATGTTGCGCCATCTGCAAGGTTTGCTAGAACAAAACCCGCAGCGCCACCACTTGCAACGTTAGATGCTTTAGCTACACGAGCAATAGCACCACGGTCACAAACAACAATTTCACCCGCGAACGTATCTTCAGGGAAAGGCTCTAAACACTGAGCTGGATCGCCATCAGGATCGTTTGCATTGGTGTAATCACCTGCATAAACAATTGTACCCGATATCGCGCCAGAGTTACTCTTACCAGCGATAGCACCTAACTCAGTTGCACCACCAGTGAAAGAGATTTCTTTATCATACTCTACACTTCGACCGTGCGTAGAAGCACCAACAACGGTAATCCACGGAGCGTGTTTCTCAGTTGTTTCTGGATCAGGACCGCTATTGCCCGCAGATTGAGCAATAAAAATGCCCGCGTTGCGTGCATTCAACCATGCTGCGTTAAGCGAACCACTCCAAGGGTAGCCACCACCTGAAATTGAGAAGTTGATTACATCAACAATACCTGATTCAACCGCATCGTCTACCGCTGCAGCCATAGCCGCACCAGTACAACCTGCATAGGTATCACCAGTGTTACCAGGTTGACATACTTGATAAGAAATAATGTTTGAGTGAGGGGCTACACCTGAAATTTGACCAAAGGTGAAACCAGTCGCAATACCATCACTGGCATTCACATCAAATTCAGCGGTAACTTCACCGACATCCACAAGAACGTTACCGGCGGCAGTACTCGCAGTATGTGAACCGTGACCGTTGTAATCTTCACCAAAACGCATAGTGCCGTCTTGAGGGAAGATAGTGTCATCTGCGTATACGTCAGAGATAGACGGGTAGCTATAAATACCAATTAGCTTATCGTTACAACGAACTTCAGCTTCAACTGCACATTCACCTAAGTAAACATCGGCGCCAAGGGGGTTTGTGTGATCGTAACCATCACCACCTACGTCAGCGAAAGAAGGGTGGTCACTGTTGATACCTGTATCAAGTACCGCAACAACAACGCCTTCACCCTGTCGACCTACACCACTTTCGTTAGCCGTGCCGTCCCATACTGCAGGTGCGCCAATTAAGATAGGGCCCGTGTCAGTATCAAGTTGATACACTTCATCACGTTCAACATTCTTAACGCCAGGCAAGCGAGCGATGGCTTCTGCCTCAGCGGGTGATACTTTTATCGCAATTGCATTCAGTGCATATTTATATTCTGCTATTGTCTCTAAAGAACCTACAGTAGACTCAGCTTTAGCAATAACTTCTGCTTGTTTCTTCTCTAGGTAAGAAGCATATGCCTTTACTTCTGGAAGCGAGGCGTCTAAGCGTTTGCTAGCAGACGATTTAGATCGTGTTACAGAAACTTGTTTCTTAAGTTGGGGGTTAGTAGCTTCTAAACCTTCAACACCACCATCGTAGCTCGCAACTGCATCGTCAGAAAGATGTACAAAGTAAATGTAATCTTTATTTTCGAGTCCTTTCTCAGCGGTGTAGAGTGTTTTTGGTGTGGAAACTGATTTAGTGTTCTTGTACTTATTTATCGATGTCGCTTTAACTGCTTTGAGTTGATCAGCAGTTACAGAAAACGATTCGTTTGCAGATGATAGCTCTGCAGCTGAATGCATTGACATCGACATTAGTGCAGCAGATACAGCTAACGTCACTTTATTATTCACAGGTAACCTCCGTCGGCCTGTTTTTGGGATTTTCCCTGGATGGATGAAATTTTTTATTTTTATTGGCTTTGTTGATCCAATTTTCTTTGTCATAGCAATGACAATAATATTTCTAGCACAATTTTTTTCACTTTGTAATGAATATTAAACATTAATGTGAATTACACATGTTGTTACATTTGGTCATACTTTTTAATTTGATATTAGTTAAAAAAAAGGGGAGGAAATCGGCTATACAGCAGCCAATTCAGTAATAAAACCCTGTCTTCTATCTAAGACCTTTACACCATAATTTACAAACGAATACCTTCTTTTTATCCTTTTATTAGCATTGATTTAACATGCATGGCGATTATTAGGATATTAGTACTAGTAAAATTAGATATTGAGAATTTTCATCATATTTAGTCGATAAAGCGCTACTGAAATAGCACAACGCCACCAACATTCTTCTACTAGCATAGTGAACATAGCAATCTCGCTTTCGAATCCTTCAAATTGCAGGGAGATTATTGTGGAAGATAGAAATCATCTCGGAAAAATTAAAACAACAAACAGGGTTGAAGTTATCGGTAATGGGTTAATTGATATTCCCATGCTGCAATTGCTAAAACCAGATGGAAGTGAGCATGAAAGTGCACAACTTCCAGAGCTTGATAAAACACTGGCGTTAAAAATTCACGACACCATGGAATACATCAGAATACTTGATGAGAGAATGGTGGCGGCGCAGCGCCAAGGTAGAATTAGTTTTTATTTAGCAAGTACTGGGGAAGAAGCCGCAGCCGTTGCTAGCGCTGCAGCATTATCACCCAACGACATGATCATGAGTCAATACCGTGAACAGGGGGCGCTTGCCTTTAGAGGCTATACAACTGATCAATTCATGAATCAAATGTTCAGCAACAAAGCCGACCCTAATAAAGGTAGGCAGATGCCTATCCATTATGGTGATAAAGCGCTTAATTTTATGACCATATCTTCTCCCTTAGGTACCCAAATACCACAAGCATCAGGTTATGCCTATGGGCAGAAAATGGCAGGCAACGAAGCCATCACTATTTGTTACTTTGGCGAAGGCGCAGCCTCGGAAGGGGATTTCCATGCGGGCGTAAATATGGCCGCAGTACTCAATTGCCCGGTTATCTTTTTCTGTCGTAACAATGGGTATGCCATTTCAACGCCTTCAGAGGAACAGTTTGCTGGTGATGGCATTGCATCACGAGGAATTGGCTATGGGGTAAAAACGATTCGTGTAGATGGTAATGACCCCTTAGCGGTATTCGCTGCGACGCAGGAAGCACGCCGTATAGCGTTAGCTGAAATGTGCCCAGTATTAATTGAAGCCATGACCTACCGACTTGCCGCTCACTCCACTTCTGATGATCCTACGGGCTATCGTTCTAGAGATGAAGAAGATAAATGGCGTGCAAAAGATCCAATCGCCCGAATGGCAAATTGGCTTACTCATAAAGGTTGGTTTGATGAAAAGCAAAACAAAGCCAAGGTAGATCAAGCGCGTCAAGACGTACTTGCGGCATTGAAAGTCAGTGAAACCATACCTATTTGCGGCATAGAGGAAATAGTTGAAGATGTTTATGACAGTGTGCCTTGGCATTTACAAGATCAGCTTACTTCGCTAAAAGCTCATATTAAACAGTACCCTAAAAAATATCCTAAAACGTCTGGGAGTGTTCGCTAATGGCTAAAATGAACTTACTACAGGCAATTAATAACGCGCTGATTACTGCCATGACAGCCGAAGAAAAAGTAATGGTGTTTGGTGAAGACGTGGGCCATTTTGGTGGTGTCTTTAGAGCTACCAGTCATCTGCAAGAGAAATTTGGCAAAGGCAGGTGTTTTAATACGCCGCTTACCGAACAGGGCATTATTGGATTCGCAAACGGCCTTGCATCACAAGGCGCTTACCCAGTTGCTGAAATTCAGTTCGGAGATTACATCTTTCCCGCCTTTGATCAAATTGTAAACGAAACAGCTAAGTGGCGTTACCGTTCAGGCGGGCAATTTGATGTGGGTGGACTTACCATTCGCACGCCTTATGGTGGTGGAATATCGGGTGGTCATTATCACAGCCAATCGCCAGAGGCATTTTTCGCCCACTGCGCAGGTTTAAAAGTGATTATTCCACGAGATCCATATCAGGCTAAAGGTCTGCTTCTAGCGTCTATTCGTGATAAAAACCCGGTGCTGTTTCTTGAGCCAAAACGTTTATATCGCGCGTCTATTGCCGATGTACCTGAAGAAGATTATGAACTGCCTCTCGGTAAAGCCGATTTAGTACAAGAGGGCACAGATATCACCCTATTAGGGTGGGGGGCACAAATTGAGATTTTGCAGAAAGCAGCTGAAATGGCGCTAGATGATGGCGTGTCGTGTGAAATTATCGATTTGCGCTCAATCTTACCGTGGGATGCCGAAGCGGTAATCAATTCTGTGATGAAAACCGGTCGACTTCTTATAAATCATGAAGCGCCGCTCACTGGCGGCTTCGCGAGCGAAATTGCCGCCACTATCCAAGAAAAATGCTTTTTGTATCTAGAAGCGCCTATTACTCGTGTTTGTGGTTTAGATACACCTTATCCACTTGCCCATGAAACTGAATATATGCCTGATGAAACTAAAACCTACGAAGCGATCAAGCGCTCGTTACATTATTAAAAGGGAGCCAATAATATGAATATAGATTTTATTTTACCTGATATTGGCGAAGGTATTGTTGAGTGTGAAATCGTCAAGTGGAACGTTAAAGAAGGGGATGTTATTGCTGAAGACCAAAGTGTGGTTGAAGTGATGACAGATAAGGCTGTGGTAGAAATTCCTGCTAAGCATTCAGGCACGGTACATAAGCTTTATTATAAACAAGGTGATATTGCAGAAGTGCATAGCCCACTATTTGCACTTGATACTGATGAAAACGCTAGTGAAGGCCATCAAAACAGCGCCGATGACGCAACGGATGATGCTACAGATGAACAAGAAGGAAATGCAGAAAAGGTAAACGATAATTCACACCATACCGCAACGCCTTTAAAAAGTAGTGCAAATGGGCAACCGAACGCAGCCATTAATGAAAAATGGAAAGATGGGGATTTTGAGCCTCCTATTTCTATCCCTGGAAAGGTTCTGGCAAGCCCTGCAGTACGTCGCATTGCCAGAGAGCACGAGATTGATTTACTTGCCGTTGCTGGCACAGGTAAAAAAGGACGTATTTTAAAACATGATGTCAGCAACGTTAGCGCGACCAGCCTAAGCACAAATAGTATTGAAAGTTCCACAACATCTAATGCCATAGGTAAGGCAAATAATGTGTTGCGCTCTGAAATGAATAACGCAGCGAGCGAATCAAGCTATACCGAAAAAGTGCGAGGCATTCGTGCGGCTATGGCAAAACAAATGGTAGCATCGGTAAATACCATTCCTCATTTTACGGTGAGCGATGAAGTTAGAATGGACAAGCTAATTGCCTTGCGACAGTCTCTGAAGCCCATGTTTGAAGCAAAAGGCGTGAAGCTCAGCTTTATGCCATTTTTTGTAAAAGCATTGTCGTTGGCGTTAAATGAGTTTCCAATCATTAACAGCCAATTAAACGAAGACGGCACTGAGCTTACTTATTTTAATCATCATAATATCGGTTTTGCCGTTGACGCTAAAATTGGCCTTTTGGTGCCCAACATTAAAGGCGTAGAACATCTGTCATTGTTCGACATAGCCCAGCAAATGCATACCACTATCGAGCAAGCTCGCGAAGGTAAATTAAGCGGGGATGCACTTAAAGGTGGCACTATCAGCATTTCAAATATTGGCGCTATTGGTGGTATTACGGCTACACCGGTTATTAATAAGCCTGAAGCTGCTATTGTCGCGCTAGGTAAGACACAAAAGCTTCCTCGCTTCGCCGCTGACGGAAGTGTTGAAGCACATAACATTATGATGGTGAATTGGTCTGGCGACCACCGCATTATTGATGGGGCCACTATGGTTCGCTTCAATAATCTGTGGTCTGGCTTCATTGAAGCGCCAGAAACCATGCTAATGCATTTGAAATAGTGATAGGTTTTTATGTGGGCCGCAGGCCCACAGCCTGATGAAAGGCAGTACGTAAATATAAGTACGGTAAAATATGTTCATAAATAGAAATTTTGCTAATTACCGTGTTTTATTCACTGGGCACTTTTAATAGTTCTTATTCACGGAGAGCTTATTTATAGGGCATTTATTTAACAGGGAACGGGCTGTCGGGCTTGTGTGGATGTTAACCCAAGCGTTATTATTAGCTACTAAACTACATTTTCCTGCGCAGTATGCGCGTCAACTTATGGTATATCGTGCTTAGCTATCAACATGCATTTCATGCCGGCAACCACGCCGACGTTATTAAACACCTTTGTTGGATGGGCGTAATAAGCCATCTAAAGAAAAAAAATAAGCCTTTCACCCTTTATGATACGCATAGTGGGGCTGGGCTTTATCAACTCGATGATGCCTTAGCATCTAAAAATAAAGAGTATGAGTCTGGTGTAGACAAACTGGCAAACATATCGGCAAATTCGCCTTTGTTGCAATCCTATTTGTCGCTATGTAACGCGTTTTTAAGTGATAGATGTTACCCAGGTTCACCGGCTATTAGCGCCAAACTTAAACGTGATATCGATGTGCTGCACCTTATGGAGTTACATCCTGCTGAACACGAAAAACTAGATGATGCCATGTGGCAAATTGGCGATAGCCAAAGCCATGTCCATCACAGGGATGGGTATGAAGGCTTAATTGCACTCACGCCACCATCTCCTAATCGTGGCGCGGTATTAATCGATCCGCCTTACGAGAAGGTTTCTGAATATCAAGATGTCATTAGCGCTGTGAAAAAAGTATTAGCACGTTGGCAGCAAGCACAAATGGTAGTGTGGTATCCGTTACTATCAGCGCGAGCAGGGGCTAAAAGTGGGGCTAGCCAGCAGATGTGCCAGTCGTTATCGGCACTGGGTAAGCCTTGTTTCACTATTGAACTTACCGTTGAAGAAAATACCGCCGATGCGGGCATGTATGGTTCTGGCTTATGTGTCATCAATCCACCTTGGCAACTTGATGTCAATATGCGTGAAGCCCTTGATGAGATTACGCCGCTGTTAGGAAGCAATGCCGCCTATACGTTGACATGGTTAACTACCGAAGATTAATACCTTTAGCTAGAAGATATAAACAAAAAGCTAAAAAGTGTTTCTAAGCACATAAGTGTAAACAAGAAGAGAGGTAAGCAATTGGCATGTCTCAGGTAAAAGGGTTAACGCATTTTTATATACCCGATGAGCAGTCTATTTATCTGCTCTCACATGCTGATGCAAAAAAACTCAAGGATTGGGTAGCACTGTGCATCGACCAATTGGCTAGTTTAGGTTATCGCAATATCTCCCTATTGGGAAAAGGGGCGTTTGGGTTTGCATTTGCAGGTACCGCGCCTAATCTAAATCAAAACCCAAATCCTGATTCGGGTTCAACTCAAAACTCGAAGGCTCAGGAACATGTCTTTAAGTTTTCTAGAATAAATCTTCCTCAACATGTACAAGAACGGCTTGAAGAAGAAGCCTTCATGTTATCTCAAGTCTCACATCCGTATGTGCCTGCATTGATTGAATATCAACAAATAGGTAAACAATCTATATTGGTGATGGGGCGTGCTCCTGGCGACGATCTTGAAAAAGTTAGCTTAGCTCGCGGGCCACTTCCCCCAAGGATCATAGTTAAAATAGCCGTACAACTGGGTGATTTGCTGCGCTACTTTCGAAAGCATACACAAAATGGCAACGCCAAACCCATCGTGCATGGCGACATTAAACCTTCTAACTTGGTATGGAATGAATCTAAAGAGTGTATTGGGCTTATTGATTGGGGCTCATCTGTGTTTGCGCAAGTGGATGAAAATGGTCAGTACACCAGTAATAATGTGATGGATTTGATGTCTAGTGAGCTTCACCAAACCAACTCCCGACTAGGTGATGTTTATTTTATTGGAGAAGACCAACTAAACGGGGCGCTATCGTCACCACGTTTTGATGAACAAGGTATGGCGAGCACGCTGTACGCTTTAGCATCGGGTCAATCTTGTCGGTATGGTCATCAGGTTATTCGCCCTTCGTCGTTAGGGCTGCCAAAAATGTTAGCGAGCATATTAGAATATATGCTCAGTGATGATCCAAAGAAAAGGCACCAAGGGGGAGATTACTTCTTCAATAACTTGCACGTGCTAAAACATATGGTGTTTTCTGAAGACACAGTACCAGAGTATGTACCCAGCATTCCCACGTGGATCACTCCCTCGAAAGATGACATTGAAACCGTTGTATACAGCTCTCGGAAATCCTATTTGCGTCAGCAATCTGCATTAGATGATGCTTCACTACGATATATCGATGATGCCCAGTTCGACCGTTATTACAAAAATTTTTTGCAAGGCATGGGCGATACCGAAAAAGCCTTTGTTTCGGCAATTAGTCGCCTTGGCCGATATCCCGTTGTAGGAGGTATGGCGATTCGCTGGGAGCCTAACGGCGTTTATGTAGACTCCAGTTTAAATTTGCACGATGCAGCATTAAAAACCGCCTTCGAATTGGCGGTTAATAACGTGATTAACCTTGCTCGCGCTATTCATAAGCCAGGGGTGTTTAAATGCTGCATGTTCAACGCTAAAAATACGCTGCATATTGAACGAGAAAGTGAAAACGACGCGTTTGTACCAACATCTGAATGCGTAATACCGTTTGAACTTTCCCGTGCGTCGGTGGCACAAGATGAATCTAGAACCCATTCTTATTTTGAGGACGGTGACGACCCAGATGAGCTTTTGAAATTGCCAGACCCCATCATTACTATCATCAAAGAGCTTAATACGATTCATCACACTGGCTGTATTATATTTGAATCATTAAGTACGCATTTAAAAATTCACAGCTATTACACATTGCTCAATCATCAAGAGCAAGATAGGTTTTCGGAATTATTAGCCAAGTTAGTGGAACATGTGCCGTCAATAAAAGGGCTAGGCATTTCAGGCTTTATGAAGTTACCCTATAAAGACACGCGATTTTTTGAGCATAGGGCGTATTTACCCGAAAAATACTACCCAAGAAACCCGAACGCTGAGCAACAAGAGAAAGAAAAGCATGCCTGAGGTTAAATTATCTTCGTTATTTGAATTAGAGACTGTTGAAGCGGGTTTGTATCGCGGACAAAGTTGGGATTTAGGCTTTCGCGCCTTATTTGGCGGGCAAGTTCTGGGGCAAGCGTTGGCTGCCGCCTATGAAACGGTAGACAAAGACCGCGTAGCGCATTCGTTTCATACTTACTTTTTGCTTCCCGGCGATGCAAAAAAACCGGTAGTCTACGATGTGGAAGTGGTTCGAGATGGTCGGAGCTTTTCTGCAAGAAGAGTAAAAGCAATACAAGATGGCCGAAACATCTTTTACATGACGGCATCGTTTCAAGTACCCGAAAAAGGAATGCATCACCAACAAGCTGATATGCCTGATGTGCCGCCGCCGGAAGAAGTGCAATCTGATATCGAGTTTTATGAAAAGAACTTCGACAAAATTGCACGCCCTATGCGAGAAGCTTTAAGTTATCACCGCCCGGTAGATATCCGCACTATTGGCGCGGCGAATTCCTATCAATCAACCCGCCACCCAGCAAAACGTTATATTTGGATGAAGGCGAGGGATGAACTTGCGCCTGAAATTACTCTGCAACAAGCGGCGCTAGCGTATGCTTCTGATTACCACTTTTTAAGCACATCATTACAACCACACGGTATTTCAGTCACCGACAAATCGCTACGTATTGCGACTATCGATCATGCCATGTGGTTTCACCGCCCCGTCAATTTAAATGAATGGTTACTGTATGTAATGGAAAGTCCGTTTAGTGGCGGAGCAAGAGGGTTGGTTAGAGGCCAAATTTTCACTCAACAAGGTGAGTTGGTGGCCTCGGCAACCCAAGAAGGTTTGATGCGGCAGGTAGATGTCGACTAATACCATTTTGTTTTAAGCCCACTTTTTTAAATCATGAACAAGGAACGATTATGCGATATTCCCTTGATACGTTGACACCTGAGTGTGATAGCACCAGTTATATAGCTCCCGGCGCGCATGTTATCGGTAACGTAATATTAAAACCACATAGTAGTGTTTGGTTCAATGTCGTTATTCGCGGAGATATGGATGCAATTACAGTAGGAGAGCTTACTAATGTACAAGACGGTAGTGTTCTTCATACTGATTCCGGTATTCCGCTCACTTTAGGTAAAGGTGTAACCGTGGGCCATAAAGTCATGTTGCACGGGTGTACCGTAGGTGACTACTCGTTAATTGGTATTAATGCTGTGGTATTAAATGGTGCGAAAATAGGGAAGTACTGCATTATCGGCGCTAATGCGCTAATTACCGAAAATATGGAGGTTCCAGACTACAGCTTAGTGGTGGGATCACCAGGAAAAGTGGTAAAGCAGCTCGATAGCAGCGTAGAGGAAAAGCTTCAAGCATCTTCTGCGCACTATGCGCATAATGCAAAGCATTACAATAAGCATCTTTGTGAAGTCTAATTCGCACGATTTCTATGGCAATGATTGTCAACCAGTATTCTACTCATCAGCATAGGACGTTAAGCGCTTCTCATAAAAAATGCCCAGAACATAGGTTCTGGGCATAGGGGAATGGCTCATTGCTGAGCCGTGCGCTAACTATTGCAAGGGAGAAGTACATGCAAATTCTTTCAAACGGACAATAACTATAGTTCATATTTGTTCATTTTATAAACTAAACATTGTGAAATTTATTTTACAGAACCTTTGAACCAATAAAAACAGTAATAACTTTCGAATAATCATAGGTTTCTCACTGGTCGGAGTTTTTGGATATTTTTGTAACGCCCTTATCCTCATGATACACACCGCTTATCCACATCTTGCTCAATGCTTGTCTTGTTATGAAGCATGGTTTTTCCATTCATATCAGTTATGTTCACAACAAGCTGTTGTACCTAGCTGCTAAGATTGTAAGAATGAAGGTACGCTATTATTACTAATATTGTTAAGGACTGATATGCAAACGCACTCTACTTTTCTTCCGCCTGAGCGCACATTAATGGGGCCTGGTCCTTCAGATGTAAACCCTCGTATTCTTAATGCGATTGCTAGACCTACTGTTGGTCACCTAGATCCGCTATTTATCGAGCTTATGGATGCCACCAAACAGCTGCTTCAATACGCATTTAAAACGGAAAACGCATTAACAATGCCTATTTCTGCCCCGGGTTCCGCCGGAATGGAAGCCTGCTTTGTTAACCTGGTTGAGCCCGGTGATAAAGTACTGGTGTGTATTAACGGCGTGTTCGGCAATCGTATGGTAGAAAATGTTGAGCGATGTGGCGGTCAGGCCATCGTGATCAAAAACGATTGGGGCAAGCAAACCGATTTGAACGCGGTAGAAGATGCACTTAAAAAAGATGCCGATATTAAAGTGCTGGCTTTCGTACATGCAGAAACCTCAACCGGCGTCAGAAACGATGCAAAACGTTTATGTGAACTTGCTAAGCGATACGACTGTTTATCCATAGTAGATGCGGTGACTTCTTTAGGTGGTATCGAGCTAGACATAGATGGGTGGGGCATAGATGCCATTTATTCTGGCTCTCAAAAATGCTTAAGCTGCGTACCAGGTATTTCACCAGTATCGTTCAGTGACCGCGCAGTGCATGTCATTCAACACAGAAAAACCAAAGTACAGAGCTGGTTTTTAGACATGAACTTAATTGTGGGTTATTGGGGGAAAGGGGCTAAGCGTGCTTATCACCATACCGCGCCTGTAAACAGTATGTATGCGTTTTACGAAGCCTTATTAATATTGAAAGAAGAAGGTTTAGAAAACGCATGGCAACGTCATCAAACCGGGCATAAAGAGCTGGTAGCTGGACTAGAGGGCTTAGGTCTTTCGCTTGCCGTAGATGCCGAATATCGCCTACCACAACTTAATGTGGTCAACATTCCAGATGGCGTTAATGACGCTGAAGTTCGCTCAAGATTGCTTAACGATTTCAATTTAGAAATTGGTGCTGGTTTGGGTGAGTTTGCAGGTAAAGTATGGCGCATTGGATTAATGGGCTATGCGTGTAAACCTCGCAATATTGATCACTGCCTCACTTCCTTACAAAAAGTACTGAAATAAAAGGATGCAAATTTCAGCTAAGTATTCTTAACATTAAATGTGGGCCAGCGAGCCCACTTTTTTATATCTGCCACTGATTTACCCCAACAAATAAAAAGTTTAACGCCTTTTGTCAAAACTGACGTATTAGTTAATTCGCCTGTTTTATGAATGATTTAGTTGCGGTTCATAATACGTTCACTTACCGTTACTTATGATTTACCTGATTTAATTTTAATAAACACGGAGTTTTGAATGAGTGCAATTAATAAACTAGCGGCGCCTCTAAAACGTATTACCGCGCGCAAACGCTTATCACCGATGGTATTATTAACGGGTATTGTCGCCGCAATGCTAAGTACATCAACAATGGCTCAACAACAGCAACAGCTTATTCACGTTCAAGGCACAGGCGCAATGTCAGTCACGCCTAATGCATACTCAGTAACGTTTGTTATTGAAGAACAAGGCGAAACCGTTGGTAAGCTTAACACTACACTTGCTTCCGATTTACGCGCTGTTGTGAGCTTTTTGCTAGAGCAGGGCATTGAACGCAGTAACATTCAATCTATGCAGGTTCGTTTAACGCCTCGTTATGTAAATAGCCCGAACGGCCGAGTGCAGGAAGGATTTACATTAAGTCGTGAAATATCAGTGACTGATTCCAATATCGAAAACTATGATAAAGTGTTAGATGGCGTACTAGGACGTGGTGTTGATCGCATTCAACAATTTTCGTTTGTAAGCACAACGCAAACCAACGCATACCAAACTGCATTAGTCGCAGCGGTGAAAGATGCCAAGGCACGAGCGGCACTTTTAGCGAAGGAATTAGGCGTTGAAGTGGGCGAAGTAGTTGCAATCTCTGAATCTGGTGGCAATATGCCCGTTCCAGTTATGCGTGCAGATGCTTTTGCCAAAGAAATGTCTGTTTCTTTACCAGGGCAAGAAACTGTAGAAGCGCGTATAAACGTTAGTTTCACTATTATTCAATAGCAGGGTAACCGTTTGAAAGAAGAACAATATGCCCAGTTAATAAGCCAGGCGAAAAGCCTGGTTGCTGGTGAGCACGATGTCATTGCCAACATGGCGAACATCAGTGCACTACTTTTTAACCATCTCGATAAGGTAAATTGGGCTGGTTTTTATTTTTATAAAGAAGCGCAGTTAGTGTTAGGTCCTTTTCAAGGGCAACCCGCTTGCATTCGTATTCCTATGGGGAAAGGTGTGTGTGGAACTGCCGCTGAAACCCGAACAGTACAGCGTATTGCAGATGTTCACGCCTTTTCTGGCCACATTGCCTGCGATGCCGCTTCAAACGCCGAAATCGTCATTCCTCTTGTGGTAAATGGTGAACTAATTGGTGTTTTAGATATCGATAGCCCAGAATTTTCTCGTTTCGACGAGCAAGATGAGCTTGGGTTGTGTAAAATAGCCGATATACTTATTGAATCTCAGCAATCGTTATGAAATACAACGTTGACATCCATGTAGTACTATCTACTTATGAAGATATGGAAGACAATCACGATGACCCTGATGAAGCGTCAGAACGATTGAATTTCATACTTCACGCAATTTATGATAGAGCCGATGAAGATATTGAAACCCATCGACTTGAACAATTATTGCAACACGGTTGGGAGTCTTGGCAACAAGATAAACATTTATTAGAAATTGATGATGACGAATTACTCGATTGGGTTGACCACGCGCTGGCAACTTGGGATGATGAGAGTAATGAAGAAATCTCTTGAATAATTTAGAAAGTTTAATGGAATCACCAGAAAAGTTTACTAGCAGTAAGGAAGTTATCGCTTTCCTTTCCGAGACCTTCCCTAAATGCTTTAGTATTGAAGGCGAAGCCCTACCACTTAAAATCGGCATCTTTCAAGATTTAGCCCAGCGTTTAGAAAGCGAAGAACGAGTGAGTAAAACATTACTCCGCTCAACACTTCGCCATTATACGAACAGCTGGCGCTACCTTTACAGCATCAAAGAAGGCGCTAACCGTGTCGACTTAGATGGTGTTGAAGGGGAAACCATTGAGAAAGAGCATGCCGATCATGCACAGAAGCAGCTAGAAGAAAGCAAAGCGAAAGCCGCCGAAAAGCGCAAAGCTAAGCAAGCTCAGCAGCCTCAAAAGAAAGAAAAACGTCAATTTGCACGTCCGAAGTCTTCCGGTTCGACGCCTGCAGGCAGCAACAAAGATGGCCAGCAGGGAACTAAACCGAAAATTCAGAGACCAACTAAGACACCACCGGCAAAATTGACTGATGCCGATATGCAACAAGGTACAAACGTAACGGTTAAATTAGGTAAAACCCCTATGCCAGCTGTTATTACCGAAATTGCTAAAGACGGTATTCATGTTCAGTTAGACTCAGGTATGGTGGTAAAAGTAAATGCAGATGCTTTACGTTTGGCACGCTCCAAGAGGTCGTAAATATGAAAGATATCCTTCGAATTTCCATTGCTAGTGCATTTCTTACCGTTGGGGTAGGCGCTGGTGCAGTCACCACAACCCCCGATGTTGAAGAACTCCCCGTTCTTCAACAAGAGACACAGCATAGTGTTGCTGCAAAACGCGTTAGTGCGTTATTTACCCGCGCTCACTATAAAGAAATTTCGTTGGATGATGTGTTATCGGCACGTATCTATCAGCGTTTCATCGAATCGTTAGATCACAACAAGCAAGTGCTTTTATTGTCTGATGTGGTGGGTTTCGAAAAATATCGAAATGCATTCGATGATGCGTTGAGCAAGGGCAACCTTTCTGTTGCGTACGACATGTACAATGTAAGTGCGCAGCGTCGTATCGAGCGCTACGAGTTTGCGTTAGCAACATTAGAGAAAGGGCCTTTTGATTTTGAAAAAGCCGACGACAAATTTTATTACGATCGCGAAGAAGCCGAATGGCCTACCAGTGAAGATGAATTAAATGAGATTTGGCGCCAACGTGTTAAATATGATGCGTTGAATCTTATTCTCGCGGATAAAACGTGGGAAGAAGCGAAAGAGCTTCTAGAAAAGCGTTACTCACGTTCTATCAAGCGAACCAAACAGACTAAAAGCGAAGATGTATTTCAAATTGCTATGAATGCCTTTGCGCGTACCATTGAAGCGCATACTAGTTACTTGTCACCACGAAATGCTGACCGATTCCAAATGGAGATGAATTTGGAATTTGAAGGTATAGGTGCGGTACTTCAAAGCGAAGAAGATTACACCGTTATCAAAAGCGTAGTGCCAGGTGGCCCTGCCGATGAATCTGGGGCGTTAAAGCCGGAAGATAAAATTGTTGGTGTAGCTCAAGAAGATGAAGAGTTCGTTGATGTAGTTGGCTGGCGTTTAGATGAAGTTGTCGAGCTAATCAAAGGGCCGAAGGGCAGCGCGGTACGCTTACAAGTTCAAAAAGGCGCAACAGATGCAAAAACCATGTCTGTTGTTAGTCTTACTCGTGACAAAATTAAGCTTGAAGACCGAGCGGCGCAGTCTGAGATTTACACGCCTGAAACTGGACCACATGCCAATCAGCCTTTGGGTGTTATTACCATTCCTAGTTTCTACAACAACTTGCATGCGGACGTTGAAAAGGAATTAAACAGCCTTAAAGCGCAAAACGTTAAAGGTATTATTGTAGATTTGCGCGGAAATGGTGGTGGCTCTTTAACAGAAGCGACTTTACTTACCGGTCTTTTCATTGAAAAAGGGCCAGTGGTACAAATTCGGTACGGTCAAACTAAAGTCAGTGTTAATCGCGATACCGATGGAAAAGTATCTTACGATGGCCCATTAACGGTTTTAGTAGACCGCTATAGTGCATCAGCGTCAGAGATCTTCGCCGCGGCTATGCAAGATTATAATCGCGCGTTAATTATTGGTGAACAAACCTTCGGTAAAGGTACTGTTCAACAACACCGTGGTTTAGGTAAAATTTATGACTTGTACGACAACCCACTGGGTAGCGTGCAATTCACCATCGCTAAGTTTTATCGTATTGACGGTGGAAGTACGCAGCATAAAGGGGTAGTGCCAGATATTCTTTATCCTTCAGCAATAGAACCTGCTGATTGGGGCGAGAGCCAGCAGGATAACGCATTACCTTGGGACAGCATTAACCGCGCGAACTACACAACGTTTGCTGACGGCCAAGCAGCACTTGACGTACTAACCGCGAAACATAATAAACGGATTATGCAAGACCCTGAGTTTTCTTATATTCACGACGATATTGTTGAGTACAAAGAAAACAAAGATAAGAACTTTATTTCATTGGTAAAATCTGAACGTGAGTCAGATAAAAAAGAAGCTGAAGAAAAAGCGCTTGAAAGAGCCAATGAACGTTTACAGCGTATGGGTAAAGAATTAGTCAAAACACTTGATGACCTACCTGAAGATATGGAAGAGTTAGACCCGTTCTTAGATGAAGCTGCCAATATTACTTTTGATATGATTGAAACAGGCAGATACGCAATAACACACTAAAGGTTGATGACAGAGGGCTGGTCAGTGGCCAGCCCTTTTTTTGTGTCTGATATACCTATACAACAATAATAAATAAAGGGAAATCACATGGCTATCAGAGGCGAGTTTTCTTCTCGAATCGGGTTCGTGCTCGCAGCAGCGGGTTCAGCAGTTGGACTCGGTAATATTTGGGGGTTCCCCACCAAAGTAGCAACGAATGGCGGTGCTGCTTTTGTTCTCGTTTATTTACTTCTCGCGTTCGTTCTTGCATACCCCGTCCTCATGGCCGAACTCATCATCGGACGAAGCTCTCGTTCTAACATGGTAGATGCGCTGGGTAATATTTCCGGCAACTTCATCGGTCGTGCAACGGGAATTTGGGGTTGTATAACCGTCTCACTTATCCTGGCGTTTTACGCCATTGTGGGCGGTTGGATGTTGGTTTATTTTGCTGATTCTGCCGTCAATATGGTGGGATTACAGTCTGCAAGTGATTGGCTTTTAACGTCATCGGTTACGCGTAACATTATTTTTTGCTTTATATTCATGGCGTTAACAGCTTTCATCGTTGTCGGTGGTGTAAAGTCAGGTATTGAGAAATGGTCGGTAAGATTGATGCCTACACTGGTACTGCTAATCCTAGCCCTTATCGTTTATGTAAGTTTACAGCCTGGTGCCTCCGATGGCTGGAGCGCTTATTTGGTGCCAGATTTTACACGTATTCTCGACCCCGACTTATTAATTGATGCCATGGGCCAAGCCTTTTTCTCCATGTCATTGGGTGTGGGTACCATGCTGGTTTACGGTTCATACCTAAGCAAAAAGGAGAACTTGCCCACCATTGGTGCTTCTGTTGCTCTAGTAGACATTGGTGTAGCCGTTATTGCCGGTATGCTTATTATTCCTGCCATGTATGTAGCACTACATAATGGTGTAGAAATCTTTACGCCAGAGGGGGCATTAATTCAAGGTGATTCGCTTATTTTCAAAGTATTGCCTGCCTTGTTTGATACGATTGGCGCGGTAGGTGTGTTTGTTGCATTTAGTTTCTTTGCGTTAATGGCGATTGCAGCCGTTACCTCTTCAATATCCATGCTTGAAGTACCCGTGGCTTATATGGTGGAAAGTAGAGGCTTGGTGCGTAAAAAAGCGGTAGTGTTGATGGCGGCCATTATCTTTGTACTTAGCTGCATTATTATCCTTAATTTTAATGCACTGTTTGGGTTCGTTATTGCCCTTACCACTGAGTACAGTCAACCACTACTTGGGTTAGTGTTATGTATATTTGCCGGATGGGTGTGGCGTAGAGATGCCATACTTGATGAACTTAAAGAAGGCGATGCAAACGCGGAACACGGTTTGTTTTGGAAAATTTGGCCTTGGTATGTACGCTTCGTTTGCCCCGTTATTATTGCGCTAATGTTTTACCGCTCAGTTTTTTGATTTAAGGCTTAAGAATAATAAAAATGACAACTACTAAAGAATTAAAAGAACCCTCATTACTTGACGCGATGATCCCCATTGTAGCCCTAGTGCTGATGATGGGGAGTGCGGTTTATTTATTTGCCGATAATTCATCGTATGGGCCCAACCAAATTGCGTTATTACTGGCGATGGGCCTTGCCGCCATTATAGGTATGAAAAACGGTTACAGTTGGAAAACTATCGAAAAAGGCATTGTCGATGGTATCTCTATGTCTCTCGGTGCGTGCTTAATTCTATTGGCCGTAGGTTCGCTTATTGGTACTTGGATGTTAGCCGGTACCGTACCTACACTTATTTATTTCGGTTTAGAATTATTAAACCCTTCATTCTTCTATGCCGCTGCGTGCTTAATTTGCGCCGTGGTTGCGATGAGTATTGGTAGTTCTTGGACTACCGCGGCTACTGTAGGTGTGGCACTTATGGGCGTTGCTGCGGGTATGGATATGTCTGCGGCCATTACTGCCGGTGCGGTTGTATCTGGGGCTTACTTTGGCGATAAAATTTCTCCGCTTTCTGAAACAACCAATTTAGCCCCCGCAGTGGCTGGTACCGACTTATTTGAACACATTCGTTACATGCTATGGACTACTGTTCCTAGTTTTATTCTAGCGCTTATCCTATTTGTGGTATTGGGCTTTAGTGAAACCGGTGATGCAAAAGCTGATCGCATCGAGCAAATGCAGTTGCTGTTGGACGAGTCTTTTGATTTAAGCTGGTACTTATTGGTCCCTCTCGTAGTATTGTTAACGCTTGCCGTTAAAAAAGTGCCAGCGTTTCCTGCAGTGTCTATTGGTGCTTTATTAGGAGCATTGTGGGCTGTATTATTTCAAAGTGATGTGGTGGCCAGTATGGCTAGCAGCGATGATAGTGCCAGTGTCGGGGCTTTAAAAGTAGTTTGGACGGCCTTGTTTGATGGCGTGAGTTTTTCAACGCCTGATGAAAACTTGAATAGCTTGCTTTCACGAGGCGGTATGTCGTCTATGCTCAATACGATATGGTTGATTATTTGTGCCATGTCTTTTGGAGCGGTGCTTGAAAGAGTAGGGTTACTAAAACGTGCAGTTTCCGCTATTTTATTAGGGGCTAAGTCGGCCGGTGATATGGTAAGCAGAACCATTCTTACATGCTTTGCGACTAACTTGGTTACGGCCGATCAGTATATTTCTATTGTGATGCCAGGCCGCATGTACAAAGAAGAGTACGAAAAGCGTGGTCTGCATCAGTTAAATTTATCTCGTAGTCTTGAAGATGGCGGAACCTTAACGTCTCCACTAATTCCTTGGAACACGTGTGGTGCCTACATGCACAGTGTGCTGTTGGTAAACCCATTCGACTATGTTTTCTACGCGTTCTTTAACGTAATAAATCCAATTCTTGCTATTATCTACGCATACTTAGGAATTAAAATTCTTCGCCTAACACCTCCAGATTATGCAAAGCAACCTGGCGAAGCAAACCAATAACAGTTGCGTAGACTTTCTGTTTTAGGAGACTCTATGTCAGTTACAGCTAAACGTCGGGCGGATTATCTTCCGCCCGCTTTTTCTATCCCGTTAGTCGACCTGACTATTTCTTTACACCCCACAAAAACCGTGGTTAAAAGTATCCTTAGCGTTAAGCGTACGCTTGCCAACAACACGGCTAAAAACACCGTTAAAAGCGCTGATGAAAATAGCGGCCACGAAAGGCAGCCACTTGTATTAGACGGGCAAAAATTAACGTTAGTCTCTATAAAAGTTAACGGTAAATCTTTCACTGACTTCACACAGAATGACGAAACGCTTTCGTTAAATGTCGATGCAGACGATTTTGAGTTAGAAATTGAAAATCACATTGACCCAGAAAACAATAAAGCACTAGAAGGCTTGTACCTTTCAGGCGGCGCTTACTGTACGCAGTGTGAAGCAGAAGGTTTCAGGCGCATAACCTATTTTCCAGACAGACCTGATGTCTTGTCAGTTTATACAGTGAAAGTCATAGGGGATAAATCGTTCCCCATGTTGTTATCAAACGGCAACCCTGTAGCGCGTGGTGAAAACCCTGATGGTACGCACTTCGTTACGTGGCACGACCCTCACCCAAAACCTTGTTATTTATTCGCGTTAGTGGCAGGTGATTTTGATTTATTAACCGACACCTATACCACCACAAGTGGTAAAGAGGTAGCGCTGGAGCTTTATGTCGATAAAGGTAAGAAATCTCAAGGTACCTTCGCTTTAGATTCATTGAAGCGTGCCATGAAATGGGATGAAGACGTGTTCGGGCTCGAATACGACCTCGACATCTACATGATTGTGGCCGTCGACTTCTTTAATATGGGCGCGATGGAAAACAAAGGCCTGAATGTATTCAACAGTAAATTTGTATTGGCCGACCAAGACTCAGCGACTGACGATGATTTCTTTAATGTAGAAGCTGTTATCGCCCACGAGTACTTCCATAACTGGACTGGTAACCGCGTAACGTGTAGAGACTGGTTTCAGCTTAGTTTAAAAGAGGGACTAACGGTATTTCGCGATCAGCAATTTAGTGCTGACATGACATCGCCGTTAAGCAACCGCATTAAACACGTGCGTGTGATGCGCGAGCACCAATTTGCAGAAGATGCCAGCGCAATGAGCCATCCTATTCGACCTGAAGAAGTTATTGAGATGAATAACTTTTATACGGTGACGGTGTACGATAAAGGCGCAGAAGTTATTCGCATGTTCCATACCCTTTTAGGGCCGGAAGGTTTTAGAAGAGGCATGGACGAATACTTCCGTCGTTATGATGGACAAGCAGTGACGTGCGATGATTTTGTTTCAGCCATGCAATCGGCTACCGAATTAGATCTTACTCAGTTTTCTCGCTGGTACAGTCAATCTGGTACACCGCAAGTGTCTCTTGCTCACAACGTTATCAAGAATGATACGGGGTATGTACATACCTTCACCGTAACCCAAAATACCCCCAGCACAGCAGATCAAAGCGAAAAGCTTCCTTTGTATATTCCTCTGGGCTTTGAAGTTATCGATGAAGATGGTAATCGATATCATGATGACAGTGGCGTTATTCAGAACGACCTTTTGATAGTAGATGCGCCTGAAATCACGATTAACATTACTTGTGATGCTAAGAAATTGACCCCAGTGTTATTGGGTAACTTTTCCGCCCCAGTGAAAGTACACAATGAACTCGACACCGCTTCACTACTCACTATATTTGCCCATTCGCAAGATGCGTTCAATCGTTGGGATGCTATGCAGACTTTGTATAACCGCTGTATCAGTGAGCTATATGAAGATGCCACTGCTACGATAGACAGTGGTATTTGGGCGGGTATTCGCTCTGCAATAGACAGCGAAGTTGATAATATTGAGCTTTTAAGTGAATGTTTAGTGATACCTTCATTTGAAACCTTGTGTCAGTCTCGATGCGATATTAATGTGCACCCACTCATACAGGCACGAAAGGCGTTTTGCCGACAGTTTTCTACCCAGCTAGAAGAAGTGTTACTTAATGCGTTTAATGGTATCGCCACAGAAACCTATAGTTACCAACAAGATGCAGTTAATGCTCGTCGCTGTAAAAATGTACTGTTATCTCATTTGGCACGCTTACCACAGCATCAAGACTTGGTGATATCGCAGTTCGATAAGACCGACAACATGACTGACACCCTAGGCGCACTAAAAGCCGCCCAGTCACTACCCTCTGAAGCATTTGAAAACTTGATGGCCAAGTTTGAAGAAAAATGGCGTCATGACCCCTTAGTGCTTGATAAATGGTTTGCCTTACATGCAACGCAACCCCGTGAAAACATACTGGCTACCATTACCATGTTAAGCGAGCATCCTCAATTTAGTATGGGTAATCCTAATCGCGTACGTTCACTAATAGGCAGTTTCGCATTCTATAACAGCGAACGTTTCCATAGCGTAGATGGGGAAGGGTATAAGTTTGTCACCGACTATCTTATTAAGCTAGATGCTATTAACCCGCAAGTGGCAGCACGGATAATAACCCCCTTGATACAATGGCAAGGTTTTGCAGAACCCCATCAAGTGTTGATGAAAGCACAGCTAGGTCGATTGTTAAATCACAAAGGCTTAAGCAAAGATGTGTTTGAGAAAGTGAGCAAAAGTTTGGCGTATGACAACCATTCAAGCCACTGATACCGTTTATTATTTTTCAGTCAATGTGCCTTACAATCAATGTGAGGCACTGTACTCTGGTGCTGTACCAACCGTCGTTATGATGGCGGAAAATGGCATCAGCGTACAAGTCCCCTCTACTAGAATAAAACAGTTCATCACCTCCCAAGGTGTTGTCGGTCGTTTTCGCATGATTGTTGATGCCAACAACAAAATTAAAGCCTTCGAGCGGTTACGCTAAAGCATAAAACCTTTACCTTTGGTTGCTTTTTGTGCGTATGTTTTAAGATAACGCCAATTACTTACACCTTTCGGATAAGTTGCTTTTATAGTCCCCACAAAGCAATAACTATTTGATACGATTAATGTTGTAAATTTTGTTAACTGGTACGATTACTTCTTGCGAAAGTGGCAAAATGATGTAATCATTTTGTTAATCGTTATGGTTGATCACGATGTCACGCAGCCTTGTGCGTCGACTAGGGAGTATAAAAATATGATAAATAGGCCTCGCGCTTTTAAGATGTCACCTGTTGCTGTAGGTGTGCTAACCCTCTTGGGTGCTGCCGCACTTCCTGCTAACGCCGCTAATTGGCAAGTAGGTGATGTTAGCATTTCTCTTGATTCTACATTCACAGTGGCTACCAGTATTCGTACTGAGTCTAGAGATTACAGTCTTATCGGAAATAGTAATCATGCACAGTTTGATTGGTCAGGTTACCACGCAGCATTCAATCCACTTTATCCTAGTAGCGACGTTTGGGCGTTAGCTGACGGCGGTTATTCAACCAATGGCGACTTAGGAAATTTATCTCATGATCCAGGTGATGCATTTGCAACACAAATTTCAGGAAACCATGAGCTAGATATAAACTTTGGCGATTTCGGTTTCTTCGCACGTGGTTTTTGGTTTTACGACTTTGAACAAATGGATGGTGACCGTCCTAATTCAAATGCCATTACTGGCGTTCAATACGATCACTGTCAAGATCCGGAAGCAGAAGATTTATTGTGTACCGATGTGCGCCTGTATGATGCCTTCTTCTATGGTGATTGGTGGATTGGTGACAAGCCTCTAACCCTTCGTGTAGGTCGCCAGGTTATCAGTTGGGGTGAAAGTACCTTTATCCAACATGGTATCAATACAACGAACCCTGTTGACGTAACCCGTGCACGTGCACCAGGTGCGGAACTTAAGGAAGTATTTATTCCAGTGGGTATGGTTTACGCCTCGTTAGGGCTAAGCGATACATTAAGCGTATCTGGTTACTATCAATATGAATGGGAACGCAGTTGGTTGCCTGTATCTGGTAGTTATTTCGCGGGTAACGACTTTGCGGGTGAGGGCGGTCAGCGTCAAAACGTCCAATTAGGTTTCAGTGGTAACCCTGATATTGATTTAGATCACTTGTTAACTGCACTTAATGGCTACGGTGACTTGTTACGTGCTGGCGGTAATTCTGCTGATATTGCCTCTGCCTACTTAGCATATCCTACTAAAGTGGCTATTCGTGGCTATTCTGACGAAGCGCATAAAGATGCCGACGATCAGGGTCAATACGGTTTACGTGTTACTTGGTTTGCTGAGGCATTGAACGAATCTGAAATCAGTTTCTACCACATTAACTACCATAGCCAACGTCCACTTATCTCTGGTGTAACGTCTGACTTTACCGCCGAAGGTATTGCGTCAGACTTAGCCTTCATAGCAACTAACGAAGTGACGCGCGATAACATTACTGAGCTGGGTGCATTCACCCAATCTGAGTTTTATTATCCAGAAGACATTAAGTTATACGGGGTGAGTTTTAACACCAACGTTGGCACTACCGCGTTAGCCGGTGAATTTGCTTACCGTGTTGATGAACCGCTGCAAATTGACGATGTTGAGCTACTCTATATGGGTATGCCAGAGCAGCTAGCTAATGCTGGACTGCGTCCAGACTTAGAAGGTATTTCTCAACTTAACAATATCGGCCGAGCGGTAGGTCCAGGTGAAACAGCTGAAGGATTCTTGTTCTCAGACACGTGGCAAATGCAGTTAACTGCATCACACGTTTATGGTCCTAAGTTTGGTGCTGATAACTTCGTGTTATTAGGTGAGTTGGGCTATGTCAATATTGTTGATATGCCAGATCCAAATGTTATTCGCTTAAATGCGCCTGGTACATCGCGTACACCGTCGCTAGAACCTACTGCAAGTGGCAATAACCGTGAAGGTCTGCACATAGGCCTTTCGGACGGTCCAGAAACTAACCCGTTCGCTACCGATGACGCGTGGGGTTACCGACTACTGGCCGTTGCTGATTGGAACGATATTATGGCGGGCGTTAACCTTCGAGCCCGTGCTACGTTCTCTCACGATGTAGAGGGTACTACACCAGACCCTCTCTATGTATTCACCGAAGATGTTAAATCTGCGGCACTGGCGTTAACGTTCGATTACTTAAGTAAGTGGTCAGCAACAGCTTCTTATAGTGCGTTCTGGGGCGGCATTGGAACGACTAATGCGCTTTCAGACAGAGATTTTGTTTCGTTTAACATCAAGTATTCAATTTAAAGAGTGATGTATATGATTAGAAAATTTGGAATTATTGCAGCAGCGCTTTCAATAGCGCTAACTGGTGCAAGTGTTCACGCTAAGGTTTCTGAAGAAGATGCCAAAAAGTTAGGCGGTGAATTAACGCCTATGGGTGCTATACAAGCTGCGAATGCTGATGGAAGCATTCCAGCATGGACAGGTGGTATTACATCAGCACCCGAAGGCTATTCGGTAGGCGACCACCATCCAAACCCTTTTCCAGAAGATAAGGTGTTATTTGAGATAACGGCGTCGAACTATAAAGAATATGCTGATTTCCTGTCCGAAGGTCAGAAAAAGTTGTTCGAAGCGTATCCTGATACTTACCGCATGCCGGTATATCAAACTCGTCGTTCAGCATCTAACCCGCAAGCTGTTTATGATGCAACAAAGGTTAACGCCACTAATGCAGAGTTGCTTGATGACGGAAACGGCATAAAAGGCGCAGTGTTGGGTGTTCCATTCCCAATGCCTAAAACCGGTATGGAAGCAATTTGGAACCACATTTTACGTTATCGCGGTGCTGCCGTAGAACGTAACGGTGGGCAAGCAGCGGTAACTACTTCAGGTGATTACAACGTTATCGGTTTTGATGAACAGTTATTGATTAAGTACGCTGAAGAAGGTGCTACACCTGAAAAGCTTACTGATGAAAACGTATTGTTCATGTTTAAGCAAAAAGTGACTAAACCAGCTCGTTTAGCTGGAACTGCACTGCTTGTTCATGAAACAGTAGATCAGGTTAAAGAGCCTCGTAAAGCGTGGACTTACAATACTGGCCAGCGTCGTGTACGTTTAGCACCTAACATTGCTTATGACACGCCAGGAACTGCAGCAGATGGTCTACGTACCACTGATGACTTCGATATGTTTAATGGTTCTCCTAATCGTTACAACTGGAAACTCGTTGGCAAGAAAGAGATGTTCGTAGCCTATAATAACTATGCACTGCATTCAGATAACGTAAGTTACGATGAAATTCTTCATGCTAACCACGTTAACCCTGATTTGACGCGCTGGGAAAAGCACCGTGTTTGGGTGGTTGAAGCTACGTTGAAAGAAGGTTTCCGTCACATTTATCAAAAACGTGTATTCTTCATTGATGAAGATAGCTGGCAAATTCAAGTAGCTGATATGTATGATAATCGTGGTGAGTTGTATCGTGTTGGTGTAGCTTATGGAGTGAACTACTATGAAGTACCTACACAGTGGTCAACCCTTGATACCTATTACGACTTAAACTCTCGCCGTTATTTGGCCATTGGTCTTGATAACGAAGAAAGTATGTATGATTTCTCGATACGTCCAAGAGATGTTGAGTTTACGCCTCAGGCGCTACGACGAGAAGGTAAACGCTAAGCGTTTTGTGTTAAGACGGTTGGCAATGCCAACCGTTTTTGTTTTCAGACAATTAAATTTTAGGGAGAATGGTTAATCATGAAAAAAACCATTGCAGCGTGCATAACTGCAGCACTCGCAGCAAATTACTCCGTAACTGCTTCAGCAGAAGATGCCTATATTGCACCCTTAGTTGAACAGTCAGTTTTGCTAGATATTGACGCTGATAAATTTGTCGTTGTTGTCGGAGAACGCGGGCATATTCTTATTTCAGAAGAAGGGACGGCGTTTAATCAAGTTGCCGTACCCACCCAAGCTACACTCACTGCAACTACCGTAGTAGGCGACAATATTTGGGCTGTAGGCCATGATGCCACCATCATTCATTCTTCAGACAAGGGACAGAGCTGGGAAATCCAGAATGTGCAGCCCGAACTACAACGTCCATTTTTAGATGTGCTATTTTTCGATGAAAGTCACGGTATTGCTGCTGGCGCGTACGGTCTTTTTTACCGGACTACAGATGGCGGAAAAAGCTGGGAAACTGAGCGTCATGCAAGTTTGTTAGACCCATACGATCGTGAATATTTAGAAAGTGTTAGAGAAGAAGACGAAGCCTTCTATCAACAAGAATTAGAATCTATTCTACCTCATTTAAATCGAGTCACTCGCGATGCCGAAAAACTATACCTTGCTGGAGAAGCGGGTTTATTAGCTAGCAGCGATGATATGGGGAAAAATTGGGAACGTTTCGAGGTTGATTACACAGGCTCATTTTTCGATATTAAAGCCCTTGACGATTCTACGTTGCTGGCTGTAGGTCTTCGCGGAAATATTTTTGTTTTACGCAACCAAGGTGAGTGGGAATATGTAAATTCTTGTTCAACCAGTACCTTAAATTCAATTTTACTGTCCGATAACGACACGGTTGTTGCAATGGGTAACAACGGTATGATGGTGTCAGCCACTCGTCCGCTACCTGTCAGCGATCACGATCCATACGCTAACCCTGCAAACTGTGAGCCTGCAAAGGGTATTTCAGTAACACAGGTTGAAGATAAAGCTGCCATGTTAAATGCCGTTAGCTTTAATGGCCACACCATAGCTGTTACCGCGAATGGTATAAAAACGCTAAATACAAAGTAGGGTGGTTTCGCTTTTATGACCCATTTCATTGAACATCTTGTTTTCTCTAACCGTAAATTGGTGGTAGCCCTTTTTGCTATCGCGACGGTTTTTTTAGGCTTTCAAGCATCGCAGATGCGACTTGACGCTGGTTTTGAAAAAAATATTCCGCTCAATCATGAGTACATGAAAACCTATATTGAACATCGCCAAGACTTCGGTGGTGCGAACAATATCTTAGTTTCTGTTTGTGATAAGAACGACAATATATTCAATCAGAACTTTTTCGATACGCTAAAGAACGTGCACGACCAGCTATTTTTCATAAATGGTGTGAACCGTTCTCTCGTTATTTCATTGTTTTCTCCCTCTACCCGTTTTACTGAAATTGTAGAAGGCGGCTTTGCTGGCGGGCCAGTTATTCCAGCCGACTTCAATTCAGCAAACCCCGCGGCCTTAGCGCTAGTGGCTGCCAATATTGAAAAAGCCAATATTGTTGGTCGTCAAGTAGCCAGCGACTACAGCTGTGCCATGGTGACAGCACAGCTATTGGATATCGACCCACAAACTGGTGAGCCGTTAAATACACTTGCCTTAGCGGCTGAGCTTGAAGAGCAACTTCGCGGTGAATATGAAAACGAAGATATTTCTATTCATATTATCGGGTTTGCCAAGATGATTGGTGATGTGGCTGATGGCGCTAAAGACGTACTCTTGTTTTTCGCTATTGCTATCGCGATAACGGCCATCATGGTGTACTTCTTCTCTCGCAGTATCATGCTGACTATATTGCCACTACTGTGCTCAGTGATTGCAGTTATCTGGCAGCTTGGTCTACTAACTTCGTTAGGCTTTGGTATGGATCCTATGTCCATCCTGGTGCCGTTCTTAGTTTTCGCTATTGGTGTAAGTCATGGCGTACAAATGATTAACGCGGTAGAAAAACGTGCGGTAACAGGAATAGGTGCAAAACGTGCGTCTATGGCAGCGTTTAGAAGCTTATTAGTGCCGGGGGGGATTGCCTTACTTTCTGACACAGTAGGTTTTATGACCTTACTGGTTATTGATATAGGTATTATTCGTGAACTGGCCATTACAGCAAGTATGGGTGTTGCCGTTATTATATTAACCAACCTTATGCTATTGCCGGTACTGATGAGCTTTTTAAAGCTTGATAAAAAGTACGTTGATAAATTTGCTGGCAAAGAAAATAGTAACACCCGTTTTTGGGCTATTGTTTCAGCGTGTTCACGTAAAAAGCCAGCAGCCTTTATTCTAATTGTAACCGCCATATTATTCGGCTTTGGGCACTACCAAGCACAAAACATGAAGATAGGTGATTTGCACGCGGGTGCACCAGCACTTCATGAGTCTTCACGTTATAACCAAGATACCTTCTTGATTACTGACAAGTATGAAGTCACGGTGGATTACATCTCTATTTTGGTAGAAACCACCCCTGAAGCTTGTACGTCTCACAGCGTAATGAAAGCGATGGATGATTTTCAGTGGAAAATGGAGAACGTTCCAGGTGTGCAGTCGGCCGTATCATTAGCATCAGTGGCTAAGATAGTTAACGCGGGTTATAACGAAGGTAATGTTAAATGGCAGGTTCTACCTCGTAACCAACAAACCTTAGTGCAAGCTATTTCAAGGGTGCCAACTTCATCTGGCTTATTAAATGGTGATTGTTCTGTCATGCCGATTATTCTGTTTATGGAAGATCACAAAGCAGAAACCATTTCTCGTGTGGTAGATGCTGTAAAAGATTTCCGTACTGAGTATGAGACCGACGATATGTCATTTAGTCTGGCATCAGGCCCAGTGGGAGTGATGGCGGCAACGAACGAAGCGGTCGAGGCTGCACAAGATCCAATGATGGTATATGTATTTGGCGCCGTTATCGCATTATGCTTAATTAGCTTCCGCTCTGTACGTGCAACCTTAGTGGTGGTAATTCCACTGTATGTTGTGTCTGTTTTAGCGCAAGCACTAATGACGTATCTGCAAATTGGTCTTACAGTATCAACCTTACCAGTTATTGCATTAGGTGTGGGTATCGGTGTTGATTATGGTATTTATATCTTATCGACAAAGAGCCTTATGCTTAAACAAGGTGCTACGGTTCAAGAAGCTTATTTAGCTGCCTTAAAAGAGCGAGGTAGTGCCGTACTGTTCACCGGTATTACTTTGGCAATAGGGGTAAGTACTTGGGTATTCTCTTCACTTAAATTCCAAATGGATATGGGTATTTTGTTGACCTTTATGTTCGTGGTTAATATGTTAGGAGCAATTATCGTACTTCCAGCACTGGCAAGATTCTTGTGGTGGAATAGAAATGACCCCGGTGCATAATATTTTTGCATAGCTAATCATAAAAAAGGGCCGTAAGGCCTTTTTTTATAGGTGTTTTTTGCATAGTTATCTATGCTGTTAATATAAGGTTAAAAAGGGGCTTTTAATACCTCTCAGTTTTAGCGAAAATAGCCGCGCAACTTAGCACTTACGACATTTATAAGGTTAACTAATGACAGTCACCTCACAGCGACACTCAGTACTGCTAGATAATGTATTTGCACTCATTGAAAAAAAGGTGGATGCCCAGCAGAAGTCACTCGTGCAGCAATTCGGACGCCTGTTGTATAAAAATATCTCTAGTGATGACTTAGAAGATCGTAACGACAGCGATTTATACGGTGCCACTTTAAGCTTATGGAACGGGCTTGCAAAATTCGATAATTCAGCACCTTACATTCGTGTCTTCAACCCAGAAATAGAAAAGCATGGCTGGCACTCAAGCCATACCATTGTTGAAATAATTGTTAGGGACATGCCGTTTCTTGTCGATTCGGTGCGTATGTCACTCAACCGATTAAACATTACTGCACATTTATTTTTGCATAGCCCAATTGGAATAAAACGAAATAGTAAAAACCAAGTGGCCGAGTTTGCCGAGCCTGGCAAGACAGTTGAAAACACCCGAAAAGAAACAGTGATATTTATCGAGGTTGATCATCAAAGTGCGAAAAAAGACATTGATGAATTAACGAAAGAATTACACTCAGTGGTAGACGAAGTGTCGTTGGCGGTTAAAGATTGGCAAGAAATGACCACTAAGTTAGAAACAGTGGTTAAAGACAGTACGAAACTAAACTGGCCTGTATCGACTGATGAAAAGAAACAAACCAAAGCTTATTTGCAATGGTTAAGCGACCATAACTTTACCATGATGGGCTATCGTTATTACGAAGTGAAGGCCATAGAGGGCGACCATCGCTGGATACCGTCTAACGATACTAGTTTAGGTTTATTAAAGAACTCTGTTAATGACAGAGAGCGCCTATTGTCGAAATTACCTTCCAGTGCAAGAGCAGAGGCACTAAGCCAAAGCCCGTTAATTTTAACGAAAACAAACTCTCGTGCTCGTGTTCATCGTCCTGCTTATATGGATTATGTTGGTGTAAAAGCGTTTAACAAAGATGGGCAAGTTATTGGTGAGCATCGCTTCCTTGGCCTCTATTCAGCGTCTTTCTATAACCAAAGTGTGACGCAACTTCCTATGCTGAGAGAAAAGATTCAGCGTATATGTGATTTATCTGGCTATGAGCCAGGCACCCATGCGTTTAAAGCCTTTGTGAATATTGTTGAAACTTATCCACGTGATGAGCTACTGCAAACACCCGCAGAAGAATTAGCCCAAATAGTGATGGGTATATTCCAAATGCAAGAGCGGGGTATTTCACGCTTATTTATTCGTAAAGATGTCTTTGGTCGCTTCTTCTCATGTATGGTATTTGTACCTCGTGAGCGTTACAACACGCAACTACGTGTAGACACCCAAGCGCTATTAAAAGCCTCGTTAGGTGCTAAAGAAGAAGTTGAATTTACTACGTTCTTTTCTGAATCTGTGTATGCACGCACGCATTACATTGCCAGGGTCAACGACAACAACGCGGAATTTGATGTGAAGGAAATAGAACGCAATATTATTGAACTAACTAAAACGTGGAGCGATCGATTAGCTTCATCTATTTCAGCAGCACACGGTGAAGCGCAGGGTAAAGCCCTTGAGCGCAAATATGGCAATGCGTTTTCACGTAGCTATATGGAACAGAACTTACCGGGTGATGCCCTTGTTGATATCGGCAAAATTGAACAGTTAGATGATGATCATACTCTCGACATGCTGTTTTATCGTCCTCAAGAAGAGCAGTCTGACAGCCAAATAGTGAAGCTCAAGTTGTTCCATCGTGCTGAGCCTATTCATCTTTCTGATGTATTGCCTATGCTTGAGAACTTTGGTTTGCGCGTCATTGATGAAAGCCCCTATAAAATCACCTGCCCAGATGGTTTTAGAAACTGGGTGATGGATTTCACTATGTTGCACAAAAGTGGCCAACATTTTGACATGGAGCGCGCACAGACTTTATTCCAAGAAGCTTTTGCGAAAGTGTGGAATAACGATTTAGAAGACGATGCATTCAACCGCTTAATTTTGGGTGCTAATTTAACGGGCCGTAAAGTCACTATTTTACGTGCGTACGCAAAATACATGCGTCAAACCGGTAGTTCATTCAGTCGTGATTACATTGCGAACACCTTGGCGAATTACCCTGATATTGCCCGCTTGCTAGTGGAGTTTTTCGACCAGCGCATTAATCCGAAGAAGAAACGTAATGCGAAGAAAGAAGAAGCGTTACTTGAGAATATTAAAACCCAATTAGACAGTGTTAGTAACTTAGATGACGACAGAATTATTCGTCGTTATTTAGATATGATGTCGGCAACCCTTCGAACTAACTTCTATCAGCCCGATGAAGCAGGCAATGAAAAATCTTATGTGTCATTTAAGATGCTGCCAGAAATGATCCCTGATATGCCATTGCCACTGCCTAAATTTGAAATATTTGTGTATAGCCCACGTTTAGAGGGTGTGCATTTACGCGGTGGCAAGGTTGCCCGTGGCGGACTTCGTTGGTCTGATCGCCAAGAAGATTTCCGGACTGAAATTTTAGGCTTAGTAAAAGCACAGCAAGTAAAAAATACGGTTATTGTACCTGTTGGCGCGAAAGGTGGGTTTGTTTGTAAAAAGCTGCCCGTTGGTGAGGGCAGAGAAGCCATACAGGCTGAAGGTCAAGCGTGCTATCGCACCTTTATTACCAGTTTGCTAGATATCACCGATAACATTGTAAACGGTGAAGTTGTACCACCAAAAGATGTAGTGCGACTAGACGAAGATGACCCGTATTTGGTTGTGGCGGCCGATAAAGGTACCGCTACCTTCTCTGATATTGCCAACGGTATTGCTGATGAATTCGGTTTTTGGTTAGGGGATGCCTTTGCATCAGGTGGTAGCGTCGGTTATGACCATAAGAAGATGGGTATTACTGCGCGTGGCGGATGGGAGTCTGTTAAACGTCACTTCCGTGAAATCGGTATCGATTGCCAAACCACAGAATTCACTGCGGTGGGCGTGGGGGATATGGCGGGAGATGTTTTTGGTAATGGTATGCTTTTATCTAAGCACACCAAATTAATTTCGGCGTTTAACCATTTACATATTTTCTTCGATCCAGACCCCGATGCAGCTGCAAGTTACAAAGAGCGCGCTAGATTGTTCGAAAACCCACGATTAAGTTGGGAAGATTACGATTCAACATTGATTTCAAAAGGTGGCGGTATCTTTAGTCGTTCCGCGAAGTCGATTAAACTTACCCCAGAAATGAAAAAGTGGTTAGGCACCCGTCAGATGTCGATGACGCCAAACGAACTTATCCATAACATTTTAAAAATGCCTGTGGACTTGCTTTGGAATGGTGGTATCGGGACTTACGTTAAGAGCTCAAAAGAGTCGCATGCGGAAGTGGGCGACAGAGCTAATGATGACTTACGTTTAAACGGCAAAGACGTGCAAGCCAAAATTGTAGGTGAGGGCGGTAACCTAGGGTTAACGCAGTTAGGTCGAATTGAATATGCTGCTTCCGGCGGACGCGTAAACACCGACTTCATCGATAATGTAGGGGGAGTTGATTGCTCCGATAACGAAGTTAATATCAAAATCTTGCTTAACAGCGTGGTTAACGACGGTGAACTTACAGTTAAACAGCGTAACAATTTGCTGCACGACATGACCGATGACGTATCGCGTATTGTGATTAAAGATTGTTATCGCCAAACTCAATCTATCTCGATTACTGAGATGTCGGGCGTAAGCTTATTGAAAGAACAGCTTCGCTTTATTCACGGTTTAGAGCGTGAAGGTCAACTTAACAGAGAGCTTGAGTTCATTCCGAGTGATGACGAAATTTCGGATAGAGTGGCGTCAGATCGTGGTCTTACGCGACCTGAACTTAGTGTTTTGATTGCCTACGGCAAAATGGTATTGAAAGATGCATTAAATATCCCTGAAATCACTGATAACCCTTATCACGGTAAATTGTTGCTTCAAGCTTTCCCTAAGGTGTTGCGTGAAAAATTCAGTACACATATGCAGCAGCATCCACTTAGAAGTGAAATTATTGCCACTAAATTGACCAATAATATGGTTAACGATATGGGGCTTAACTTTGTCTTTCGTATTCAGGAAGAAACCGGTGCCAGCGTTGATGATATTGCTAATGCCTACGCTATTGTGCACGGTATTTTTGATATGGAAACGCTCTGGAACCGTATTGAAGACTTAGATAACGTTATTTCAGCGAAGCTACAGCTTAAGATGCTAGATGAAGCTCGCCGTATTATGCGCCGCGCTGCACGCTGGTATATTAGACACGGCAATAAAGGCCTGTCTATTGAAGAGTCGATTGCAAGCTATCGTGAAACCTTCAATAACTTGTCTAAGAATCTGCAGAACTATTTAGTAGAAGCTGAATACTCACAGCTAGAAGAGAAAACAAGTACCTATGTGTCGCAAGACGTTCCGAAGGATATCGCGTATCAAGTAGCTAGCTTCTCCAATATGTTCTCTAGTTTCGACCTAGCACACATTGTTGCAGCTGAAAAACATAGTGTTGATGTTGTCGCACGGTTGTACTTCCAGCTTGGCTCTAAACTTGAATTGCATTGGTTCTTAGATCAAATTAACAATCAAGCAGTCAGCAACCATTGGCAAGCACTAGCACGCGCATCGTACCGTGAAGAACTGGATTGGCAGCAACGTTCAATTGCCGCTAATCTACTTCAAATAAACCCAGAGGCCAGCGATGCAGACAAAATTTTGGAAGATTGGATGCAGAGCAACCAAGTGTTGTTGAAACGCTGGTATCATATGATGTCAGAGTTTAAGACTAGCTCAACCCATGAATTTGCGAAATTTTCTGTCGCATTACGTGAATTGATGCTTTTAAGCGTGAAGTCTAGCCATTAGAATACACGCTATCAAAAATGACGAAGCCCTGTAAATCAGGGCTTTTTTATACCAAATACAAGCGAAAACAAACACCTATGCAATCATTAGTGCAAAAACTGTTGCTTCAATGCGAACCCGAAAAAAGCCATGACTTTACAATCAACTGGTTAAATAAAACGCAACACACGCCGTTGAAGTGGGCTTACAGCACCACGACAATCCAAAAGCCAGTGACGATTGCAGGTATAACCTTTGATAATCCTGTGGGGTTGGCGGCAGGCTTAGACAAAAATGGTGATTGTATAGATGCGTTTGCTGAAATGGGTTTTGGTTTTGTAGAAATTGGTACGGTTACACCTCGCCCACAAATGGGTAACCCTAAGCCTCGCTTATTTCGCATTCCTGAAAAACAGGCAATTATCAATCGAATGGGCTTTAATAATAAAGGGGTTGATCACTTAGTTTCTCAAGTGAAAAAAGCGCACTTTAAAGGCCCGATTGGTATCAATATAGGAAAAAATAAAGATACAGACGATGCGAAGGCCCTCGACGATTATCTTATTTGTCTGAATAAGGTTTACCCTTACGCCAGTTATGTAACTATCAATATTTCTTCACCCAATACTCCTGGGCTGAGAAACCTCCAGTATGGTGAAGCCCTTGATGCATTATTGGTAGGCCTAAAAGCGGCACAAGAAACCCTTACTCAAACTCACGGTAAATACGTACCTTTGTTTATCAAAATTGCGCCAGACTTATCAGATGGCGAAATACAAAGCATTGCGCAATCTTTGCTCGCCAGCAAAATGGATGGCGTTATTGCCACCAATACCACACTTTCTCGTGATGCTGTTCAGGGGTTAAAGCATGCTGATGAAATGGGTGGACTGAGCGGTTCTGTCCTTACCGACATGAGCTTGAACGTAACAAAAAAACTATCTAGTGCTCTTGATAGAGCTATTCCTATCATAGGCGTGGGCGGTATAGATTCTCCTGAAACCGCAAAAGCACGTTTAGATGCAGGAGCATCACTAGTTCAGGTATACTCTGCATTCATCTATCAGGGGCCCGACCTCGTTAAACGCATTGTAAAAGCGCTATAATTAGCGAAAGCGACACATTACAGTTTTATACACTCAAGCGTGTGGCAATAATCACACGCTCTATCAGGTAATTGAATGAATACTATTCTGGCAACAACCAGCCGCGGTCTTGACGAACTCCTTAAGCAAGAAATACTCAATTTGTGCCCAGGTGCAGAAATTAAACAGTCTCCGGGCATGTTGCAGTTTGAAGGAAGCAAAGAAGACGCTTATAAACTTTGTCTTTGGTCTCGTTTGGCCAACCGCGTTATTTGGATCTTAGGCACAGGAAAGGCAGGAAATGCTGAAGAGTTGTATAAGACAGCCATGGATATTGATTGGCAGATGCATATGGAATCTCGCCATACGTTATCAGTGCAATTTATTGGTACTAACTACGAAATTAAAAACACGCAGTTTGGCGCGGTAAGAATTAAAGATGCCATTGTCGACCAATTCGTAGAAGAGGGACAAGCTCGCCCATCGGTTGAGCGCAAAATGCCTGATTTCCCTGTTTACGCCAGACTTCAACGAGACAATGTGATTATTGGTCTTGATATGGCCGGCGCAAGTTTGCACCAACGTTCATATCGTCAAGAAACGGGTGATGCACCACTTAAAGAACATATTGCCTGCGCCATGTTAATGCGCAGTGGCTGGACCGAAAACATGGACAAGCCCCTTGCTGACATGATGTGTGGCTCGGGTACTATCGCCATAGAAGCGGCCTTCATGGCACGTAATATTGCCCCTGGCATAAAGCGTGAGTATTGGGGCTTTAGTCAGTGGTTAAGCCACGATGCCGCATACTGGGATTCGTTGGTAAATGATGCTATTTCGAATCAAACAGAAAGCAAAAGTGAAATTTTCGCTGCCGATTACAACCGCAGAATGATTGCCATTGCAAAAGACAATGCCGACTATGCGGGCGTGTTTAACGATATTAAATTCAGCAACCAAGACGCCACTAAGTCGTCACCGCCGGTTGCGACTCCAGGATATATGGTGTCTAACCCCCCTTATGGTGAACGTTTGGGCGAGCTAACAGCACTTATCCCGCTTTTCAGCGAATGGGGTAAGCGTTTTAAAGAAGCATGGAAAGGCTGGCACGTATCATTGCTTAGCAGCAACCGTGATTTATTGCGTGTATTAAAATTACGAGCAACCAAAGACTACGGCATGAATAACGGTAAGCTAGAGTGCCGTTTAGTGAACTATGTGTTAAGCGAAGAAAACACAGTTCAATTTACTGAAGATGCGTCGAATCACGAATTTGCCAATCGCCTAAAGAAAAACCTTAAGAAAATGAAGGCTTGGATCAACAAAGTTGATACTAACTGCTACCGTATCTACGATGCCGATTTGCCCGATTACAACGTGGCCATTGATAGGTACGGCGATTGGTTAGTAGTACAAGAATACGCACCGCCTAAAACTGTGTCGGAAGACAAAGCCCGTAAACGCTTGCAAGAAGTATTGCTTTATTTGCCTACTGTTACAGGCATATCGCCTAAGCAAATAGTGCTTAAAGTACGCAGCCAGCAAAAGGGTACTAAGCAGTACGAAAAAATTAACCAGTCTGGCACCATGATGGAAGTGTACGAAAACGGTGCGCGCTTATTGGTGAACTTGACTGACTATCTAGATACGGGCTTATTTCTAGATCATAGAAACACCCGTCAAAAAGTTATGCAGCTTGCGAAAGGTAAAGATGTACTTAACCTGTTTGCTTACACTGGCAGTGTGTCTGTGTTTGCAGCTAAAGGTGGCGCGAAATCAGTGACCACCGTTGATATGTCTAACACCTATCTAGACTGGGCGAAAAAGAATGTGGCGCTTAACAAGCTAAATGGGCCACATGCTTTTGTTCAAGCTGATTGCACGTCATGGTTAGGCGATCATAAAGGTAAATACGATTTAATTTTTATCGACCCACCTTCGTTTTCAAATTCTAAGCGTATGCAAAGCACGTGGGATGTACAGCGCGATCACGTTACTATGCTAACGAATGCGAGAAACTGTCTAAATGAGGGCGGTACGTTAATTTTCTCTAACAATAAACGTGGCTTCAAGTTAGATGAAGAGGCGTTAGAAGGATTAGGTTTCAGTATTGAAAATATTACTCAGGAAACCATACCTGAAGACTTTTCTCGGCGCGGAAACATTCATAAGTGCTGGATCCTTTCGTTATCAAAGGAAGCGTTACCAAAAGAACCGTTATCAAGAGAAGCTTTATGAAAATAGTGTTTTACACAGGGCCTCAGTGTAGTTTATGCGATTTGGCCGACATTGAGTTGGCTAATACACAGCAGTTTTCTTCGTTAACGGTGGAAAAAGTAAACATTCGTGATAGCACCGATTTGTATCATTTATACGGTGCTCGCATTCCTGTATTGAAACGGGAAGACAATGGCGCCGAAATCGGCTGGCCATTTGATACCAACGCATTGGAGACATTCTTACAGTGAGTATATTGCAGTTAAAGAACATCACTGTTATCTACGGTACCCCCCCTTTATTAGATGGCGTTGAACTGATTGTTCAACCCAAAGAACGCGTGTGTTTAGTAGGCCGAAATGGCAGTGGTAAATCCACACTAATGAAAGTGATATCAGGTGATGTAATAGCCGACGATGGCCAGCGCATTATAGAAAGCGACACGATAATTGCTCGATTAGAGCAAGATCCGCCGCAAACCACAGATGTGACCCTTTTCGATTACGTTGCTGAAGGCTTAGCAGATGTAGGCGACACCATTAAAGCCTATCATCACCAAACCAAATTGGTGGCTGAAGATCCTAGTGAAGCTAACTTAAATCGTCTGCAAACTTTGCAGGAAACCTTGGAAGCCCGTGATGCATGGCAATTTGAGCAGCAAATAGAACAAACGCTCACCATGCTTAAACTAGAGCCTGATATTTCATTATCGACATTATCAGGTGGATGGCGCCGTAAAGCGGCATTAGCACGCGCTTTGGTTCGTTCTCCCGATTTACTGTTGCTTGACGAACCTACCAACCATTTAGATATTGAAATGATTCGTTGGTTGGAAAGCAGTTTATCTAATTACAATGGCGCTATTGTATTTGTAAGTCACGATAGGGCCTTTATCCGAAATATGGCAACCCGTATTGTTGATTTAGACCGGGGTGGATTAACCAGTTACCCAGGTAACTACGAAACCTACCTAGAGAAAAAGCAGCAAGACCTTGAAGTAGAAGCTGCCCATAATGCCGAGTTTGATAAGAAGCTTGCGCAAGAAGAAGTGTGGATCCGTCAAGGCATAAAGGCTCGCCGTACTCGTAATGAAGGCCGTGTAAGGGCATTGAAGAAACTGCGTGATGAGCGTAAAGCAAGACGCGCGGTACAAGGGAACGCAGTAGTAAGCCAGCACCAGGGTACACGCTCGGGCAAGATGGTGTTTGAAGTAACCGATTTAGACTACGCCATTGGCGGTAATCAAATTGTGAAGGGATTAAACCTTAATGTACTACGTGGCGATAAACTTGCACTTGTTGGGCCGAACGGTAGTGGTAAAAGTACCCTCATTAAGTTGTTGCTCGGAGAACTAACACCCGATAACGGTAACTGTAAGCAAGGTACTAACCTTGAAGTGGCTTATTTTGACCAACATCGCCATGGCTTAGATTTGGAACAAACGGTTATTGATGCTGTAGGTGATGGTAAACGTGACCTTATGGTTAACGGGCACCCAAGACACGTCATTAGCTATTTACAAGATTATTTGTTTTCACCTGAGCGGGTTAATGCGCCGGTAAAGTCATTATCTGGTGGAGAGAAAAACAGGCTAATGCTGGCCAAGCTAATGCTTAAGCCCAGTAACTTATTAGTGCTTGATGAACCAACAAACGATCTTGATGTTGAAACACTAGAGATGTTAGAAACCCTGTTAAATGAATATGCGGGCACGGTATTGCTCGTAAGCCATGATAGGGAATTCGTCGATAATGTTGCTAATAGTTGTGTCGTATTTGAAGGCGAAGGCTTTTTACGGGAGTTTATTGGAGGCTTCACTGACGTAGAGAGCTGGTACAAAGATCAAAATGCAAAACGTCAGCAAGTTATTAAAGACGAAAAAGCCAAAGTAAAGAATGAAACTAATTTAAGTTCGAATAGTCCTAGTGCTAAGTCTTCTCCCCGTAAGACGAAAAAGTTATCATATAAAGATCAACGCGAACTTGAATCGCTGCCTGCAGATATTGAGCAGTATGAAAATGAATTAGCGGAAATGCAGTTGTTAGTTAACGACCCTGAATTCTTTAAAAAAGGGAACGACGAAACTGCACAAACCTTAGCTCTGTTAGCAGAGAAAGAACAAGCCTTATCCCATAAATATGCGCGCTGGGATGAATTAGAAAGTATGCTGGAAGATAATCAGCAGTAAATAGGATTTTAGATGAAACGAACTCAGCTTGCCGTCGCCGTTCTGTTGGCAACAGGTAGTGTTTCGGCAGTCGCCGAAACCTACACCGTGACACCACTTCCTTTGCAGGATGTTGGTCAAAATACCTTCGCTCGTTCAATTGATAATACCGGCAAAATGTTATCAATGGTGCAATTGGAATTTAACCCGCCTGTTGATGTAGAACAGCTAGAAGAAGATACCAGTTTCTTTACCACGTTTTCAGGGTCTCTTGAAAACGAAGATGATGCAGTACAAGGTGTATTTACTGATGCTGATTATACCTTAGTCGTTAACTTTCTTCTTTCAAACCAAGACAGTTCAACAGGTCAGAAGCTAGCGAGCTTCAGAACCTATTTAACCGATACCACTGATATAGACTTGGTGCCTGGTTTAGATGAAGTAACCGACAAATTTGATGATTACACCCAATCTGTTGAAGCAGGCGGAAGAGATAGCGTAAGCGGTAATTTTATTGTTGGTGATTCTCCAGGCGTAGTTGTTTTGGATGAATATGAAAACGAAGATGGTAATACCATCAATTACACCTACTCAGAATTACCGCAGCAAGCGTTTGTTCAAACTAGCAGTGGGTCATCAAAAGTTATTCCAGCCGTTGATGACACCTTAGGTGGCTTCTCGTCAGCACGTGCTGTGAATCAAAATCTACAAGTCGCTGGTTTCAGTACCGTTAGTTTTTTAGATACGGTTGATGAAGCAGTCGAAACTTGTGAAGACGACGAAACTCGTGGTGATTTACCGGAAGGCCGCTGTTATTTCAGTATTTACGGTGGTGAATTTAACGTACCACGTATATCTAGTTACTTCGTAACAAACTCCACTAGCTTTTTATCGGGTTTCATTCTTTCATCGGAAGTCAACGCGACTATTTGGCAATTAGATGTCAACGGCGATGTGATAAGCACTGACACATTCCCATTACTTTTCACGCCGGAAGAAGACGACACCTCACATTACTTTTCTTATGCCTATGACATTAATGAACAAGGTATTGCGGTGGGTGAAGCGTTAACGGGTGATGCGGTTACTATTACACGCCCTAACTCTTCAGGCTTAAATGAAAGCGAGCGTGTTGCCACCGTATATAGAGACGGTGAAACACAAGAGCTCCTTCCGAGAGAAGAAAACTTACTTAGCCAAGCGATGGCGATTAACGATAACAACTGGGTAGCAGGTGCAGTGTTGCGTGAATCGAGTGATATTGCACGTTCTCGTTTATTCGCATACAACTTAGATACCACTGAGCAATTATACCCCGACGGTTTCTTTGCCACTGCCGGTGTTCAAGCGAATGCCATCAATAATAATAATATTATTGTAGGTAAATCTGACTTTGATGCGACATCCGATACTGTTCGTGAGACACACGCGTTCATGTTCAATATTGATACTGAAGAGTTTCTGGATTTAAACGACTTAACGCCGTGTGACAGTGAATACACGTTGCTAGAAGCTATCGATATTAACGATAATGATGAAATTATCGCTAATGCGCGTATTCGATCCACCAGCAAATATGTGACGGGTGCTGATGTGATTAACTCAGCAGGTGAAACCATAGAGGTTGATGCTATTGTCGCGGTGAAACTATCACCTACTGGCGGCGCCATCGACGATTGTAGTATTGATGAAGACGGTGATGAAGTAGATGACAACTTTGAGCGCAGCGGTGCTTCTACGAGCTTCTTTGGGTTAATGGCGCTAAGTTTACTGGCCATTTTCCGTCGTAAATTGAAGAAATAATCAATTCGCTCTATTTTTAGTTATTTTTCAAAGGCCGCTCGTTTTTAGCGGCCTTTTTTATTGCTAAAGGATTTAAAAATTGAAATATATATGCCTAAAAAGTGTAATATAAAATTCATCTATATTTCATTGCATTACCAAATGTCAATGCTCTCTTTACAATAATTGTGTTGAACCATTTTGCACATTGCACTATCACAGTAGTGTGCACAATGACTTTTCCGCCACTATCAATTGAAAAACGATGTATTGGGCCCGAGAGAGAATTTGTAGCACATCCTACAAAGTTAAAGAGGCTAATCAATGAAAAGACAAAAAAGAGATAAACTGACACGCGCCCACTCAAAAGGGTATCAAGCTGGTATTAGCGGTCGTTCAAAGGATATTTGTCCTTTTCAACAGAATGACGCTCGGTCGGAATGGTTAGGAGGCTGGCGCGAGGCGGTAGAAGACAGGCACGTAGGTCTTAGTGTTAAATAACGTCTTCTCTCTTAAAAAGTGATTAAGCAATGAAAAAGCCCCAGTAATGGGGCTTTTATCGTTTTGACGCTTTACGTTTATTAGAAGTTAGATGTGTCTTGGAACAAACCTACTTTAAGATCTTTCGCGACGTAGATTTCTCTTCCATCTACTTCAACAGAACCATCCGCCATTCCCATGAATAGCTTACGTTTGATAACACGCTTCATGGTGATTTTGTAAGTAACTTTTTTGGCAGTAGGCAGTATTTGCCCTGTGAATTTCACTTCACCGACGCCAAGAGCACGACCTTTGCCTGGTCCATCACACCAACCTAAGAAAAATCCGACCAGCTGCCACATGGCATCTAATCCCAAGCAACCAGGCATTACAGGGTCACCTGGGAAGTGGCAATCGAAAAACCAAAGATCTGGCGTAATGTCTAACTCTGCAATTATTTCGCCTTTCCCATGTTCACCGCCATCTTCAGTAATAGAAACGACACGATCCATCATCAGCATGTTAGGGGCGGGGAGTTGGCTGTTACCAGGACCGAACATTTCACCGCGGCTGCATGCTAATAAATCTTCTTTGTTAAAACTATTTTTTCTGTCTGACATTCCCAACTCGTTGTTTTTTAAATTCGCGCTGCTAATTTAGCGAACACTTGTACGCTAAACAACTCCGAACAGTCATTTTTCTAAATAAAAACGCGTGTTAAACTCGAACTACTAACGAGCCAGTGATTACTATGACAGAAAATACGAACAACAGTACAGTAAAAGAAAAGGCAAAAGCGAATGCTGATAAGCAGCGTCGCTTCCGAGAACGTCAACGAGATGCAGGAAAAAAGCTGGTCAGAGGCTATGTTTCCCCTGAAGCTAAGCTCTGCTATGACGAAATTCGAGAGAAAACAGGGTGGAGCGATAGTGAAGCCGTTTCTAACTCAGTACGTTTAATGTATGCCGCTTATAAATGTGGCCAAATTAAATTACTTAATGAGTGGTTACGCAAAAATAACCGATAACCCGTTTTCCCTAGCCTTAGCAGGGTTACACGTAACCAAAATAGCTGGATTTACGTCTTGCAGGCTACGCATAACCTGAGAAAAGGCAGACTTATTACGTATTTTTATGGGAAAAGTAATGGCGTTAGTCTAACCATTTTGCACAGAACTCTCCTTTCGGGTCGTAGATTTCGGTTTGTTTCTGCAAATTAAACTGCCGGTTCTCTCTTGGGTCTGTACCTACGCCCGCTAGGTACAGCCAATTTCCCCAATTACTAGCCACATCATAATCTAATAATTGGCTCTCGAACCAAGCCGCACCATAGCGCCAATCTTGCCTTAATTCGTTCACAAAGCAACTTGCCACCAATTGTCGACCTCGATTAGACATATAACCCGTAGCGGCCAGTTGACGCATACACGCGTCAACAATGGGGTACCCTGTTTTCCCGTTACACCAGCCACCGAATATTTGAGCGTCGTGGGTAGTGTTTGGCATTTTTGATTTAATACCATCGAATTGAAACCACTTTGGTCCAAACTTTTGTTGAAGCCAGTAAAAATACTCACGCCAAAGCAACTCAAAATGAATCCAATAGGTTGAATCATTTTTAACCACATCTCGCTCGTACTTTTTTACTTCTTGGATTACGTACCGCGCCGAGAGCGCACCTGTGGCTAACCATGGCGATAGTTTTGTACTTTCTCGCCAACTATCTAACGCGTTTCGTGTTTCTTTATAACTTGCAGCCACTTTCCATTCGAATAGATAACTATTTAAGTGAGAGAGCGCCGCGTCTTCGCCTCCAACGAAGGCGCCTTCTGTCTGTTTACGGTGTGGGCAACTATTGAGCTTATATAGGCTTTTAGTGTCTATATCTGGCGTATAAGACCTAGGTAATGCAGTTAACGTCGCCACAGGTTCACACGGCTTTATCACAGACTCAATTTTGCGTTTAAACGGTGTAAAGACATCCGGCATAATTTCAAGATTGAAAGGGAGGTCTTCTTGATTAAACAGCGAGCTAGCTTCGCCTGTTACTATTTCAATATTGGGGAAAAAACGCGAAACCGCTTCAACTTCTCGGCGCTCGTTATAGCCGCCGTGTTCGGTCACCCCAAAGTGCGTATAGGCATTGGATGAGAGTAATGACACCAGTAGTTCAGGTGTTTGGCCTTTTAAAGTCAAAATAGAGTGACCCAAAGTGCTCGCTTTTTCGTTTAATGCTTCTATTGTATCTATAACAAAATTAAAACGATGTTCACCAACAGGTTGAATACCGTAAGCGTTTGGTACAAACCAGCTGTCATCAATTATGTAAAGCAGAGTCAATTCGTCGACCTGCTGACAAAGCGATGATAGCGCCACTTGGTCGTGAAAACGCAAGTCGTGGCGAAACCAAAACAGGCCTCTAGTGCGTTTTGTCGAATCACGCATCACATGATTATCCAGTATCATAGGGTTCCCTCCCTTATACCTTTTTTAGGGGTAGACGGATCCTGCTTTTAGCGATTATCGTATCATGTGCATGCTTAAGTGTTTATAAATTGTTCAAAAAAAGGGTTAACAGTGACAGTGCCAGTGTCGATAATGTGGTTCAGACAGGACCTTAGAGTAAAAGACAACCCCGCGTTAAACGCAGCCTGTGATGAAGGAAAAATAATCCCGATTTATATCTACGATGATGATGCACCCGATGGCAGAGTACTAGGAGGTGCTAGCAATTGGTGGTTACATCATTCGCTACATTCACTGAACGATAGATTAAATGGCCATTTAAGGGTGTTCAAAGGCGACCCTAAAACCCTGATCCCAGAGTTAATGGAAACCTATGATGCTAAGGGAATTTATTGGAATCGCTGTTATGAACCTTGGCAAATTAATCGTGATAAAGCGATTAAAAAGCAGCTCTTAGATAATGACTTTGAGGCGCACAGTACTAATGGGAGCTTACTGTGGGAACCGATGAAAGTGCTTAAGAAGGATGGTACGCCATATCGAGTATTTACCCCTTATTATAGAAAAGGCTGCTTGAACGTTGAGCCTCCACGCTACCCCCAAGCACCGCCAGCACGAATTACATACGCCGATGTTGAAGATAATACAAACGCTAAGGCTAACAGTCCGTGCGGTATAGACGCCCTTAACTTACTTCCGTCACTTGATTGGGACAGTGATTTTAAAAACCATTGGAAACCAGGAGAAGATGGCGCTGCTGACAATTTACAGGGTTTTATTGAGCACTCTGCGCGCCAATATAAAGATGCCCGTGATATTCCGTCAATGAATGGAACGTCTCATCTATCACCTCATCTGCACTTTGGCGAGGTTTCGCCCAATCAAGTGTGGTATGCCATAAAAGACAGGTTTGAAACCAGTGAAGATAAAAGTATAGACACATATTTAAGTGAGTTGGGCTGGCGTGAGTTCAGTTATTACTTGCTGTACCACTTTTCAACCATACCGAACAAAAACTTTAATGATAAATTTGATAAGTTCAATTGGCGCAGTGATGCAAAATCTCTTAAAGCCTGGCAAAAGGGGCAGACTGGTATCCCTATTGTTGACGCGGGTATGCGAGAGCTGTGGCAAACCGGGTATATGCACAACCGTGTACGTATGATTGTAGGGTCGTTCTTGGTTAAAAACCTTCTTATTAGCTGGCACGAAGGCGAACGCTGGTTTTGGGACTGCCTAGTAGATGCTGATTTAGCCAGCAATACTGCAAGTTGGCAGTGGGTAGCCGGTACCGGCGCCGACGCTGCACCGTATTTCAGAATTTTCAATCCGTTACTACAAGGTGAGAAGTTCGATAAACAAGGTAAGTATGTAAGAAAGTACTGCCCTGAACTTGCCAACCTTCCCGATAAATACATTCATAAACCCTGGGATGCGCCTCCGGTTATCGCTAAAGATGCGGGCGTACATTTAGGAGATACTTACCCTAAACCCATCGTAGATTTAAAAGCATCGAGGCAGCGGGCTCTAGATGCGTTTCAGGCTTTAAAAGAGTAGGGTAGCCATGTCTTCTTTAATACTTATTTTAGGTGACCAGCTTACTCACAATCTGCCTATTTTAGAAAATGCGACAAAAACGAAAGATACTGTACTTATGGCTGAAGTGCGTGAAGAAGCCACTTACGTTAAGCATCATAAAAAGAAAATTGTTTTTCTTTTTAGTGCCATGCGACATTTCGCAAAAGCGTTAAAGGAAGATAATTTTAACGTCAATTATATTGAGTATAACGATGAGGTAAACCAAGGCAGTTTGCTAGCACAGGTAAAGCATGCGCTAGCAAGCGGCGAGTTTGACAATGTTAAAGTAACTTCACCGGGTGAATATCGGTTGCTAAAAAGCATGCAGCAATGGGAGCAAACCCTAGGTGTGCCTGTCAGTATTATTAATGACGCTCGTTTTCTAGCCACTCCCCAAGAATTTAGTGATTGGGCCCATGACAGAAAGCAGTTACGTATGGAGTTTTTCTATCGAGAGATGCGGAGAAAACATGGCATCTTGATGGAAGATAAAAGCCCTATTGGCGGGAAATGGAATTACGACGCTCAAAACCGAGAGCCCATGCCGGCGGGTACAACTGTGCCTTCGCACACGCAATTTAAAATAGATGCGATCACCCAAGGTGTAATTAATTTAGTTGAAAACGAGTTCAGCAATCATTTCGGTGACATTAGCCCCTTTCATTTTGCCGTTACCCGAGACGATGCGCTAACGGTTCTGAGCGACTTCATTGAAGAAAGGTTACCCCATTTTGGCCAGTACCAAGATGCCATGGTGGAAGGCAAACCTTGGTTATATCATTCCCATATCGCGTTTTATTTGAACTGTGGTTTGCTAAGCCCAAAAGAAGCTATTGATGCAGCGGAGTCAGCATACTACGCCGGCACTGCGCCGCTTAACTCAGTTGAAGGTTTTATACGACAAATACTGGGATGGCGAGAATTTGTTAGAGGGTTCTATTGGCACTTCATGCCAGGTCTTAAGAGTGACAATTATTTCAACCATAATCGCTCACTCCCCGATTTCTTTTGGGATGGTCAAACGAATATGAATTGCATGCGCCAATGCATAAAGGAAACACAAGCGAACGCGTATGCGCACCATATTCAGCGACTAATGGTATTGGGGAATTTTTGTCTTTTAACGGGGTTGTCACCCGAAGAGGTTCAGCAGTGGTATTTACTGGTTTATGCAGATGCGTACGAGTGGGTAGAACTGCCTAATGTAGCAGGCATGATTTTATACAGTGATGGTGGCCAACTCGCGAGCAAACCTTATGTCGCAAGTGGCAGTTATATTAATAAAATGTCGAACTACTGCAAAAACTGCGGTTATCAAGTTAGTAAAAAAACAGGTCCTAAAGCTTGCCCTTTCAATTACTTATACTGGCATTTTATTGATAAGCACAAAGAAAAGCTAAGCGGCAATCCCAGAATGGCAATGATGTATAAAACGTATGGCCGAATGAAAGATGAAAATATCGATGCAATGAAAGACAGCGCGACAATTTTTTTAACCAAATTATCTGAAAATGAAGAAGTCTGATTTACCAAGCAAAATGTGCCCAGTTTGCAACAGACCCTTTACTTGGCGGAAGAAATGGGAAAAGAATTGGGATAACGTAGTGTATTGTTCTAAACGATGTGCCGGAAACAAACGTATGAAATAAAACCTGCTAACTATAATCATAAAAACGAAGGACTCACGTTCATGGATGCGCCTATTACAGTAGATAGATTGCGGTTTTTGCTTTTTAGCTTTAAGGAGAAACTGTGGGTAAAGCCGCTATCACTATGCATATTATCAATAGCTGCTGTATTCGCCTCGAAACTGGCAGACGGTACCGCACTCGCTGAACACCTGCCTAAAGTCGAAAAATCGTCGGTAGAAACCCTGTTATCCATTATGGCATCAAGCATGTTGGTCATAGCGACTTTTTCGGCAGGCACTATGGTAAGTGCCTATGCATCTGCCAGCAGGTCATCGACGCCACGTTCGGTAAGTTTAATCATCTCAGACGATGCCTCACAAAATGCGCTGTCTACTTTTGTCGGTGCGTTCATCTTTAGCGTAGTCGCCATTACGGCATCAAGTAACAACTTCTTCAAAGACGCTGGAATATTTCTTCTTTTTTGTCTTACCTGTTTAGTATTTGCGATCGTCATTCTTACGTTTATCCGTTGGGTAGACAGTGTCGCTAGGCTAGGCCGTGTGGGCTCAACAGTACAAAAAGTTGAAGCTGCCGCAATGCGAGCCATTAATCATCGGCTATCGACGCCAAGGCTCGGCGGTAAGCAGCAGCCGAACTATGTGAAAGAGCAGGGCGGTGATCTCTCAAAATACCAAACCCTATCAACCGATAGTATTGGCTATGTTCAAATGGTTGATATGGCAAAAGTACAAGCGTGGGCTGAAGAACGAGACACTCAAGTACACATCGCTATGTTACCTGGGCAATTTTGCACACCCGATAAACCATTGTGTTATATAGAAAGCATTAAGCCGAAAGAGCCTGAGGATAACAGCAAAAATAAAAGCAGTAATAAAGCAGATGAAAAAAGCGATAAATCAGCGCTGCTTTCGGCATTTCAAATTGGCAGCGAACGTTCTTTCGAAGCCGACCCAAGATATGGGTTGGTTGTATTATCAGAAATAGCATCCCGCGCACTTTCGCCTTCGGTTAACGACCCAGGAACCGCTATTAGTATACTTGGCAGTTATACACGACTGTTCATTAGATGGGCACAAAAAGAAAAGAACACTACGTCAGATGATATAAAATACGATAAGGTGTCCGTACCTAACATAAGTACGGCTGATATGTTTGATGACGCATTCACCGGTTTAGCGCGAGATGGTGCATCCATGATTGAAGTTTCCATAAGAATGCAAAAGACCTTGGATGCCATTGCTAAAACAAGCAATGATGATATTTGTAAAGCTGCGACTAAACACGCTAAAGAAGCTTATAAACGAAGTATGAATGCGTTAATTCATGACGGCGATAAAGAAATGTTAAGTTCAGCAGTGAATAGCTTAAACAATAAAAAAAGCTAAGCCCTAGATTCTCGAATTTACGAATACAGTAATTTTCTATTAAAGCCATATAATAGATTTAAATGCGCGGATTATAAGTAGGTTGAGGTAACGTTTAGTGAGCACAATAGAAAGTAATGACATAAAACAACATGTAGAAAATGTTATAGCGTTTCCTACATGTTTAACAGAAGTAAGAAAAGTTATTGCTAGTTATATTACTAGTAAGCTAGTTGGCTGCTCGCAATCTTTAATAGATACCGCAATAGAAAACAGCGTTAATCATTACAAGCAATTTGTACACAACGCGAATATTACTGAAAGTGTTGAAGTATCTTTATCAGAAGAAGATGTGGCTTTATTAAATAAAAGCCTGACTAAGATACAAAGAGAAAACCGCAAGCAGTTGTTAAGCATGTTAGAACGCATAATTATATTAGAAATAGAAAATGCGGCTTTGAAAAACTGAGGCTATAAAGCTGTTAGCTTTAAATAATAACTTACACGTTAATTTTAAAAATCCTTCCTTAACTCGTTTCCAATTAAAATTGAAATTCTAATCATTCCATCTATAAACTCCTAAAGAAAATATTCATAGAGTTGCAGTAGATTACAATACGCGTGTACGCGAAAACTGCCTATGGATACCACGTAAAACGTCTCAGATTTTAATCTCACGCACGTTATAAAAACACACCTCAAAACCACGCAATAACGAAACACAGAAAAAGTGTGTAAGCCATCACGCACGGCAAAGCTACTGATAAGGCTGGCATCAACCACCCTAAACCCCACACACCTAATTGCGCATAATGTATATTATGTTAAATAAGGTATTGATGTAGCTATGGAGGTAGGCGCATTTATGTGTCGATGCATTTCTAACTCTGTATCTCGCTGTGGCCAGTCTTAAGGCTGTTCCCTGTCCTAGGGTTAGCCATGCTTTACCGCTGTATTTAAATTAATTAGGCTGAAATGGAAACTCATTTCTTAAGTACAACAATTAGAAGCTTTCTGTGGATTATGCACTCACTGTTAAATTTGTAGCTTGGCAATCATTATTAATAATTTAGTGGCAGCTTTAAAAATACGTTACGTATGTTTATTACTAACGAGACGTTATTAAGCTTGTTGAGTATTTATATGGAAACAAATTAGTTAGTTATTTATTTTATAAATGTGATTGTGTGTCTCAACGAGCCCTTATCGTTTTTATGCATAAATGATAATGTCAGGATTTATTATTAATAATTAGATTTGTTTAACAATACGATATTCATCGTTTGAGCAGCGTTTAATTTAACGCGGTGATTATCTACTACTTCTTATTTACTTTTATTGCCGAGGATAAGACGCCTAACCTTTTTTACAATTTTTATTTTATACTTTGTCTGTTGTAGGAATTTTCTAAGTGATGCTAGTTGAATAGACGCTTAACCTAGTGCTGAGTATGTTAATTGTTTGGAGAGTAAGTTTAGACCCAGTAAAGTTGAAACTTGGGTAATTTGAACGTGCTTCTACGTGAAATCTGAGAACATAACAGAGGTATATGCTGTTAAATTTTACGTAGCGCACGTTTAATATATAGCCGATTAGTAAGGAAAAATTGGATTATTACCAACGCAACTGTATATAAAAACAGTATATATGTGTAGAATTGGGTTAATACAAGGCTATTCTCGTATTTCACGCATGATAACTGTAATTATCATGCGTGAAATTCCTGTGTTAATTATAATAAAAGCAATGAGTTAGTTAGATGTCGTCTATATTCAAACCTGGTTCAAATACACAACTGTCTATTGTCGATGGTGACACTGCTAGTACAGAACGAGCTGAATATGTTGATGCGTATTTTCGTGACATATTCACAAAGCTACCTCGCAATACCCAACGCGCCTATATCAGTGACTTTAACGACTTTGCCATTTTCTGCCAGTCAGAACGTATCGACAGTTTTAATGATGATTTCTCTCATAATGAATACGCAATTAAACGCTATGTAGAAGAGCTGTGTAAGTCTCCCCTAGCCTACAGAACTATCAAACGCCGTCTGTCAGCGCTGAGTAAATTTTTAGGCATTGCAAAACTTCCTAACCCTATCATCCAATCGGTTTATCTGCGGGATTTCGTTCGTTTGTCACTTATTGAAAATCGTAAGTTCCAACTTAGTCATAACCAAGCCGTTCCGCTTTCTATCGACTTATTGGACGTAATAAACAATAAAATTATTCCAGACACATTATTAGAGATGCGTGATTTAACTATTATGAACTTAATGTTCGATGCACTGTTACGAGCTGATGAGTTAGTACGTGTATGTGCTGAGCATATTAGTAGACGTAATAATGCAATTTTAGTTGTAACATCAAAGTCTGATCAAAGCGGTAAAGGTTCACATCGTTTTATTTCTACTAGCACTATCAACATGGTTGATGAATATATATCAGAGGCTAATTTCGATGCTAAGACACAGAGCGAAAGACTTATCGATGATCCTCGCCGTATAAACAAAGGTATCCTTTTTCGCCGTGTGTCAAACCGTGGGCATGCGTTGCTGCCTTATAACGAACAGCCAAATACACATCATCATTCACCAGCACATGAATCTGCAATTCTCGATTATTCGAGTGTTTATCGAATATGGAAACGAGTTGCAGCCCGTGCAGGAATAAAAGAAAACATTACGCCTCATAGTGGCAGAGTTGGTGGCGCAGTTTCACTAGCAGAAAATGGTGCTACCTTGCCTGAACTCCAATTGGCCGGAGGCTGGCAGTCCCCTGAAATGCCTGGTCACTATACTCAACAAGCCAACGTAAAACGCGGTGGAATGGCCAAGCTGTCAGAAAAATTTAAGCGCTAAATTTGGGTTTTGTATTAGCCTTATTGTTCAAATAGGATTTCCCTCGTTATTTTTCCTATTATCACGATTTTTTCCTTTTTGATCCAATCTTTATCTTGTTGATATAAGAGCTTTATTTTTAACTCTTGGTTATGCGTAACTATGCAGGGCTGTATACGCCCTTTTTCGCTCCCGTTTTTCTCTCTTTTTTTTGTTTACTTTCAAATTTGAACCCATTTATCGAATGGGTTCGTACCAACTAGCATAGGTATTAAAAAAGGAAATGTTATGTCTAACGGTATTAATGCGTCACACGGTAAAACTATCGCTGAACTCGTCATCCCATCTAAGACCTGGTCTCTCCACCCTGAAAAAAAACCAGCATTCACTGCAATTGATGAAGCTATCGATTACTTTGCTGATAGCAATGAGCCACTTTATATTAAGGTGCCATTTGTAGATGAAGACGATGATGTATTGGTTCATGTTAATTCTAGTGGTGAAGATGTGGTGTTTACTATTTCCGATTTGAATCACGGTGGCGAAAGTCGCGTTGATGCATCACACCTTAAGAACTTAAGCAGTTCGGTGGTAGCGCTAATCGAGCAGAGTTACGACAAAAAGAAAAGCCCTGAAACTATGTAATAGGTTAGCCATCTTTTTGTAGATAAACGTATATCTTCGCAAATTTACGTTTTTAACATTATTACAATAAGATGATTCCCCACGTTACTAACGCCAAAATCAAGCTGATAAATACTGCGGCTGAACCAATGTCTTTGGCCTTCCCTATCAGTTCGTGCATATCAGTACTTACGTGGTCTGATAGTTTTTCCACGGCAGTGTTAAGTAGTTCTGTGATCAGCACGACAAACAGCGAAAAGAGTAACAATACTCTTTCGCTGTTTGTTACTTCTAATACAGACACAATGGGAATGAGTAGCGCCATCGCTACAACTTCTTGTCTCACTGCAGCTTCGCTGGAAAATGCCGCTTTTATTCCTCTAGCGGAATAGATAGTTGCAAAGTACAAACGAGTAAAACCTGATCGCTTTGGTGGCATAACATTACAGTGTTTTAGGTCATAATTCTTAAACACTAACTTATTTAAATGACAGATATGTTACGTATTTTTTTGCACTATCATTAAGCTCACTGACTTTTTTATTGTTTAGATTTTTACTGCCAAAACATCTCTTTTCACACCGTGCAGCACAGCATTCGCTGTAGAGCCTAGAAGAAGCCGAAGACCACTTTGTCCATGTGTCCCTATTACTATCAGATCGGCGTTTAACTTTTCAGCTAAGTGATGTATTTCATCCGCAGGTGAACCAATTTCTACGTTCACATTGCTGTCTGGAATATTGTTGATTGCCGCGATATCTTTCAACTTTGTCATTGCTTGTTCTTGCACGTCTTGTGAATAGTCACGCTCCAAAAACAGTCCGTATGGCTCAACGTTAGTTTGTGGAAATGCCACATAAAGTAAATGAACGTTTTTTGGGTCTGGCGCAACCCGCAACGCTCTCGATAAAATTTGCGAATAGTCTGAAAACACATCTACAGGTACTAAAACAGTATTGTAATCTTCCATTAGTTCATTCCATTAACGGGAGTGGATAATTACAATATAGTTAACTTCCCTTCACATTTCTTTGATTGAAATCAATTCGCCGTTCTAGATTTTCACCATAATAAAGTTTCAGAATAATAAAGTTGGAGTCGTGAACATGGCAAAACTTACTACCGCATTACCATTTTTCGCATTTTTATTGGCGGGATGCGATTTAGGTCCAGATTCCCCTCGGGGTTTTAGCTTACCTGAGGGAAATGCCGATGCTGGCAAAGTTGCATTTCAAAAGTACCAGTGTACAGACTGTCACCAAATAGAAGGCATAACAATGCCAGACGAGCATGCTTATTTAGTTCCCAAACCTATACCTCTAGGGGGAAGCAGCGGCAGGATCACTACATACGGAGAACTCGTCACCAGTGTGATAAATCCCTCTCATAAACTAACGCGTAGGCAGCCTGTTAGTATGACTTCTGTAGATGGAGAGTCTCGTATGCGTAATATGAATAATGTACTTACCGTTCAGGAACTAATTGATTTAGTTGCTTATTTACAACCTAAATATAAAGTAGTGCCCTATCGAACTTCCGAGTATCGTTTGTATCAATTACGCATGCCAGAACAAGATGGCAATTAAGACACTGATTTCGTTTCTTCTTCGATTTCAGCCAATAGGCTGCATGGCATAAAGCTATCAGAATTAGCTTCTTTGACGTGCAGCTTAAATCGCTCGGGAATATCATCACCTAATAATGTACCGGTTTTTACTAGCGGAAATATTTCGTCGTATCGCGCGATACTTGCTTGATCTACACGTCTAAATATATGCGTGCGGTTTAATTCTGTTGTACTTACATGGCCGGTTGAAGACAGCATATCCATTAATGCATGTAAGGTTTTTTTGTGAAAGCGATACACGCGTTCAGATTTATCCGTCACATCTAGCCCTTTAGCCAGTTTTGGATCTTGCGTAGCAACGCCAGTTGGACACTTATTAGTGTTACACGACAATGACTGCACACAACCAAGCGCCAGCATCATACCTCTTGCACTATTACAAATATCTGCACCCAAACTTAAGTTTTTAACCAACTGAAATGCTGAGATAATTTTACCTGAGGCAATAATTTTTATTTGTTTTCTTAAGTCGAAACCAATCAAACAATCATCTACAAATGCCAGTGCTTCTCTAAGTGGGAATCCAATTGAGTTTGTATATTCCAGTGGGGCGGCGCCGGTACCACCCTCACCTCCATCTACCGTGATAAAGTCGGGGGTAATACCAGTTTCTACCATGGCTTTACACATGGCAATAAATTCACTTTTTCTGCCTAACGCTAGTTTAATTCCAATGGGCTTGCCACCACTTAGGTCGCGAAGCTTTTGTATATAATCAATCATCTCTAATGGCGTAGAAAAGGCGCTATGACGTGGTGGTGAATCTACCTGAGTACCTGGCTCTACGCCTCTAATTTTCGCTATTTCAGGTGTATTTTTATAGGCTGGTAATATACCACCATGGCCGGGTTTTGCGCCTTGGCTTAACTTAATTTCAATCATTTTAACTTGCGGCAAACACGCTTTGTCTTTAAACAAATTGGCATCAAACTTCCCGTCTTTGGTCCGGCACCCAAAATAGCCTGTGCCAATTTGCCAAACAATGTCACCACCGTTTTCTTCGTGGTAAGGCGTTAAGCCGCCTTCGCCAGTGTTATGGAAAAAGTTACCCTTCTTTGCGCCCTTGTTAAGCGCCAGAATGGCATTTTTAGACAGGCTACCAAAGCTCATCGCACTAATATTTAGAATGCTCGCATGGTATGGTTGCTTGCAGTCTTTTCCACCTATCGTTACCCTTGGGTCGTGGTTCATTTCATCAATATCACGGGCCGATAATGAATGTCCTATCCATTCATAACCATCGTCGTACGTATTTAACTGGGTGCCAAAAGGAATGGTTTCTCTACTGTTTTTTGCTCGTTGGTATACAATAGAGCGAAACATACGGGATATAGGCGCGCCGCCAGTATCTGATTCTAAAACATACTGCTGTATAAAGGGGCGCAGTGACTCTATGGTCCAGCGAGTTCTGCCAATTAGCGGGAAGTTTTTCAAAATCGCATGTTTGTTCTGGACTGTGTCGACTATCGCTAAAACCAGTAACATCACGGTTAACAATAGAAACCACCACGCTGGATGCCAATAAAAACCTAGCAATAGGTTACAAATAAATAATGCCGTTAAGCTTCCTAAGATTTGATTTCGCATAGCTACTCCACATGTGATTACCAGTTGTTACTGCTCCAACACAATTTCGGGTTTTATTAGGCGGTATATTTACGTATTACTATATCTTTAATTGATAAAACCTACAGCGATATAAACGCAACATAATGGTATCTATCTTTTCCCATTCGCTCCGGTTTCATTACATGCTAATCTAAACACCTCTATATACATCAGCGTGTTGAGTATTTTGAGTGATCGCCGCGCTAACTAATGTAAGAATGTAAGGTACGGATGTTATGGCTTAAACGGACGACAGACATTCCTATTTGTACTAATCAATCGAAATGGTGAAAGGTAATTCATGGAGTATGCATTTCTTCTGTTCGCATTTGTTTGCGGCTTAACGGTTAAACTTATCGGGATCCCCCCGTTAGTAGGTTACTTAGTCGCTGGCTTCCTACTAAATTTTTCAGGTTATACACTCACTGATGATCTTACCAAGATAGCCAACTTGGGGATTACCATTATGTTGTTCACTATTGGTTTAAAATTAAACGTTCGCGACCTAAGTAAACGCGAAGTGTGGGCCGGTAGTATTTCGCACACTCTCATTTGGGTGGGCATTGTGACTTGTGGTGTGTATGGCATTGCTGCAGTAGCCAGCCAGTATATAGAAGGGCTAACGTGGCAAAGCGCTACGCTGATTGCTTTTGCGTTAAGCTTCAGCAGTACGGTTTGTGTTATTAAAGTGCTAGAAGAAAGCGGTGAAAGTAAAACCCGTCATGGCCGACTTGCCATTGGTATTTTGGTTATGCAGGATGTGTTTGCTGTTATATTTTTAGTGGCTGCCACAGGCAAACTCCCTTCGGTGTGGGCACTTGGGTTGTTGGCACTTATTCCCGCGATGCCGCTTATTAACCGTGTTATCAATAAGTCAGGTCACGGAGAGTTACTCCCTCTTACTGGGTTCATTCTTGCCTTAGGCGGCTATCACCTATTCGAGCTTGTGAATATAAAAGGCGATTTAGGTGCACTGATATTTGGCATTATGTTAGCGCAACATGAAAAGGCCAGTGAGCTTGCTAAATCGTTACTTAGCTTCAAAGACTTATTCCTGATAGGCTTTTTCCTTACCATCGGCTTAACCGCACTTCCAGATTTCAACATGATTATTATCGCGTTGGTATTCTGTTTGTTTATCCCTATAAAGGCTGCCCTATTCTTTGGCTTATTTACGTCACTTCGATTACGAGGCCGAACGTCTTATTTAAGTAGCCTTGTGCTGTCTAACTTCAGTGAATTTGGGCTTATTGTAGGCGCGCTTGCGGTATCGCTAGGTTTATTGGCCGAAAGCTGGTTAGTAGTGATTGCACTTTCATTGTCCGTCTCTTTCGTTATTACTAGTGTGCTGTATCGCACCTCGCATTCTCAATATCACAAATATAAAGACACGATTAAACGTTACGAAAAGAACCGCCGGCTTAAAGAAGACATTTATCCTACGTTGCACAAAGCAGAGTTTTTAGTGTTGGGAATGGGACGCGTTGGGCAAGGTGCATTTAATGCGCTTTCTAAACTTGCTGACGTGAGTGTATGGGGTATGGACGCCGATAGAGTGAAAGTAAAACAACTTGCCAGTGAAGGGTTAAACGTTATTTGCGGTGACGGTGAAGATGTAGACTTATGGGACAACCTAGAAATTAAAAACGTTCACTTAATTCTTTTGGCACTCCCTTCTATTCAAGATGCCATTAATATTACCCGTCAACTTAGAAATGCAGGTTATACCGGTAAAGTAGCGGCAATCGCGCGGTATGAGGATGAAGTGAATTACTTACTAGAACAAGGTGTTGATAAAGTATTTAACTTTTTCACTGAAGCGGGTTTAGGTTTTGCGGAAGAAAGTTTAGCCTATGCAAATACGCAACAGGAATAGCTCGCTATTCTTAATGCAAACAAAGGATGAAGTGATAACCATTTCTATTTGTATGCCGTTGTTTTTAAAGTAATTTTTTGACATCTTTACGTTTTCGGTCTACACTAGCGTCATATTGATAATTAAGGTTTTTACTATGCAAGGTGACAAACAAGTCGTCGCGAAGCTGAATGATGTACTCACCAGTGAGTTAACGTCTATAAATCAGTACTTTCTGCATGCACGTATGTTCAAAAATTGGGGCTTACAAGAGCTCAATGAAAAGAACTACAAAAAGTCGATTAAAGACATGAAGCAAGCAGATGAGTTAATTGAGCGCATTCTATTTTTAGAAGGTTTACCTAACCTTCAGGCGTTGGGCAAACTTTATATCGGTGAAGATACTGAGGAAATGCTGAGCTGCGATGCCAGATTCCAAAAAGAACAGTTACCATTATTACGCGAAGCCATCGCGCTGTGCGAAGAGAAGCAGGACTACGTTACACGCGACATCCTAGAATCAATTTTAGAGTACGAAGAAGATCATTTAGATTGGATTGAAACTCAAGAATATCAAATTGGCGCTATGGGTATTGAAAACTACCTTCAGGCGCAAGTAATGGGAGATGACTAATGAAAGGTAATCAGACCATCATTAAAGGTCTAAACGAGCTACTTTCTTATGAACTGGCCGCTATGGATCAATACTTCATTCATTCTCAAATGTATTTAGATTGGGGTCTTACCAAGCTATATGAGCGAATCGACCACGAATTTGACGATGAGCGTGGCCACGCCACTAAACTTATCGAGCGTATGCTGTTTTTAGAAGGCGTTCCAGACATGGTCACGCGGACTGGCTTTAAAGTAGGTTCAGATGTACCTGAAATGCTTGAAAGCGACCTTCGTGTTGAATATGAAGTAGATGCAAAACTTAAAGAAGTTATCGCGCTATGTGAGTCTGAAAAAGACTACGTAACACGTGATATCTTAGTCGTACTACTTGACGATACCGAGCGTGATCACGCGCATTGGTTAGAGCAACAACTTGGCCTAGTGAAACGCCTTGGCTTGGCTAATTACTTACAGTCTCAAATGTAAGAAATACTAAATTTTAGTTTCGAAGTTCAGGTAGCTTGGTGCTGCCTGCCCTTCTATATTTAGCCGCAATTGCCACTTCATAGTCGATTCACTACAACTTCCCAACATAAACCAGCCTGACCATTCCCCATTGTGTTTATTTTCTAGCAACACGGGCACTTTTCCCATGTACATATTTACGCCTTCAATCCACGCGCTTTCTATGTTTGTACCTACAGGTAAATCGAGTACTAAGGTGATAGAGGTTTCAGGTTCTACTTTCTCTGAAAATTCCGCATAGGCATGCCGGCCATGTATTAAAAATTCACAGTGCTCGTTGACAAATGTACAGCTCTCTCCTATTTCCTTTAAGGGGCCCGAAGAAGGCGTGGCGGACATTTGGTATTGATGCACGGTAAATACACATGCTGCAACGACAAAAATACAAAGTGGGGTAAGCCACTTTTGTGAATAAAATGATCTCTTTTTGTTACTGTTATTTAGCATTTCTTAAATTTTGTATATTTCTTCATTGATGGAGATCAAGCTCAGGTAGTTTATGGTATCTTTTTGTAATTAAAAACCTTATCATCCGCGTACCAACTGGCTTGGAGACTATAATTATTACTCTTTCCGAGCTCGGTGTGAAGCGTTATTCCGTTGCTTTCGCATGTCTAGACCGTACTTGAACGGCTGTTGGAGACCATAGTTCATTTGAAGTGGAAGATTCATTAAAATGAGTGAAATAAGCCAAGCACAACCTGACTACAATTATAAAGTAGTTAGGCAATTTACCATTATGACCATAGTCTGGGGTATCATTGGTATGGGCCTAGGGGTATTTATTGCCGCGCAATTATTTGCACCTATGCTTAACTTTGACACACCATGGCTAACGTTTTCGCGTCTGCGTCCTTTGCACACCAATGCCGTTATTTTTGCCTTCGGCGGCTGTGCATTGTTCGCAACGTCATACTACATCGTTCAGCGTACCTCTCAGGTTAGACTGTTCAGTGATAAACTTGCTGCATTTACGTTTTGGGGCTGGCAAGCCGTTATCGTATTGGCGGTAGTTTCTCTACCTTTAGGTTTAACCAGCTCGAAAGAATACGCTGAACTAGAATGGCCAATCGATATACTGATTACGCTGGTCTGGCTCGCTTATATCATTAACTTCTTCGGAACCCTAGTTATCCGAAAAGTGTCGCATATTTATGTTGCGAACTGGTTCTTAGGGGCGTTCATGCTTACCGTTGCTGTATTGCATATTGGTAATAGCATGGCCATTCCGGTGTCTTTCACTAAGTCTTACTCATTGTATGCAGGCGCAGTAGACGCCATGATGCAGTGGTGGTACGGCCATAACGCAGTAGGTTTCTTCCTAACTGCTGGCTTCTTGGGCATGATGTATTACTTCGTTCCTAAGCAAGCAGGTCGCCCAGTTTACTCGTACAGATTATCTATTGTTCACTTTTGGGCATTGATTTCATTGTACATTTGGGCTGGTCCTCACCACTTACATTATACTGCCCTACCCGATTGGACACAGTCGCTAGGTATGGTTATGTCTATCATTCTATTCGTTCCTTCTTGGGGCGGAATGATTAACGGTATAATGACGCTATCTGGTGCATGGCATAAATTGCGTACTGACCCTGTATTACGTTTCTTAATTGTTTCATTGTCTTTCTATGGTATGTCTACCTTCGAAGGCCCAATGATGGCAATTAAAACAGTTAACGCATTGTCTCACTACACAGACTGGACTATCGGCCACGTACACTCTGGTGCACTAGGTTGGGTAGCCATGGTATCAATTGGTTCTATCTACCACTTAATACCTATCCTGTTTGGTCAGCCGTCGATGTACAGCACACGTCTTGTTAATGTTCATTTCTGGTTAGCAACCATTGGTGTAGTGCTTTATATCGTAGCAATGTGGATGTCAGGTGTTCTTCAAGGGCTAATGTGGCGTGCAGTAAATGCTGACGGTACATTAACGTATAGCTTTGTAGAATCGCTTGAAGCGTCTAAACCTTTCTATGTGGTTCGTTTCATTGGTGGTTGTTTCGTGGTTACTGGCATGCTTATCATGGCCTACAACACATGGAAAACCGTTCGTGCCCCTAAAGGTAGTATCGCTGCTGATGTTACAACTCAGCCAGCGTAATAAGGAGACGACCTAATGAAAAATCCACATGAGTTAATTGAAAAAAATGTCGGCCTGTTAACCGTGCTAATCCTTGTTGCGATTAGCTTCGGTGCCATGGTTCAAATTACGCCGCTGATGTTTCAGCAGCAAACAATGGAACCGGTAACAGGCTTACGTCCTTACACAGCATTAGAATTAGAAGGCCGTGACATCTATATCCGTGAAGGATGTGTTGGTTGTCACAGTCAAATGATTCGTCCGTTCCGTGCCGAAACAGAACGTTACGGTCACTACAGTGTTGCTGGTGAGTCAGTATGGGAACACCCTTTCCTTTGGGGTTCTAAGCGTACTGGTCCTGACCTAGCACGTGTTGGTGGGCGTTACAGTGATGAATGGCATCGTGTTCACCTGCTTAATCCGCGTAACGTGGTACCTGAGTCGAACATGCCTGGGTTCCCATGGCTTGCAGAAAACAAACTTGACGGTAAGTTAACCGCCAAGAAGATGGAAGTTTTCCAAGGCTTTGGCGTACCGTATACCGACGAAGATGTCGCGGGAGCACAAGCGGCAGTACAGGGTAAATCTGAAATGGAAGCCCTTATTGCATACCTACAATCTCTTGGCACACATTTGAAATAATATGGATCAAGGAATAGTAGGTAGCATTTTTACTGTCATCGTCTTTGTTAGTTTCATTGGCATAGTTTGGTGGGCTTTTAGTAGCCGCAACAAGCAAAAGTTTGATGAAGCGGCGAATTTGCCTTTCGCAGACGAAGACAAAGAAAAATCAAAAGAAGATTAGCAGGAGTCTCGAACTTATGAGTATGTTTTGGACAATATGGATTTCAGTGATAACCCTAGGGTTAATCATTGGTTGCTATTTCCTTCTGCGCTGGTGTTTGTCTAACCAAACAGGCGTGCCAGAAGGAGAATCAATGGGGCATGAATTCGACGGCATCGAGGAGTTGAACAACCAGCTACCTCGTTGGTGGACAATCATGTTCTACATGACAATCATTTGGGGTTTTATCTACCTTGCCCTTTATCCTGGATTGGGTTCTTACGAAGGCTTATTTGGCTGGAAGAGTTCAAACCAAGGCATATTGACGCTTGAAGAATCGGCGCAAGCGCGTATCGATGCAAAAGAGCAAGGCAAGTTTGTAGAGTACGATCGTGAGTTGGATTATGCAGCTGAAAAGTTCGACCCAATTTTCGAAGCGTATGCGCAAATTCCTGTTGAGGAGCTAGCAAAGGACCCTGAAGCGAATAAAGTAGGGCAGCGTTTGTTTATGCAAAACTGTTCTCAGTGTCACGGTTCTGATGCTCGCGGTCAAAACGGTGGTTTCCCTAACCTTACTGATAACGATTGGTTATACGGTGGTTCGGGTGCCAAAATTGTTGAAACCTTAACATTAGGCCGCAAAGCCGCTATGCCAGCATGGATAGATGTTATGGGTGAGAAAGGCATCGAAGAAGTGGTTGAATATGCATTAAGTCTTAGCGGACGTGATGTTGACCAGCAACTTGCTGACGCAGGTAAAGTTCGCTTTGCTGCATGCGCTGCCTGTCACGGCATGGACGGTAAAGGTAACCAAGCACTTGGTGCGCCTAACCTGACTGACAACATTTGGTTGTATGGTGGAAGTCATCGTGCGGTTACTGAAACACTAACCTACGGCCGAAATGGTGTTATGCCTTCATTCAAGAAAACCTTGGGTGATGACAAAATCCATGTTGTTGCGTCATACGTATATAGTCTTTCTAACGACTAAATTCGTATAACTAACAATAATGCTAAAAAGCCTCGTTATCACGAGGCTTTTTTTATGAGAAAATAGCCCTATCCGACTGTGTGCTTTAGCTTTTTATCGCGCCGGTTTTCCCGTAGTAAACGAGTTGATGTCATTAATGAATACACCTTGGTATAAACAATTTTGGCCGTGGTTTCTTATCGCAGTTCCTCTTATCACTTTGATAATGGGAGGCGTATTGTTAAAGCTAGCTATTTCAACCGAAGATAGCTTAGTGGTAGACGACTATTACAAAGAAGGTAAAGCCATTAATGCCCGGCTAGATAAAGAAGCCATTGCAAAACGAAAAAATATTACCACTGAGTTAACCATTACTGATGGCAGTATTGCAGTAAAATTCCATTCAGGTATTCCTGCAGAAGGAAACGCGCTTAAATTGAATTTTTATCATGTCACCATAGAAGAGCGTGATACAAGTGTATTATTAAGTCGTGATGCTAATGGTATTTACCGGGGTTTTGTTGAAAAAGACTTAACCGGTAAGTGGCAAGTTTCGCTTTCTCCTATAGATGACAGCTGGAAAGTACAAAATACGCTTCAACTCCCCTATTCTGGCGCTATCAAGTTTAACCCGTAATGAGCGAGAACCTTTGTTTCCATTGCGCGTTACCTAACGATGCAACACACAAATACGAAGCAGTAATATTAGGTGAAACTAGGCAGCTCTGCTGCCCTGGTTGTCAAGCGGTTGCTCAGGCCATCGTTGATAATGGCTTAGAAGATTATTATCAGTTTCGTACTGAGCCTGCCCAAAAGTCAGACGATGGTATATTAGAAAGCCTTTCTGCGCTTAATGTTTATGACGACCCAGCCCTTCAAGAAGAGTTTGTTTTTGACGAAGGACAGCACAAGCAAATACAGCTAACCCTTGAAGGCATAACGTGTGCAGCGTGCGGTTGGCTGATTGAAAAGCAGCTTTCAAAAGTATCCGGCATTGCGCAAGTCGCCGTAAACGTTCAGGAGCGCCGCGCACTAATAACCTGGGAACCCGATGTTATTAAGCTTAGCCAGATACTCACCACACTAAAACGCATAGGTTATGTTGGCTCACCGTTTCACCCTGATGAACATGAAGCGAGCTATAAGCGTGAGCAAAAATCGTTTATTAAAAAGTTAGGCTTGGCAGGCATCATGACCATGCAGGTGATGATGCTAATGGCTGGGCTTTACTTCGATTGGTTTGGTGCCATTGAACAAGAAACCCGTCAATACTTTTATTGGGTTGCACTCACCCTTACCACCCCAGTAGTACTTTATTCAGGAAGCGCGTTCTATTTAGGTGCTTTGAAGGCAATAAGCGCAAAAACCGTGAATATGGATGTGCCTGTCACCCTCGCGGTATTTGGCACCTACTTTGCGGGTTTACGTTCCACTTTGCTAGAGCAAGGTGAAGTGTATTTTGAATCCATATGCATGTTTATCTTTCTACTGCTGTTAAGCCGATTCCTCGAACATAGAAGCAGGCACCGTGCGGCGCAAATTTCAGCCAACATGATGCAGTATATTCCTGTATCTGCCACTAAAATTCAAGATGATGGCAGTATGATTCAATGCCTAGCAAAGCTGCTAGTGCCCGATGATGTTGTATTAATAAAGCCCGGTGAGACCATCCCTGTAGACGGTATCGTGCTAGACGGCACTGCTGCGGTTGATGAGTCTATGTTAACGGGAGAATTTAACCCCGTAAGTAAATCGGCCAGCCATGTAGTTTATGGTGGTACAGTAAATCAAGATGGTACACTAACGGTTAAAGTAACCCAAAGCTTAAAGCATGCCTTAGTCAACCAAATAGTACGTTTGCAGGCTAGCGCCATGGCAAGTAAACCAAAAGCCGCGCAAATTGCCGATAACTTTTCCCGTTATTTTGTGTTCTCGGTGTTGTTGATATCGGCTTTAACGTACAGTTATTGGTCGTTTGTGGGCAGTGAAGAAGCGTTTTGGATCACCATCTCGGTATTAGTGGCAACGTGCCCTTGTGCCCTTGGCTTAGCCACACCGTCAGCGTTAACCTGTGCCATGGCAAAGCTAAATCGTCAGGGCATTTTGTTAAAGCGTGCAGATGCGTTAGAGCAACTCAACGATATTGATACTATTGCCCTTGATAAAACCGGCACACTAACCGAAGGCAAGTTCTCGTTGCAACAGCGCTGGTTTGCTAAAGGGGTAGATCCGGTGCAGGTAATGGCGCTCACCGCATTGTTAGAGTCTCGTTCTGAGCACCCTATTGCGCGTGCCTTCGACAGCGATAATGTTAAGTCACAAAATAAAACCCCACCTAATAGCATGAACGGATTTACCGTTACACCAGGTGGTGGCATTAGTGGTGAGATAAACAACGTAGTTTTTACTATGGGCTCAGCCGTATTTTGTAACTTACCAACCACCTCTAAGGTAGACATACCGGCAAATGTGTTTTTGTGTGCCGACGGTGTATTAATGGCGGCGTTCTGCGTCAATGATAGCTTGCGTCAAGATGCCTTAGCGACACTCAACGCACTGAATGCACATCAATTGGTGGTGTTAAGTGGTGATACACAAAATAATGTTAATGCACTTACTGCCAGCTTACCTATCAATTTAGCGAAAGGTGGCCTATCGCCTGAGCAAAAGTATTCTCAGGTGCATACGTTACAAAAGCAAGGCCGCAAAGTCATGATGATGGGCGACGGTATAAACGATGCCCCTGTTCTTGCAAGTGCAGATGTGGCGGTTGCGGTAGGAAACGCCACCGATGTAGCCAAAACAGCGGCAGATGTTATTTTGCTGGGAGACAGCTTGCTGTCGGTACCAACCTTATTTTCAGTGGCTAAACAGGTAAAGCGTAAAATTCAGCAAAACATCGCATGGTCAGTAGGTTACAATATAATCATTCTTCCTTTTGCGGTGTCGGGTTTACTCTCTCCCTGGATGGCCGTGGTTGGCATGTCACTGAGTAGTATTATTGTGGTCACCAATTCAACGAGGTTATTAAGTAAATAACATGAGTATCATTTACGTCTTAATTCCCATCGCTATCATCATTGTTGCGTTGGCGCTGGTTATCTTTTTCTGGGCGGTTAAAACCAATCAGTTTGAAGACCTTGATAGACAGGGCTATAGCATTTTGTTTGATGATGATTTATCAGGTGATGAAAAGAAGCTAGCCGAGCAGCGAAAGCAGTTACAACAACGTAAAGAAACTGATGACAGAGGTTAATATATTCTCTGCCTTTTTCATTGGAATTGCTGGCGGAGTGCATTGTGTTGGCATGTGTGGCGGTATTGTTGCGGCACTACGCACGGTAACGCCAAGTAATGAACCTGCTTTACCCTACACCCTTGCCTATAATTTTGGCCGTATCCTCAGCTACACATTAGCCGGTGCTATTACAGGCGCTGTCGGCCAAATGGCAACCGAATTTGTGCCTATCGCTAAACCCGTTTTATCTTTGATTAGTGGCGTTATGCTGGTGCTTTTAGCGTGTTATTTGGGAAAGTGGTGGCAAGGCTTGAATTATATTGAAGCTATGGGGCGCGGGTTATTTAAAGCTATTCAGCCCTTATCTAAACGATTTCTTCCATTCAAAAGCCCGGTTTATGCACTACCCTATGGTTTTATATGGGGCTGGCTTCCCTGCGGGTTGGTCTATTCCACGTTAACGTGGTCATTAGCATCAGGCTCGGCCGTTGACGGCGCTGCCATTATGCTATTTTTTGGGTTAGGTACTCTGCCCACTTTGCTGGCGGCAAGCGCAGGTAGTCAGTACCTAATAGCCGGTTTCAGGCACCCCGTGGTAAGACAATGCTTTTCTGGAATATTGGCTATTTACGCTCTCTTTTTAATTTATGCAGCAATTTCATAAACAAAAGAGTAAGATTATATTAAGTCGACCCTATTTATAGTTTGAACTTATGAGCAAAGGAAGCCAATTCTCAATTCATTGTCAAAATTGCAGTTTCAGCCACTTGTGTTTACCCGTTGCGCTAAACAAGACTGAGATTGAATCTTTAGATGATATTATTGAGCGAAAGAAACCCCTTCACAAGAGTGATTTGCTGGTAAAGTCGGGAGATACATTTAACTCTCTTTACGCAGTACGCACGGGCTCTTTTAAGTCTTTCGTCACCAATTCAGATGGTGAAGAGCAGATTACAGGTTTTCACTTCCCTGGCGATATTATCGGCTTCGATGCATTACGGGAAAACAAGCACCAAAGCTATGCCCAGGCATTAGAAACCGCCATGGTGTGCGAATTACCGTATGAGACGCTTGATGAGATGTCGGTTCAATTTCCGAAGTTAAGACATCAAATAATGAGTTTCATGAGTGCGGAAATTAAACAAGATCATGACCTCATGATGTTGCTTAATAAGCGCTCAGCGGAAGAACGTCTATTGTATTTCCTCTCTCAGCTTTCTCAACGTTTCGAAGAACGTGGATTTTCAAATAAAGAATTTCACCTAACCATGACCCGAAATGAAATTGGGAACTATCTTGGTCTAACTATTGAAACCATTAGCCGCTTATTAAGCCGTTTTCAAAAAGAAAATATTATCCAAGTGGACGGTAAACTCATCACTATTTTAGATTTTGATGAGATGTCACAACGTTTAACGTCTGTGGTTGCACCTAATATCGCCTGTAATAGCTAATCTTCAAAGCTTTTGATCTAAAACAAGTTACGTAATAGCAAATAGGTATTACACTTAAATTGTAGCAACCAAAAATCTAAAAATGTTTGGAGGGGTTATGATTAAGTATGAACGTATTTTAGCGGTCATTGAAGCCGATAGAGATACCCAACCTGCGCTTAGCCGTGCATATGAACTTGCCAAAAAGACAGGTGCCTCTGTCACCGCCATGCTGGTGGTTTACGACTTATCTTACGATATGACAACCATGCTTAGCCCTGATGATCGTGAAGCTATGCGCGATGCGGTCACTAAGGAACATGCGGGTTGGTTACGGAAAATCCTTAGCGATTTAGGGTTTGAAAAAACCGATATTGTTGTTGAGTGGAATAACCGTGCCTTTGAAGCTGTTGTGCATTACGTAATAGATAACAATATAGACTTGGTTGTAAAAGCAACCAAGCGCCATGACGATTTAGCCTCCGTTATTTTTACTCCTACAGACTGGCATCTCCTTAGAAAATGCCCCTCCCCCGTATTGTTGGTTAAAGAACATGAATGGCCTGAAAACGGCGAAATTATTGCGGCGGTAAATGTAGGCAGTGAAGACGACGAACATGCGCTACTCAACGACAAAATCACAGTTATTGCTAACGATTATGCCGCATTACTCAGCGGCAACGTAAATTTGGTTAACAGCTACCCTGCTACACCGCTTAATATTGCTATTGAAGTTCCTGAGTTCGACCCAGACACATACAACAACGCGGTAAAGCATCATCACGAACTCGAGATGAACACACACAGCGAAAAGTATGCTATCGATAGCGAGCGCTGTTATGTGAAAGAGGGGCTTCCTGAAAAAGTCATTCCAAGAATAGCCAAAGATATCGATGCCGAACTTGTGATCATTGGTACCGTTGGCAGAGTAGGTATTTCCGCGGCCCTTATAGGTAACACGGCTGAACATGTTATTGATGAACTTGTGTGTGATGTACTGGCAATAAAACCAGACGGCTTTATTTCGCCCCTTTCACGGTAATTCAAACGTGTTTGTACACAGCCTGTCGGCACTGTTTGCTAGCACCGCTCTATAGTCTTTTGCGCTATTGTTTTTTGCTAGCGGCTAGTGCCGACAAGATACAAAAAATCTTAACCTCGCACATTCAATTTTACCTGATTACTGTATAATGGTTTTTTTCGCAGTAACCAAGCTATTGATATGACCAGTGCAGGCACAAACCGTGCAGACGCCTCGTTAACCGCGTCTCAAAACAAACAAAAATACAGCTTTAACAAGCTACAAAAGCGACTTCGTCGAAATGTAGGCAAAGCGATTGCTGATTTCGGCATGATTGAACATAACGATAAAGTGATGGTGTGTTTGTCCGGAGGAAAAGACAGTTACACCATGCTTGATATTCTTATGTTTTTAAAACGCATCGCGCCAATTCATTTTGACATTATTGCGGTTAACCTAGATCAAAAGCAGCCAGGATTTCCAGAACATGTACTTCCTGAATACCTTGAGAGTGTAGGTGTTGAATACAAAATTGTAGAAGAAGATACTTACTCTATTGTTATGGACAAAGTGCCTGAAGGTAAAACCACGTGTTCGCTTTGTTCACGATTACGTCGGGGCATTTTATACAACACGGCCAAAAAATTAGGCGCCACTAAAATTGCGCTTGGCCACCACCGTGACGACATGCTAGAAACCTTCTTTTTGAACATGTTCCATGGCGGTAAGCTTAAATCAATGCCGCCAAAGCTGGTTAGCGACAATGGTGAACACATTGTGATCAGGCCCCTTGCCTATTGTACCGAGAAAGACATTCAGCGTTATTCTGATGCCGTAGAATTTCCTATTATTCCTTGCAACTTGTGCGGTTCTCAAGAGAATTTACAGCGTCAGAACGTTAAGGCCATGCTACAAGATTGGGATCGTCGTTTTCCTGGACGTATTGAGTCTATGTTTAGTGCGCTTCAAAATGTAGCACCATCGCATTTGGTCGATCAGAATTTGCACGACTTTAAAGGTATATCTACGCAGAACGGCCCAGTTGAAGACGGTGATATTGGTTTCGATCCTCCCACCTTCGCGTCGCCAAGTGAGCCTTCTGACGACACGGTTCACGTTATCAATTTGATGGAATCAAACTAAATGAAAATTGGTCTAGCATTAGGTGCGGGTGCCGCAAGAGGTTGGACCCACATTGGTATTATTCAAGCGTTAGAAAAGCTGGGTATTAAAATTGACGTCGTCGCAGGTTGCTCTATTGGTGCCTATGTCGGTGCAGCCTACGCTAGTGGCAAGTTAGAAGGCCTTAAAGAATGGTCTTGTTCTTTGTCAGATTGGCAGGTACTCGCCTTGATGGGTGTTGGCTTACGCAGAGGCGGCATTGCTAGTGGGCAAAAAGTGTTTGATAAACTTGCCAGTGAATTTTGTGCCCCAACCTACGAAGCAATGGAAAAACCGTTCGCCTCGGTGGCTACCGATTTGTACACGGGCCGTGAAGTGGTTTTCAGTTCAGGCGAAATTGGTAACACCATTCAAGCTTCGTGCGCTATTCCTGCACTATTTGCCCCAGTGGCTCATGGCGACCGTTGGTTAGTTGATGGTGCGGTAGTTAATCCAGTGCCTGTTAATCTATGTCGACAGCTTGGTGCCGATTTTGTGATTGCCGTGAACCTTAATGCTGACTTCAGGCCACTTAGGCTTGAAAAATTACGACTAGATCACGAAGAGAACCAAAGAAAAACCGAAGACTTTTTCACTAAAAGCCAAAATGTGCTTAAGCAATGGTTTTCACCTGACAGTAAAGAAAAAGAAGAAACGGAAACCGACAGCAAGCACACCGAACAAAACGAAGGGGTTGCTAGCGACGCTATTGAGGCCATAGAAGAAACGATTTCTCCACCACCTAATAAAGTCCCCAGAGGTAACCCACCAGGGATTTTAAGTGTAATGAGTAGTTCGCTGGAGATACTTCAAGCGAGGGTGACACGTTCACGTTTAGCGGGCGATCCGCCGGATATTCTTATAGAGCCCCAATTAACGGATGTGGGTATTATGGAATTTCATCGTGCACAAGAGCTATGCGAAAAGGGTGAAGAAACCATCACCCGAATTGCTGAGCAAATTAAGTATCAACTGTTAGCTTGATGCCATAGCGGTAACACGAAGTGGGGCTTTCGGTAAGGTAAGCCCTTTGATTTCGTTGATTTCGCTTTGTTCTAGGTGAAGTATACCGTTGTTGATATGCAGCCCTTCTGGGGTAATATAATCTAAGTTTCTATCATCGAATTGCAACATCAACCCTTTAACGGTTGGCATTAAGAACGATAAAAAGCTGCCCATTTCATTGAAGAACGCTTCATATTGACCATAGATAAAATTCAGCTCTTCTTTTGTATAACTGGCGGTTAAGTATTCACTTTTTGTTTCAAGCTGAACTGACATATCGCACACATTTGCCGCTTCCGTTAAATCTATGCGTATAAATGCATTCGCTAATTTTAGCGCTTTTTCCGTAGGTACCGTGAATCTATACTCATCACTAACCTCCAATGGCATAGTTTGTTTGTCAGTGACAATTTCAGCGTTATTAATTTCACATAACCGCCCTTCACCAACCCTCAGAAAACCAAAAGCGAATTGCAGAGCTTGAGTGTCTTCATTATCAAGTTTTTTTACGTGGCTATAAAAACGGCTATATTCCACATTTACCATTTCGGCGGCAACACTTGAGGTGAGTAATGCGCCAATAAGCGCGCATGCTATACGTTTCATTCAGTTAAGAACTCCTGGTTAAACCGGATCATGGTTTGTAATTCGTCTACATAGGCCGCGCCACGCTCAGAGTAATTCATTAATCCCTCTGCCAAGGCTACACCAGTAATGGGGATTTGATTTGCTCTTAACCGCTCTCTGATTTCTCGCAAATCGGTATAGGCATCGTGTCTATTCAGGTTACGCATATAAGTATAAGTAGCGCGAGAAAGGCTGGAAAATTTCGCGACCTCGTGCGTTGCGCCCGCATTTCGTTTACCAGGTACAAAACCGCAACCTTTTACAAAGCACCAAATACCAAAAAAGTTATAACCTTTTCTAGCAAAACGACTGGTGCCCCATGCCGACTCGTTTGCCGCTTGAACGAGCACGAGTTCAGCAGGCAAAATATCAATTTTGTGAAGCAATGCAAGCAGACGAGACGTTAGCGGTTGTTCCGCCTTTACGCGGTACTCAGTTTGTAGCCACTCAAGGCGGCTAATGTCATCGTCAGTTAGGGACTCTTCGTTCAAAGCCTTACGATACAAAGTTTGTATGTAGTGTCTAAGGGTAAGTAAATACGCATTTTGTTTTTCAACTTCAGGGCGTAAGTAATCAAAAAACGCGCTCTTCTTTTCTTTTATATCAGTATAAGCAGAAAAATCAGGAACAGGTTTTGTCGCTTCAGGTGTTTCTGGAATATCTAAAATATCGGGCTCACGCTTAGTTAATATTAGCGCGTTAATGACTATTACTGCCAATACAGCGATAGTAATTAAAACAATTTTTAGGGTTTCCCGTTTATGCATCGAAGCTCGACTCATTCGTTTTACTTTGAACAGATTCAGATTGGGTAGGTTCGCCCTCTTCACCAATCATCTCTTCATACAACAAGCCTAGCATACTGAAATACAGGGGTAGAACCCAAACAAGGGACAAACCTAAGGTAAAGGGAACGGAAATAAACAATATAATGAAAATGGCAAACACACCCGCTAACTGTGCCCAATAAGCATTAAATACACGGCAAGATAAAATTATAGCGCGAAGCGGTGTTAGCGATTTATCGGCAACTAGCATCAGTGAAAAAGAGGTCGCCATCCAAAAGTACACACCAGGGACCACTAACAATACCAAGCCGATTTGCACCACAATGCCATTCACCAATTGAGTAAGAGCTAATGCGAATATTAAAGAGACATAGCTGAAAATAGAAAATACCGTGGTTTTTTGACCTCTGGCATGGCTTACCCCCATCATATACAACCCGCTGATTAGTGGTGCAACTATGAAAATAGCGACAATTTCAATTAACGATTGGTGTTCAAAAATGAAGGTGCCGTCTTCATTAAAAGTGATGAACTTCTGAGCAACAAAACCGAGTACGACAAACGTAAGAAATAGAACCAATGATGCTTGGAATAAGCTTAAAAAATTTGCTTTAGCCAAACCATTAGCGCGAGAAAACAACGATTTAATATCGAAATCATATTGCTTTGAAAGTGTTCTTTCTAGCTTGCTTGATGGCTGGTTATCTTTAAAAGGCATTTTATTATCTGCCACACGTTCCTCTACTGCTGCTATCGAATTTAACCGCCGTATTATACATAAATATGGCGATTAACCCCAATAACCACGTGTTAGTTGATTAAATGTAATGACTCTCGATTTGCTTCTAAGAATAAATATCTGTGCGAAATGCTAGCCCAAGACTAATTTTGCGGCCAAGCCAACCAGTAAAACGCCCATTGCACGGTCGAGCCAGTACCCTTTTTTTCCAATAAGTTGAGCAATTTTACTGGTACTAAGTAGGTAGGATAAGAAGCAGAACCAAAGCCCTGTTGCTATGGCTAAGTAAATACCGTAACCAAGCTTGATTGAAAAAGGCGTGTCGATATCTATAATAGCGGTGAACAACGATAAGAAGAATAAGGTCGCTTTGGGGTTTAAGCCATTTGTTAAAAAACCAATCCAAAGCGCTTTTTGCGCAGATATTTGCGAGCTAGCTTTTTTATTATTGGCCGCCTTGTTATCAGCTAGCTTAGTTTCATCCAGATTATCTACGCTGTTGCTTACCCCAGACTCGCCGTCTACTCGTGGTTGGCTAGGCCCGCTTTTTAATGCACCATACGCAAGATACAAAAGATAACCCGCCGCAAGATAACTAAAGGTTTGAAACAGCCATGGCGTGGTGGCAATAACTACGCTCAATCCCACTAATGAATACCCAACGTGCAGCAAAATCGCTAGTCCAATTCCAATGCTGGTATAAATAGCAATGCGGCGACCGTAAGCGAGGCTATTTCGAACCACTACCGCAAAATCAGGGCCTGGGCTAGCTACTGCAACAAGGTGTACTAGGGCGATAGTTAAAAATTCATTAAGGTAAGGCATATATTTTTAATATTACTCTGTATTTTAAGTGTTCAGTGTCAGTGGGCTTACATGGTAGTAAAGCGTTTTTAGCCATGAAATCTTCAAGTCATGACTTTAGTTAAAGATCATATTCTTTAATTAACCGTGTTACAAACGCTGGGACTATGTCGGTGGCATTGCCGCTAATAGATTCATCGAACAACCAATTGTTCGCACTAGGTTCTAAATTCAATTCTACACATTTTGCGCCAGAATCTTTTGCATTAATCACAAACCCAGCGGCAGGATAAACATTGCCTGAGGTACCGATGGCTACGAAAATATCGGCGTTCGCAATATCTTGCGAAATTTCTTCCATATAAAGGGGCATTTCACCAAACCATACAATGTCTGGTCGTAAGGTTGTGGTATTGCAACACGCACAAGTAGTTTGGCCGTCGAACGCCGTGTTGCATTCAAACGTTTTATTGGTCGTTACACACCGGCTGGACAGTAACTTTCCATGCATGTGCAAAATCTGTTCGCTACCTGCCCGCTCATGCAAGTCGTCCACATTTTGGGTAATTAACGTAAGTTGGCCTTTTAATACCCGTTCAAGTTGCGCTAGCGCTTCATGAGCTGCATTAGGCATAACGCAGGCGTTGGAGAGTTGTAATCTTCGTTCATTGTAAAATCGATATACAAGCTCAGGGTTACGCGCAAAAGCTTCGGGCGTAGCCACGTCTTCCACACTGTGTTCTTCCCATAATCCGTTGTTATCTCGAAATGTTTTTAATCCAGACTCGGCTGAAATTCCTGCACCAGTTAACACGACAACGCGAGGCGGTGTATTCATAAGCTCAATTCCTTTGAAATATATACACGTAACACGACTACCCTAAATTAAACGAAGGTTAATCTTTCACTACTGGAAAAGTGGCGTTTGCTCCCCACTCAGACCAAGAACCATCGTAAATAGCAACATCATTTGCACCGCACATGAGTGCAGCAACGCCAATAATACACGCCGTAACTCCTGAACCGCAGGTACAAATAATGGGCTTCGACAAATCAATGTTGGCTTTTGCAAAAACATCTTTTAATTTTTCAATGCCTAAGAAAAAGCCATTATCTAACAGCGCTGTGAATGGAAGATTGTAAGCGCCGGGCATGTGCCCCGAACGAACCCCAGCACGAGGCTCTTCTACTTGCCCGTAAAACCGCGCTTCACTTCTGGCGTCGACAAGTTGAGCATCGGTTTTAATCGCTTGAATAACCGCTGAACTATTCACGAACCATTTGCTCTGGGCATTACTCTCATACTTAAAGTGTGAGGGAATGCGTTGTTCTGATAATGGTAAGTTTTTTTCTTCCCACGCTACTTGGCCGCCATTTAACAATTTTACGTTCTTATGCCCTATGGCCTTAAGCATCCACCAAACACGAGGGGCGCTGTACATTCCTCGAGTGTCGTAAACCACTAAAGACGAACGTTCGGTCAAACCCTGTCGCCCTAAGTACAAAGCAAAATCAGATTCGGTTGGCATACTATGAGGAAAACCCGTGGTGTGATCACTACCCTCGCCGTCTAAGTCTATATCCACAGAGTTTGGCAACACCATGGCATCGCGAGAATCAGGCGTTTTGGTAACTGGATCGTCCATAACTGCACGCACTAAAATGATGGGTTCATCTTGCAGTTGCGTGGCAAGCGATTGAACATTAACTAACATCGACATACCACCCTCTCCATTGAAATGCCCACGTAACGCTGTGGGCATTACTGGTTTGATTTATTTACGCTTTACACTCTTAATTTACAAAGCAGCCATTGCTGAATCGTAGTTTGGTTCTTCCGTGGTTTCAGCCACTTGCTCGGTATAAATTACCTTACCGTCGGTATCAATCACAACGACTGTTCGTGATAGCAGACCAGTTAGCGGCATAGAGGTGAACGCTACACCGTAGTCGTCGCCAAAGCTTGTACGGAAAGTAGAACCGGTAACAACATTTTCAATGCCTTCAGCCCCACAAAAGCGGCCAGCTGCAAACGGTAAGTCAGCAGATACACAAATTACTTGTGTATTGTCTAAACCAGCGGCTTGTTCATTGAATTTACGCACTGACGTTGCACACGTACCCGTATCGATAGAAGGGAAAATGTTAAGAATAACGCGTTTACCCTTAAGATCAGCGAGGGTTACTTCACCTAAATCCGCTTTTACTAATGTGAAGTCTGGGGCTTGCTGCCCAACTTCTGGAAGCGAACCTACAGTTGAAACTGAATTACCTTGAAACGTAACTGTTGCCATGTTTTTCTCCTTGGGTTTTGATTGCTTAACCTTATAGTTAAGCGCGAATGCACGCAAGACAAGGGTTACTTAACTTGCGCCTTTGCAAATTCAATTTTGTGACTTAAATGGGGCTTCCCTTTCAAGTATTGATGTCGAAAAATACTGAAATATTTAGCAAGCGCCGTAGCCGCTTCAACCTCACCGGCCAAATCTAACACGTTTATTCCCACCTCTGCAGTGCAATGCTGGAATTCTCGTGTAGATTCACGCAACAAGTAATTCGATGATATTTCAGGGGATACACCCAGCACCGGAAAGTTATCAAGGTAAGGGCTTTTACCAAACATCTTTCGCGCTTCACGCCACGTGCCGTCTAAAAAAATAAACAACGGAATTTTATCTGTTTTATCTTCAGGCTTGGCTATGCAGCGCGCTGGCTCAGCATACTCGTGAGGAAATATGATAATGGGTTGGTATTTAGGGTTGCTTAGTAACGCCAGTAAATCCGGATCGGGCTCTGTTCTGTGCCACACAAACGCGTAATTTTCAGCTACCACATCCGCAATTAATCGGCCTGTGTTGGTGGGCTTGTAGTATTCGCCCTTGTACATGATGAATAACACCGCACAGGATGCTTGTGGTTCTGGCTTATCGGCACAAATACACGCGTTTACAGGCAGCAAACAAATGTCGCAACGGATAACTTTACTACCCCGCGCGTTGAATGCTCGCTTTGCTCGTTTGAGCTCAGACGTTCTAAGCGCCAGAATGGAATTAATATGTGGAAGCACGCGGTAAACTCAATCAGATTAGAGCGATATGGTAGCACAGAGCTATCTTGCTTATTCCTCTTATAACGCGAAAAGCCTATAACTCATATTGCCACTTCATCATTATCTAAGCCTCTAAACAAAATTCCTAATATTTTGGAATAAATAATTTCTCCTAAAACAATTCACAAAACAGCACATTATGCTGCCAGAAGGTTAACAGAAGGTTGGTAAATTGTGATGAGCCTATGGTTATTGTGAATTTGTAATATTTTAACGAATGCTGTGTACAAGTTTTCCATAACCTAAATAAAATTTTGGAGAATTGAAATGGCTATAGATGTCACCCCCAACACCGTTGCGACTAACGCGCTTCAAGCGCTGGATTTTAGTTCGTTGATAGGTGGACCAATGGACGCAATAATCAAAGCTCAAGCTCTGGCAGCAAAAACTACCTATGAGTTTATAAATGAAGTCTGTTTAACTATTGACCCCGATACGAACGAAAAAAAGCCAGTAAACGTTGTATTTACCTATAACAATAACGGCCAGGAAGCCACATTAACGGTTCCTTTACTTGTTATTTTAACAATTCCTAGCATTGAAGTTTCAGAGTTTACGATTGATTTCATCGCAAACATATCTGCTGGTTCGTCATCTACTGAAGAAACTAGCTCAGACACTGAACTGGGTGTTGATGCATCAGCAGAAGCATCACTGGGTATAGGTCCGTTTAGTATTAAAGTCAAAGCAGAAGCCAACTACTCATCTAAACAGCATTCTAAAGCCGCACAAGAATCAAAATACTCCGTTGAGTATACGATGAATGTAAATGTAAAAGGTGGCCAATCTGGTATGCCTACGGGTCTACAAACAGTGCTTAATATCCTACAAGGCAGTGCAACAACGGTTGGAGTAGATGAGCAGGTATTAATATCCCCTGCAAATTTAAATATCGACAGAACGCAAAGTGGCACTATCCAAGTCACTATGACCGATACCCAAGGTCGTAATGTCAAATCAGGTAAAGTTACCATTACTCCTGTGGGTGAAAATCCTTTCGCGTCCATTACATTAATCAAAGGTAATGAAGAAGAGGATTTACAAACCGAAGTAAATAATTTGGTAAGTGGTAAAAGACTGAATGTAACCAAGGATTTGATAAAAGCATACAGACGCAGAGATACAGGGCCTGAGATTAATGATGCTGCTGCGGTCACAGGTTACACCAACAGGAAAGGCGTGGTTCAGTTCCTTGTTACCTTGGCCGAAAACGCGGTTGATTCCCAGGGAAAAATGAAAATAGAAGCCATGGTACCTATCGCAAATTCTGACAAGACAGAGCAAGAGATAATTGATTACACATACACTGTGGTCACAAACACTGATCCTGTCGTTGATCCTGACGTTGAGGTAAAAGATGACTCACCTCAAGCGGTAAAAAATAGTCCGAAGGGAAAAGCTAAATGATTGAGCTACGGTGAAATATTAAAAAGTTAATTAAGTTTAATTTCCTACTTACTAGGGGGGAGCAATTATGTCGGACATTTTGGAGTCAGTTCTATCGTCTATATTGATAGATATGATCAACGCCCAAAACCAAGCTAATATTCGTTCGGCAGATATTGCCGAAAGCTATGTTGGATTGAATCGTAAACATGAACTACTACAGTACTTTGATGTACCCACAGCGAATATAAAATCTTTTGACTTCGAGCTCAAATTTGCGCTTGAACAAACAGACGCAGTCATTGGTGAAGGTATGAGCAAAGCACTGAGTGACTTAATTCATTCTGAGTTACAGGCGTTTATTCAATCGTCATTACAACATCACCAACTTCCAAATGAAGACGCCGATGCATTAAAAGCATTCATTTCATCAATTTGGAAGCGTGATAAGACAGTCCCCCCTACTTCTTTAAAATTTCAAAGTAACAAAAAGTTAATTGACGATATTCAACAGTTTATTAAGTCGCTAAAACAATTAGTTCATGATTTTGGCGAGTCGAAACCGCTAATAGAAGAAAATGAATCTAATTCAGGTCTTAAAGCGTTGCTTACTATCAATGACCTTAATTCGTATAACAATGACATTCTCTGCTCTATTAACGTGAAAGCAGAAGTCGTCGGTATGAAAGCAGGATATGCAGATAAAAAAGGAGCTGAGGGCGCTGACGAAAATTTAAAACGAAAAATATTCTTAGCAGGAACCTAGTATGAATAATTCTACCGAAAAGACGGTTATGTCGAATCTTTTCACTTTTGAGAAATTAGTTGAATTTCCATTAACATCGATTATTGAGTCGAGTGCAAACGGAAACAATACAACGCTAAATTTCTTGAATGAATATTGTTTCACAAACAAAAATGGAAAACGCGAAGCGGTTAAATTTATCTTTTACTACGATTATGTAAAAGGTGGAGCAGCTCAAACTATGAGGGTTGAAATACCCATCATATCCTTGATCACGATGCCGTATTACACCATTAACTCAGCCCAATTCGAAATGGGTATTAACATTCTAAGTTGGGTCGATGTATCGAGCGAGACTTGGGAGCAAACGGATGAAGGTACAAGCGATAAAAAATTGTTAGCTATGTTAGGTCCATATGAATCTTCGTCACCTAAAGGACCCCCTCAGTCTGCTGAAACAGCGCAGTACAGTAAAGTTAATACAAACATGAAGGTGAATATGGACGTCGTTTCGTCAGATTTGCCGTCAGGAATATTACAACTACTGAATGTTTCTAGCCAAGGCGTCGAAGGACATGTTGCTTATGACTTAAAAATCAGCCCGAACACTTCCAGGTTACTAATGGATAAGGAGGCAGTACAACTGACGTTAACATTAATGAAAAATAACGATGAGTTTAATGACAGCTTAGCTGAAAGTGATGACATTGATTTAGTGCCACTAACGGTAACGTTAATTCCAAATGATAAAGTGGAATTAGAAAAAGCTTTCGGCAAGTATATCACCGTTGACAGCGGAGACATCGTTGGAAGTAGTTCTATAGAACAAGTGCAAGTTCTCACAAACACGAGTGGAGAAATAAAAGTTACGTTTCACCCTACCCTAAACGAAGCAGCGAACGGATTTATAAATGTATCGAGCCCTTTAACATCTACTATTAAAATTTACTTTAGGATAATAAATCATGATTAATACTCAAAATACAGCACCCGGCATACCCTGTCCCACAGAATCCTGTGACCATAAAATAAAGGTTTCATTGCAAGACCTACTTTTTCAGAAAGTAGTAAAATGCCCCCACTGCCTAGTGGAGCTAACGATGAATAGGGAAGCGTCTAAAGAAACGATATCTGCCATGGCAGAGCTACACAATGCGTTGGAAAATGCTGAATCGGCCAAAACATTTACGGGTAATTCAGTACGCTACCCTTAGATTAAATGAGTCATTTTCGGGTTTTTCTGAAAACACTATTTTAGACGCAAGAACCGTGCATTAATGTCAGTGTGTAATAAATTGTCGAGTTAGGTAATACCGAAAAATGATTTAGAGACAAAGCTGAAAATTCTTTGGGATTAAACTCTTAAAGAAATGGTGCCCGGGGCCGGACTTGAACCGGCACGTCATTACTGACGAGGGATTTTAAATCCCTTGTGTCTACCAATTTCACCACCCGGGCATCGGGGTAACCTTTCGGTTGGGGTGTCAGGCGTAGAAACCTGTTATCGCATTAAAGCATTATGGAGGCGGAACCCGGAGTCGAACCGAGATCCACGGATTTGCAATCCGCTGCATAGCCATTCTGCCATTCCGCCGTAATACTAGACTTTGGAGCGGGAAACGAGATTCGAACTCGCGACCCCGACCTTGGCAAGGTCGTGCTCTACCAACTGAGCTATTCCCGCATTTAAAGTCTTACATTTCGTTTCGTTGTTGCCGTCTCGAAATGTGCGGTGAATTCTACCTGTAACGCTGAAAGTGTCAATACGAAAAACAAGGAAATATGCATTTTTGTGATCGTTTGCTACATTTTTATTCACATTGCTCAATAGACGATCAAATCTTATCTTTTAAGCCCGCACTTAGGTGTGGCCATGCAGCACGTGAGTAAATAATCATTGACCAAATTGACAGCACTGCGGCGATATAAAGTAAAATATGTCCTAGGGTTACCCAATAAAGTGGAATGCCCATAAACGATTCAAGGCCAGATAATAATCCAATAATGGCTAACATTTGCGCAGTCGTTTTTGCTTTGCCAATAAATGATACTTTTACCGCTTCCCTCACACCATTTTGTCCCATCCACTCTCTAAGCGCTGAAACGTAAATTTCTCGCACTAGTAGTGCAATGGCTGGAATGGTTATCCATAAACTAGCATAGCTGTGAGTAATCATTAGCAGTGCCGCCCCAACAATGAGCTTATCGGCAACAGGATCTAGGAAAGCACCAAAAGGTGTAGATTGTTCAAGTTTTCGGGCTAGGTAACCATCGAACCAATCGGTAATAGCTGCAAGCCAAAAAATAAATGCACCGGCTTCGTGGGCCCAACGCCAATCAAGAAAATAAACACCAACAAACACAGGAATAAGGATCACTCTGAATAGAGTAATTAAATTTGGAACCGTCCACATAAATACATCTCAAAATTTTCGCCTATTATAGGCAGGTTTAGCGCAGCTTTTTTTAAGCCTTCAATTTTTAACAGATTACCGCAATTTACGTATTAATGCGCGTATTGGATGAGATTAAAGATGAAGATGATCGTATATGGTGTCAGCTAACTCTTTGCTAATACCTGGTACGCTAGCAATTTCATCCTTACTGGCCTTTTTAAGCCCTTGCAGCCCACCCATATATTTCAACAGTGTTTGGCGACGTTTAGCCCCTACTCCAGGTATGGTTTCTAAACTTGATGTGGTTTTAACCTTTTGACGGCGGTTTCTGTGCCCAGTAATTGCAAAGCGGTGAGATTCATCTCTAATATGCTGAATAAGATGCAATGCGGGTGAGTGGCTGTCCATAGGCACGGTGTCGTGGCTATCGGCCAATATAATAGTTTCTAAACCCGGTTTGCGGGTTGTGCCTTTCGCTACACCCAATAACATTGGCTTTTTATCATGAGGCCAATCTTTAAAGAAAGATTCAGCCTGAGACAACTGCCCTTTACCGCCATCAATAAGCAGCAAATCAGGGATCTTTTGTACTTCTTTAACTGATTTGTACCGACGCTTAAGGGCTTGAGCCATGGCTGCGTAATCATCACCAGGCGTAATGCCTTCAATGTTATAGCGGCGGTAATCGCTTTTAAGTGGGCCTTCACGATTAAACACTACGCAAGATGCTACGGTTTGTTCGCCTGAGGTGTGGCTTATGTCGAAACATTCCATACGCTGCAATGGCGCCTCTAATTCAAGCGCCGTTTCTAAATCGAGATAACGGGCAAATACAGACTTTTGTTCGCCGTACTGGGCCTCTAGTGCGGTTTCAGCATTGGCTTGTGCCAATTCTAGGTAGCGACGTTTCTCTTCACGTGCACCTTTAAAGAAATTCACACGGTATCCGGCTTCACTGCTAAGCAAATCGGCAATCGCTTGCTCATCAGACAGCGCACTAGCAAATACCATTTGCTTAGGAATAAGTTTGTTACCCGCTAAATAAAACTGCAAAAAAAAGGATTCAAATATTTCTTGTTCATCAGCCGTGTTCGGCACCTTTGGAAAAAACGCTTTGCTGCCTAAAAGTTGGCTGTCACGAATAAACATCACCTGAATACACGCCATATTGCCTTTCACCGCAAAGCCAAATATGTCCATTTCATCTTGGGTACCGGCTACCCATTGGCGCTCTTGTACTTTGCGAAGTGTATTAATTTGGTCGCGATAACGCGCGGCAGCTTCAAAGTTTAGCGCTTCGCTGGCTTTTTCCATTTTATCGACCAAGGTACCAATGACTTGTTGGTTTTTACCTTTTAGGAATAGCCTAGCAAGGTCTATTTGCTCGTTATATTCTTCGTCGCTTACATAACCTTCAACACAAGGCGCACTGCAACGCTGCATTTGGTACTGCAAACAAGGGCGACTTCTTGCGCGATAGTAACTGTCTTCACACTGGCGTACAGGAAAAATACGCTGCATAGAACGCAAACTTTCACGAACGGCACCCGCACTAGGATAAGGGCCAAAATATTCGCCCTTTTTCTTTTGCGGGCCACGGTGAAACGATAAACGTGGGTGCTGGTGGTCAGATAGGAATATAAAAGGGTAGGATTTATCGTCACGCATGACCACGTTGTAACGTGGCTTGTACTTCTTGATGAAGTTATTTTCTAGCAAAAACGCTTCTGTTTCACTATTTACAACGGTGACATCCATATTGGCAATTTGCATTACCAATGAGCGTGTTTTTGCATTATCGACATTCATCCGAAAATAGCTAGAAACACGCTTTTTAAGGTTTTTTGCTTTACCTACATAAATGACGTCTTCCTGAGCGTTATACATTCTGTATACGCCCGGTTGAGAAGTTAAATTTTTGAGAAACGCTGCGGAATCAAATGCAGACATGCTGGGCTAAAGCAAATTCGAATCGATGAGTTTGTGGCGAAGCGCTAAGTGGGTTAATTCCACATCAGTGGTTACGCCTAACTTTTCAAACATACGATAACGGTATGTATTGACAGTTTTCGCGTTAATGCTTAACTCATTGGCAATGTCAGGTACGCGTTTGCCCTTGGTGAGGCGAAGCGCAATACTTAACTCTCTATCTGATAAATCATTAAACGGGTTGTCTGAATTCGGGGAAAGCTTATCGATGGCGATACTGTTCGCTACTTCACTATCGATATACTTTTGCCCAGCAACGACTTTATGAATGGCTCGAATAACTTCTTCAGGTTCAGCATCTTTCGTTAAGAAACCAAACGCGCCAGCATTCATAACCTGCATCGGAATGGGGCTTTCTTTGTGCATAGACAAACAAATCACGCGAGTGTTCTCAGACATTCGCACAATGCGTTTAGTTGCTTCTAGCCCGCCAATACCGGGCATATTTACGTCCATGAGTACCACATCTGGGGCATTTTTTCGACATAACTGTACGGCATCTTCGCCATTTTTAGCTTCAGCTATGATTGAAAAATCTACGACATCTTCCAGAATTCGGCGGATCCCTCTTCTGACCAAATCATGGTCATCTGCTAGGATAATTTTTATCACAAGTATCTCACTGACTACGGTTTACTTTCGAACAAAAAAGATCCGTAACCGTGGTGGTTTCCACCAGTTACTTACCAATCATGCGTCTATATCATACCACGACTACCGACTAGGTAAACTTTTCAGTGTCAATTTGTAGTAAGTAAATGTGTAAAAACAATCGTTAACAGGACAAGCTGGTCAATAAAGATACTGCACCGACTCATTAACCAATAGGAGGCAAATCAAACCAAAGCGCAAGCACATCATCATTGGCTAAAACCACTATCTTCTGCTTCGTACCTAACCCTATCGCATCGCCTTTAGTTAAGGTAGTCATCTTATCTGACTTCACGTCGTTAACTATTAATTCACCTTTCACAATATGCAAATAGCCAGCTCCCAAGGTTGTTGTAGATTCAACCGCTAAGTCGAAAGCTTCGCCTTGGCTAAGAGCCAGTTTACTAATACGTGCTTCTTGATTAATTTTTAATGCGCCGTTTTGCCCCGACTCACTGACAAGCAACTCTAATCCGTTTTTATCACTAACCGACTTCTGTAAATAAGCTGGCTGAACACCCGTTACGTTAGGCTCAATCCAAATTTGAATAAAATTAACTTCCTCGTGATCAGACGCATTCATTTCAGAATGCCTAATGCCCTTTCCTGCACTCATCACTTGAATATCACCAGCAGGAATAACGTAGTCGTTACCAGTGCTGTCTTTGTGTTTTAGCGCACCGCTTACGACAAAAGAAATGATTTCCATGTCTCGGTGTCCATGGGTTTCAAAGCCTCTACCCGCCTGTACGATATCATCGTTAATGACCCTTAGGGCAGAAAACCCCATATGATTGGCGTCATAATACTGGCCAAATGAAAAACTATGTTTGCTGTTTAGCCAACCAAGATTTACGTTGCCTCGTTCGCTACCTTTTCGGATGTATTGCATCTTTAATTCCTTACATCGACTCTTTTGCGCCAAGCACCACTAGAGCGCTTGTTATCGATAATCAATTTTCAATACTCAATATTGTAGTACCTAAACAGCGGGATAAAATTAGCGAATTTAGCACCATTCATTCGTTTTTTGAGAATGAATGGATGTTGGGCTAGGTCTAGGCTAGGTACTAAATTGGCTTTCCCGATGCAGAGCACGATACAGGAGCCCGAGGTGAAAATTAGTCAGATCTAACGGTAGAAATAGGAAGCACCCAACAAAGGGTGAACGAACTGGATTTAGTAAACACAGCATGAGTGACAATTAGCGGAAGACTAGCACTAAGCTAAAGGCTATAACTTAATCGGAAAATAATCTCAGTAACGCCGTTTTTATCGCACTAGGGTGACATGCCAAATTAAGGCGCAAATAACCTGGGGCGTTAAAACTTGACCCATCAACACCAATAACCCCACGCTTGCAGGTTTCAACGAACATGTTTTGTGGAAAGCGTTGATTCAAATTCAACCATAAAAAGTAACCAGCCTCACCCAAAGTAAAAGATGTGGTTGGGCTCAGTACGTTCATAAGCGCTTTGGCGTATTGCCTGTTAAACGCAATAGCCTTCAACACTAACGCCAACCAGTCATCTGCTTTTTCGTAGGCCGCAATCAGTGCAACTTTAGCTACGGGGGATGCCTCAAGATGGCAGCTGTCTATTTCCATTGCAAACTTAGTGCGTAGTTCATCATTTACAATAATGGCATACGATGCAGCGGGTATAGCCGATAAATTAAATGCTTTTGCGGCACTGTTTATTCGTATAATTGTGTCTTGCACAAATGGGATATCTATCGCAAAAGGTTTTATAGCGCTTGGAGCATTATGCTTGGTGTTAGTTTTGGTGTTGCTCGAAGCATTCACAGTAGCATCGGCATCAATAAAACCAAATTCACTGTGCACTTCATCAAGGATAAGGGTGATATTGTGGGTTTCACAAAAACGGGCAATATCAAGTTGGTATGACTCGCTTAGCACTGTGCCTGTGGGGTTATTCGGGTGGCAAAGCACAAAGGCAGTACAATCTGCATCTAATAACGCGGTTGTATTTTTTTCTAAACCTGTTTCAACACCGGTTCCCTTATAACTAATATCGTCAATACTCACATCAACGAGGTTTAGGCCTTGCGCCGCCATTCTTTCTCGAAGAGGGCCATAGGTAGGTGAAAGCACCATGACCTTATCGCCTTTTGTGGTGCACACCTTCAACGCAGTATCTACTGCAGCCATCACACTTGCCGTACTCACTACCGAATTGGAAACAATGACCGCACCTTGTTTAGCGTAACGGGCTGCCACAACATCACCAATATCACATGACTGATACCCATAATGCGAAGACACAAATGCCGATATAGCATGGGCAATGTGCTTAGATGGCGCAGTGTCCATGTCGGCTATCCACATACTTACTGCGTGTTCTGGTGCATGCGGGAAGCGAGTAGAAAGCGACGAAAACTTCAGGCGGTTTCTTGCGTGAGCCTCGCCATAGTCGGCGTTGTCATTGTCATCAGTGTCACCTAAAGACAAGGGTGTATGCCAAAGCGATGAAAATTCACTACATTGCTCAGAAAATAAATTGTCGATATCGGCAACCTGTTTTCTCAAAGCAGCGTTTATATCTACGCTGCAGCCCGCTATTTGATCGGCGCCTGCTAAAGCGCTTTGCTTAGCCGCTTTCATTCATTACCTTTTTGGCAAAGAACACAACGCGTAAACACTGTATACACAATACTATCGCTTCTTAAACACGTTAAATTCAGACAGCGTATGCTGGAATTTACGCTTTGTTTCACGAATAACAAAAGGAATTTCAGTTGGCGCCCCTACTCGCTCGAAATTTTCTTTAAGCGTGGCTTCCAGCGCTTCTGTCGACGTTAACGTTTCACCGTTCTCGTCTTTGAAACCCCCTAACCATTCGCTACGCTCTGTATATTCTTCCAACCACGTAAACGGTGAGGCTATTACCAGTATGCCGCCTGCATTAAGCCTTGCAGTAACATCGTTCAACACTTTCTTAGGGCTGTACACTCTATCAAGCAAGTTACCCATAAAGATCAAATCGTAGCCTGTAAATTGCGGCTTCAAGTTACAGGCGTCACCTTGGGCAAAATGGACTTTATCTGCACATTCCGCTAAGCCCATGTTGCTTAGCTTACGGGCTTTAAACGACGTTAATTCGCCCTCTTCAATAAGGTTATAACGAATTTCACCTCGTTCCTGCATAGCAACAGCGGTTTTAATAAACCGTGCAGAGAAATCGATGCCATCAACCTGGTCAAAATAGGTGGCTAATTCAAACGATGAGCGCCCTACTGCACAGCCTAAGTCTAACGCTTTTCCGCCTTTGTTTTGAGGCATGTGGCTTAAACAAAAATGAGCACTTGCTTTAGCGAAGTTTTCAACATTAAAGTAAGTGTCACCGTAATGGAACTCACTGTATTGTGATACCTGTGTATCGCTTTCGTAATCCAAATCATTTACCTGTATAGGTAGTGCAGCTTCTACATAGCGAAAGCCTGCGTGTTGAAAAAAGTGACGGCGAAACGCATAACGGCTTTGTGCCATAGCCTCGTTCCCCGTAGATATCCAGCTTCCACCTTTAATAAGATTATGCTTGTTGTCAAAGGTAGGCGTGGTGAAATCATCGTACAGCGGGTGCACTTTAAACCCATCAAAGGGGTAAATTGGCGTTTCCGTCCATTGCCATACGTTACCTACTACATCGTAAAAATCACCGGCTTGGTTAACATCTACCGGTTCACTAGACGCGTACTTGTTCAACGCAACATTGTAGCCGCTTGAATAAATATTATCGGTAACGCCCGCGAACTCACGTAAACGTAGCCACTCATCTTCAGTAGGTAGTCGAATTAGCGTGCCGGATTGCTCACTTTTATAATTACAGAAGGCTTTCGCTTCGTGGTAATTCACATCTACAGGCCAACTCAGTGGTAATGGAAATGCTTCCAACATACTGCGATACAAATAACCGCTATCAGCCTTTACCCAAAAAGTCGGGTGAGCTGCTTTTGTGTACTCGCGCCACTTATTGCCTTCCTCTTCCCAGTAATCTGAGTTCTCATATCCGCCTGCTTCTATAAACGTTAAAAACTCACCATTACTCACAGCGAATTGACTGGCTTTGAATTCGGCTACACTAGCTTGATGGTGGCCATATTCGTTATCCCACCCATACAAGGCATCGTTCCATTGTTTGTTACATATAACATCGCCACTTGGCACGTCAATTAATGTATTGATAGGAGCACTAGATGAAACGTTACATCTGGGCCAATTTTCGTTATCGGTCTTAACCTGGCTAATGGGCAGTTGACGAATAAGGACTGAGGACGTTTCTAAATGAATGCGTTCATGTTCAATTCCCATCACCAGCGGCCACATTGGGCTTTCCCAATTGATAGGCATACTAAAATCGAGGGTTTCAATTACCGATAACACGAGATCGCGCACTTGGCGGCGATACTGACGAACTTCATCAACAGACGGCCATACGTAGTTCTCGTCGTTAAGATCATCCCAACTCATTTCGTCTACACCGATAGCAAATAACGACTCGAATCTCGGGTTGATACGCTCAGAAATGATTTTAGCCAAAATAAGCTTATTGATAAAAAAAGTCGCGGTATGGCCAAAATAAAAGATAAGTGGATGGCGAAGCTTTTCAGCACGCTGGAAATAGGCTTCATCGCTTGCTAGGCAAGTAAATAGGCTTTCATAGGTATCAAACGAATCCGTAAAATACGCTTTTATTTCCTGACGTTTTTGCTCAACACTGCCCTGACTCAAATTGAGCGTACTCATAGCCTGCATATCAATCCTCTATATTTATTCTTTTTCGTCAGTGGGTGTAACGAGCTGTCGTTGCGTTTCACTTACACTTTCGTTTTAAGCATTAGCGCTGTAATGAGTAATAACCTCTATATCACTTACTATACACCTTAATTGCAATTGGACATTAGAGTGAAGCCCTAATCACACATCTGTGAACTAGTGTCTTTAAACAAGTGTACCTATGTACAATAGCGATAGTATAGAAAACTAATGGTTAATCGTTTTTAGCAAAAATTTATGACCAACATGCGACTGTCGCGAGTGCCTTTCTTCTATCTCTCACTCATTTTTACTAACGCCGCTTAGTCGAACATATTAGTTATTATGAATGTAATCATTTTATAAGAGCTTATTACAAATTATAGACAGAGGAAGATCAGAAAAACTTTCAATGAGTTGCAGTACTTTTTCACCGCTATCTTTCGTTTGTTTGTCCGTTTATCATTGCGGCATTGCTACTTAGTGGCTAGAACAACTTCTAGCCTTAATAAAAGTTTTAGAATTGTGAATTTTATTTAATTAAACCTGCCCGAAAATATACGCTGCTTATTCCCGTTTGCTGTGGTGCTAATACATTTTATTTCGAGCATAAAAAAACCCGCAACAGTGTGCGGGTTTTCGAAACTTGGCGGAGAGGGAGGGATTCATTCGCGCCGTCCATGGCGCTCACCCTACGGGCAGCCTTCGGCTGTGCAAAATGGCTATCCTGCCATTTTGTCGAAAAACGGGGGGTCTCACCCTCCCTCTCATGTAAGCTTTAACTTTTCTTTTAACCATAAAAAAACCCGCAACAGTGTGCGGGTTTTCAAAACTTGGCGGAGAGGGAGGGATTCGAACCCCCGGAAGGTTTGACCCTTCGCCTGATTTCAAGTCAGGTGCATTAAACCGAGCTCTGCCACCTCTCCAAGTGCTTCGTATCTTAATGATTTAGCTGAAAGTGTAAAGCACTAACTTAAACTTTTATGTTCAACCGATTAATTGATAAACAAAGTGCTTGTATTTTGGTTAATTTGTTTAAGTTAAGTGCATGTCCGTGGATGTTTCGCTTAGTTTTTCCAAACAAACATACTTGCTGGCTTCGTCAGTAACGTTAATGATATTGCTTTGTCTACCGTCCTTTCATTTGCACCGTAACAAACATGAAGAGGGAGTAAATGTTCTTCTCTAGGGTGAGCAAATATTCCGTGGGGTGAACTTTTCCACTCAATGAGTTTTTGACTCCGTTCTAATTCATTCATTGCTTCAAACTTCATTGTTTCTTGTAGCCATTGATTGAATTCTTGTGCTTTTTTATTTGCCGACGCTGAACTATCAAAAAAGCCACGCATGTTATGAAAAGACGAACCCGAGCCCAACAGTAAAACATGCTTGTCGTTACAATTAGCCTGTAAAATGTGTCTCAATGCCCTTCCTAACGCTATATGCTTTGCCGCATCCAAGTCTGATGTTAAGGATACTTGAATACATGGAATGTCTGCTTCTGGGTACATGATAGTGAGAGGAACAAACATCCCATGATCAAACCCGCGATTTTGGTTAGCCGTTGCATCAACTCCCTGTGCTTGCAAACCCGCCACAATAGATGCAGATAAATCGGGGATACCAAAGGCTGGATATTGCAATGTATAAGCCCGCTCAGGAAAGCCGTAGTAATCATAAATCAAGCTTGGTTTGTTACCGGCAGTCACTTGGGTGTTATTTTCCTCCCAATGCGCACTAACCACCACAATGACATCAGGCCTTCGCATATCTCGCGATAAGGTTTTAAGTACCTCAATCATTTCTTTATGGTTTGCGCCCCCTTTGCCGTCTTCATCTGTACCGCGTTCTAGAAGTGGCAGCGGTCCACCACCATGTGAAATGTAAGCCGTTGTAATACTCATCAGTGTTTTTCCCGATATAACTGTTAAATCGATGACGCAGACTCATTAAAGCTATAGGCAGCCTTCATTCGTGCCTGTCTTTCACAAAATCAGCCTTTTATAAAGCCACCGTATTAACCAAGTAATTTATTGCTGATAACAGCATCAAATGAAAACTTTCCGGCGCCCTGAATAGACAGTGCAACCGTGGCAGCAAGTAGGGCTAAGGCAAATTCGTAACCGTTGTTGCTCATGAATAATCCGTTACCCGCATGCACACTAAAAATAGCGACTAACATGGTGAACGCACTTAGTGCGGCAGCGGGACGTGTAAGAAACCCAAGTATTAGCGCTATTCCCCCAAAAAACTCTGCACTACCAGCGAGTAATGCCATGATAAGCCCAGGAGCTAACCCTATACTCTCCATCCATTGTCCAGTCCCCTCAAGACCGTATCCGCCAAACCATGCAAATAACTTTTGCCCACCATGTGCAGCTAAAATAATTCCGAGGGGCACACGTAGCACTAAATTCGCTACACTATTGTTGCTAGAAAATACGGTTGTTAAAAAATGCTTATTCATAGTTACACCTTAATATTTAGTCACGGCAACCACACTGCCGTGCAGAAAGCCTTTAGTTAGTTGTTAGTCCTTTGTCTGTGACGAAGAACTAACTGCATGGGTCTAGAATAGTTGTCAACATAAATTGAATAAAACGGCATAGTATTGAATAATTAACAACGTTTTGTTGACAATATGGTTGATAATAGAGAAATGGATAGGACCGCACTGCTTAAAACGTTTGTGGTGGTTGCTAATGAAGGCAGTTTTACTCGCGCTGCGGATAGGCTAAACACTTCAAACCAGCTTATAAGTAAATATGTGGCTCAACTTGAAAAGCACTTAGACGTACGTTTATTCAACCGCACTACCCGAAAGATTCACCTGACAGAAGCAGGGCAACAGTGTTTACTGCATGCCAATAACATATTGGAAAGTGTTAACGATATGGAGGGACAGCTGGGCCTACTTAACACGCAAGCCAAAGGTGTACTACGCGTAAGTGCCCCTGTATCCTTTTCTACCTTACATCTTTCTTCAGCACTCGCGGCGTTCCAACATGCTCATCCCAGCGTTTCTGTAAACTTACAACTGAATGATCGCAAAGTAGATGTGGTAGATGAAGGTCTGGATGTTGCGATTCGGGCTGGCTATTTAGCTAACTCTGCCCTCGTTGCAAAAAAGATCACCACACTTAACTTAGCCCTTTGTGCAGCACCGGCCTATTTAGAAAAATATGGAACGCCTGCACATCCATCAGAGTTGAATCCAGAGCATTACCTAGAATATTCGTATGTAAATTATGATAGTGACGGGTCTGAGTTAATGAAGGCGCTTAAAACTAATGCGCAAAAAGTAACACCAAAACTTATTGCGAACAATGGAGAGGTACTGACTAATGTGGCAATACACGGTGATGGTTATGTACTACAACCTACTTTTATTACCGGTGACGCGCTCAGACGGGGTGAATTGTTATCAATATTAGAAGACTATGTCCCACAAGCTATTTCGTTATATGCGGTATACCCACACCGTAAACTGGTTTCCAATAAGCTCCGCGTTTTTATCGACTTTTTGTGTGCGTACTTTGAAGATACTCCTTACTGGGACAAGCTCTTAAATGAGCCCATACCAAAAAATTAATGCAGGGGCCGCTATAAACACAGCCCCTTCCTTAATATTATAAAAACGTTTTGTACTTACACCCTGAAGGTCTCAATGATGGCAGGCACCCCTGGGAACATACCAATCAGAGCCATAACCGTACATAGCACAATAAAGGTAATGCCCGGTATTAACCACCTACCCGCTTTGCCAAGTTCACCAGCCCGTTCTTTACAACCAACTAACCCTAAGTTATCGAGAAGCATAGTGAACGACCAACCAAACACAGGGTTAACTAGTACTGATGAAATTACCACTAGGGCCGCAGATTGTGTTGTTTTACCTTCTCGTGTCATTTGCATACCGGCTTCCATCAGCGGTAAAAACACACCGACTATGAGTGCAACACATAACACGGGAGGCCAAATAGCAAGGTCCATTGGATAACCCCAAATGGCAGCAACTACACACAATATGCCAGTTACTATCGCTCCGCCTGGAATAGGTCTACGAGCAATTGACGCTGGTATTATGTAGGTTCCCCACGATGAAGCAATATTCCCCCCACCAAGTAAACTTCCCACTGCTTGGCGGCTAGATGCTGCAATCATGGTATCGTCGATATTCATGTGCGCTTTCTCACTGTGCTTCGGATAGCTCAGCTTCTGGAAAACCTGATGCCCAAGAAAATCTGGAGACCACATAGATACCGCTAATACAGCAAATGGCAGTACCGCAATAAAATGAGACCAATCAGGTAACCCCAGTTGCCAACCTGTACTTTCACCCCACCAATAGGCTGGGTTTAAGTTTGGCATACCCGGTGAGGTAGTAAATTCAAATGGCGCGCCTAGAGCAAAAGCAATAACCGCTGCCATGACTGCACCTAAAGGAATAGCCAACCAACGCTTTTGAATATGCTCCAACCATGCATACATTAAAATGGTGGCAACAATAACCACAAAGGCTAAATAGGCCATGTCGAAACTCTCTGCCCACGCAAACAGCTTTTTAACTTGCCCAGTAATACCAATAAATCCTAAATACAGTAAAAGGCCGCCACAAACCCCATTACTGGTTAGCTTTGCTAGTACACTGCCGCCTTTGGTTATCCCCAACAAAAAGCCAAAAAAGCCAATTAACAGCCCTAACGCCATAGGATGACCGCCCGACGCAACAATCAGTGGTACCAAAGGCAGTAAAGGGCCATGAGTACCCGCTAAGTTCGCTGAAGGGTTGAAAAAACCGGATATCAACACAACAAAAAGCACTGCAGCAATGAGAAGTTCAAACCGGACGTTTTCTACAACGAATTCAGGTGATAACCCTAATGGCGCAGCAAACGCTCCTACAACGGCGGCAACCATTACAATTTTACCTATCGTTGCCGCCATGCCAGGCACACAGTCTTCCCACTCTATACGATAGTCTCTACCTGGTAGGTTGAATCGCCAGCGCTTTGGCGCAATGATTTGTAATTCGTGGTTGAGGTAATCTTCTCTTGATTTAAATGTATTACTTGGCTTGTGAAGTTTTTGATAAGAATCGCTTTCTTGAGACACTTTACACCTTACGATTGCTGGAAGAATCGCAAGGCTATACCTGTTAATAGCCTGTAACAATGCGACTGTGGTCTTACACGTAAACTGATTTCGCATTTATTTTATGTATAAAAAACCCGCAACAATGTGCGGGTTCTCAGAACTTGGCGTAGAGGGAGGGATTCATTCGCGCCGTCCATGGCGCTCACCCTACGGGCAGCCTTCGGCTGTGCAAAATGGCTATCCTGCCATTTTGTCGAAAAACGGGGGGTCTCACCCTCCCTCTCATGTAAGCTTTAACTTTTCTTTTAACCATAAAAAAACCCGCAACAGTGTGCGGGTTTTCAAAACTTGGCGGAGAGGGAGGGATTCGAACCCCCGGAAGGTTTGACCCTTCGCCTGATTTCAAGTCAGGTGCATTAAACCGAGCTCTGCCACCTCTCCAAGTGCTGCGTATCTTAATGATATTTTTCTGCGTGTAAAGTGCAAATCTAAATAAAGTGTGCCAAGTGGCGAATAGATAAACAAAATGAAAAGCAAAGGCCTTATTTCGTACAAAATGCACTTGTTTTGCGCCATTTAGCTAATAACCACGCTAAGTGAATCTGCAAAGCTTCACATTTTTGTAGGCAGTTATTTTCAGCACCTTATAAAGGGATTAACCTTGCTTCCACTTCAACTTGTTCAACATGGCAAAGCCCCTCGGCAACTTCAACATCATAAGCATACCAGTACTCATAGCCCTCTTTTTGCACGGTAATGTTATAATAGCCTTGTCGCTCAAGTGCGCCTAACAACATCGCAGTAGAATCGCAATCAGAGGATTCTGGATTGGTTAGCTCTTCCTCGTAGCTTGACTCTTGTAGTATGGCAGTGGCGCCACAAGAAATAGGTGCTTCGGTTACATCATCAATAACGGTTATAGCGATGCCTGGAATAACTTCAGTGGTACAAACAACGCCATCGTCGTTATCTGAATTACACCCTGCCAACAAGATAATGGGTAACATAGCTAAAAAGCGCTTCATAAATTCATCCTTAAACAAGTATTAGGCTTTCGAAAGTATTTTCTGTATGTAAATCAAAGACTGAATACAAAACATACATCGAATAAAAGATAAAATCATGTGATTTATTTCAAGCATAAAAAAAACCGCAACAGTGTGCGGGTTTCTAGAACTTGGCACAGAGGGAGGGATTCATTCGCGCCGTCCATGGCGCTCACCCTGCGGCTGTGCAAAATGGCTATCCTGCCATTTTGTCGAACAACGGTGGTTTGACCCCTCGCGCGAATTAAGCTTTCTCCTAAATATTCACTGGCACCAGAAATAGCAATTTTTTCACCTTACATTGACCATACAAGCACTACTATAAAAAGTTCTGATTAAAAAAACTCCTTATATTAAAGGATGTTTTGCTAATATTGCATCGTTGAAAACAACCTCATCAACTGGTGAGGTTTTATTGATGGCAAAAGAAAAATGAGAAAAAAACAATTTCATGGCGCTATCGCTTCTTTTATTTGCGCTACAAGCTTTATTCTTGGCTTGTGCCTCATATTTATCATTGCGCCCGACTTTAATGATGGCCCCGATCAACGCTTGCGTACCCTTAATAACTTTAGTGAATTAATGCAGGTTTGGTATTTCTTAGTTTATGTCGTATTTGGGATAAGCGTTTTAGTGCTTAGCGTTTCATTATTAGAAAATCAAACGCGAGAGCACAGTGTACTTCAGCAAATTACGATGCTAATGAGCTATCTTTGGTCATGTTACATATTCGCCAGCGGACTTATCGCTATTCTATCGATCGAGTTTCTATTTAGTGAAAATTATAAGCTGGGAACGGCTGTAGTTGATTTGTGGCGAGAGATATATGCGATACAAATGGGCTTAGGAGAAGGCTCTGAATGGGTAGGAGCAACCTGGGTCATGTTGATTAATACTTGTTTACTGAAAGAGGAAAGATTAAGTAAAAATCTTGTTCTCTTTGGTTATATTATAAGTTTTTTCGGTTTTTCGACGCTTATACCAAGTCTTAAGGAAATTGGCGCAGTATTTGGGTTATTGCAGATAATTTGGTTCATACTTGTAGGTTCGATGTTGCTGCATGAGAGGCGCGAGTTACAACAACATGTAACCATCGACATTTAACATGTTTAGAAATTAGCTCTAAGCCAGGCAGTCGCTTTCTCAATGGCTTGAGGATTAGATAATATGCTCATGTGATCAGCATGGTTTATTAATTCAACAGAGCCTAAAGCACTATTTTCACGAATAAAACTCGGGTACGCGCTGGCCAAAAACACTTCATCTTCTTGTCCTATAATCGCTATTAATGGCTGAGGTATATTGAGCAATGCTTTATCGGTAGTGTCCGGCCTAATAGGTTGAGCAGACATGATTGAAGAATAACTATAGGCCATCATCTGTTGTGGAAAATTAAAATACATAATAGCTAATGAGTCTAAATGATTAATTCCTATAGTGTTTAACATCAATAGCCCTATCATTCTCGTCGTATTGAATAAAATTGGCGAATTGCCCGCCATATCTCCACTCGCTTTACGCTGTGTAGGACCTTCGCCAAAATTGGGAGCAAACAATAAGTATCCGTCAACGTCTGGTTTATTATCTTTCAACGCGTAACGCATAGTAATACCGCCCCCCATTGAGTGACCACCAATAATAATATGACGATATAGACCTTTTGAGGACACGTTAGTTTTTGACGTTAAGTGCAGAAGAATATCTTCTAAATCATCCTCATATTGACCAATGTAAGCAACATCGAAATTGTCTCCTTGAGAAAATCCGTGTCCCCTCAGGTCGGGTAATAATATTTGAGCCCCTGTTGCCTCATGCAATTGCGTTGCAGTATTAATTAATGTTTGATGTGTGGTTGCTATTCCATGTATAAACACGATAACGCGCTGAGAATCAGGCCCAATCTTACGTACATAGAGTGACTTACCATCTCTTGCGGTTACTGTCATATGTTGCCCATTAATATTCAATGGTCCATTATGATTTGAATTATTTACATCATGGTGAATCAGGCTGAACGGAAACTTAGTTGGCCAAAATATCAAGCTAAAACTGATGGTAAAATAACTAAGTAAGATACAGCTAAAAATAATGCTACTTTTTACAATTTTTTTCGACAGTGTTGATGTGTTGTTTACCGTCATGACTGCTCCTATTTGAATGAATGTTGATTACGCAAAGAGGCCTAGATCAAAATATTCATTAGGAGTTTAAGTAGAAATAGGTGAAGCAAAGGTAAAACTTTAAACCGAAAGGGCTAAGTAATGGTTGATATAGTGACTCTGTAGATACGGTTTTCTTGCTCAATCATGACGCTCCACCCCATTTCTTCAACGATACGTTTCACAAGGTATTGTCCGTGCCCTAAACCTTGATAATAGGGGCGTTCTTGTGTGGCTTCCAGTGAATTTTCAAAAATGAGTTCGTGCCCAGAAGAACGGATTGTCATAGCTTTACCATTTCCATGGTAAACCCCGTTGTTTACAAGATTTTGGCAGAGCAAACCCAACAATAGCTCATTGCCAATGGCCCGCATTGTAGGACAAACTGTAATGAGAGCATCAAAAGGAAAGTCGGGGTATAGATGATAAACCTTCAGTACAGTTTTCTCGATAATCGGTAAGACGCTAAATTCTGTAAACTCCAAATTTTCTTGCCTGGCTAGTGCCAAAAGTATTTCAACGGTCTGTTCAAGTTCATTGGCAGATTGTTTTAATAGATTGTGCTCAGCGTGGCTACCCACCTTTGCATTATTAAGTGTTAATGTATTTTTAATTAAAGTAATGGGAGTACGTAACTCATGACTAACGTCGCGAGTAAAATTTCGTTCCCGTTCCAATAATATTTGAATTTCGTCATAAGACTCTGCAAGCGCTTTGGCAAGTTTTCCAATTTCATCTGATCTATCTAAACCAAACATAGATGCTACAGCGACATTTCTTTCAGATTTAAAGTCAGCATTACTGCCTCTTTTTTCAACACTTTTGGTCAATTGCTCTATAGGGCGCGACAGCCATTTAGACAGGTACCAGGCGCTCAATAAACATAGAATAAATGCACTTCCAGAAATACTATAAAGAAACAAAGATTTATATTGGCTTAGATGTTGATTCGCAGAAAAAGAATTTATGTTCATCAGTAGCAGTTGGGGGCTTTGCTCAATCACAAATATTCTGAAAACAAACTGTTGATTGTCTTTTGTTTCAAAACTCCCGCTACGCGCATTGCCAACTGCCGTAATTATCTCATTGGGAACCGACTCCATATTGGTATATAAAACGGAGTTTAGTATTGTCGGTATTAATAACGGGTTGGTGATTGCTGTCAAGCGATGCTCCTCTTGTGCGAGCACAGATTGATAGGCGTTAGCTTCGGCGATTTCTATTAATATAGTTGAGAAGCGTATAAAAAAAATACAGATGACTAATGATAAACAAGTAAAAGCAACCATTAGTCTATTTTGTAAGCTTGTAAACCTAATCATCTATACCCTTTAACTGATAGCCAATATTGCTGATTGTGTGGAGGATAGGTTTTCCCGTTACTTGTTCAGTTGCTTTTCTTAGTGCATAAATGTGTGATTTCAGCGCATTGCTTTCAGGGGGTTCATCACCCCAAACGTGCTCAATCAATTCTGAGCGGCTGACAGGGTAAGGCATTTCACTCAATAGCTTATGTAATAGCTTAAAACCCACCTTTGTTACTTTTATATTTTCACTACTCCATACCACCTCAAACGACCTAGTGTCCAGAGATAACGCCCCATGGGAGACAACGGTATTTTGATGCAACTCAGACCTTCTTGACATCGCCTCGCATCGCAAAACCAGCTCTCTTAAATCAAAAGGCTTAGTAAGATAATCATCAGCGCCTTTACCAAAGCCTTTGACCTTATCCTCAAAAGCATCCCTAGCAGTAAGCATCAATATTGGTATGTTGGCGTTAGCGTGACGCTTAACTTCTTCACATACTCGTAAGCCGTCAATATCAGGTAAATTTAAGTCTAAAATAACAACGTCAAACGTATGCTCTAATGCTAGTTTTACTCCTAACTTACCGGTTGACGCATAATCTACGTCCCACTCGTGTCCTTGAAGAAAAGTGATAATTTGATTCGCTATTGCTTGGTTGTCTTCAACAAGAAGCACGCGTAATTTGCGCTTCATACAACTCTCCCTTTGCATAAAAACTGTGGCAAAGCTGATTAAATCAACTTTATTCACCTGAAATCGTACTGAATAGCTTACTTATTGAAAGTGATGTGAAGGTGAAATTTATTCTTATACAACATTTCACTCCAAATTTACTTAAGAGTACTGATGATTGTTAGTTCATTCAATAAACGAGGTAATAACGTGCATCAAATGGAAAGAAACATGAATCGAAAAAATTTATTCTGGCTGAGAGATATTAGCATCTGCCTTAAAAGTAGAAAGCACGACATTATTTTGCTTTTTTCACTGTTTCTTCTGAGTACAACTCAATCCTTTGCACAATATGAACCTGTTGAACAGGTTCAGTTTAACAACCAGATAAAACTTGAATTAGTTGATGAATTGATAGATAAAATTAGTCATAACTACGTAGAAATTGATAAAATTGAAATTATTATCAATGAGTTAGAAAGTGTTAAACATGATAAAGCGTTCGCGAACGTAAAATACCGGCAGGATTTTACAACGTTTATAAATAAAGTCCTTCAAAAAAATGACCAGCATTTTTCTGTCTCAAGCAACCCTGAAATTAGTGGGTTACAAAAAAAAGAAACATGGTTTGAAAAGCTAGCGAGGCTCGATTTCGGTTTTGAACGTGTTGAAGTCTCTGAAGAAAATATAGGTTTCCTAAGTTTTTGGGGGTTTGCTGACCTCAACGAGACTTCAAAAGAAGTGATTTCAAATCACATGCAAGCAATTGAAAATGTAGATGGCCTTATCATTGATTTACGAGAGAATGGTGGTGGCAGCGCGCAAACTGTTCAGTACATATCAAGCTTTTTTTTGGAGGCTCGACAGCACCTAAATACCTTTTACTCGAGAGCTTCTGATAGCTTCGAAGAATTTTATACAGATCCTGCCATTGATTTCCCTCATTTAAGTCAAATCCCAATAGTCATAATTATTGGGCCAAATACGTTTTCAGCTGCCGAAGAGTTTGCTTATAACTTCAAACATATGTCTCGTGCGTTGGTCATTGGAAAACCCAGTAAAGGAGGCGCCAATCCTTGGCATTACTTTGAGCTCAAGTATGGACTGCGAATTGCCATACCAACGGCAAAAGCCATCAACCCTATTACCCAAACAAATTGGGAAGGTATTGGTGTAGAGCCACATCTATATACAGAGCCTGAAGATGCAGAACAGAAAGCCACTGCGCTATTAGTCACGAAGTTGCACAGTAAAAAGAAAGGTTACTAATCACAATAATTGACCTCAAATTGACTTCTCTTTCAACAAAATAACACTTTTTAAAGGAATCAGTATGTTTAAAAAGATTGGTCTTATAATCCTTACTCTGGTTATTGGCATATCTGGCTTTATTGTGTGGTTTTTTAGTCTTCTTGGAAACGAGCTAAAAGCTGACTTTAGCCAACAACAACCGCAAGATATTCGCTATATATCCGAGGGCGTTAACGATAGTCGCGGACGTATTCTAGCAGTGCTGACTAGTGAAGAGACATTAGGTGCGACGGGGAAAACTACAGGTTATGAACTTACTGAACTTGCGCGGGCGTTCTACGTTTTCCAAGCTAATGGGTTCAGCGTTGATATAGCCAGTGTTCAGGGTGGCGAACCCCCAATGGTGATAGACACCGATGATATGGGCAAGTTTGACTATGCTTTTTTGAATGATGATGAAGCAATGCATAAAGTAAAAAATTCTTTTGCTATTGAAAGCGCAAACTTAGCAAACTACGACGGTATATACTTCGTTGGCGGTAAGGGTGCAATGTTCGACTTCTCAAATAACGCAGGTATCAAGGCTGCCGTGTCTCATTTTTGGCAAACGAAAAAAGTTATTGTTGCCGTATGTCATGGACCAGCAGCGTTCGTTGATGTTGTTTCCGATACGGGTCAATATTTTCTTGAAAACAAAAGAGTTTCCGCTTTTACAAATTCCGAAGAGCTGTTTTTAATACCCAATGCTAAAAATATTTTCCCCTTTTTATTAGAAACAAAATTGAGTGAACAAGGTGCCACTTTTATCGCCGGTGAAAATTATCTTAATCAAGTCAGTGTTCACGACAACTTAATTACTGGACAAAACCCTTGGTCTGTTTGGGAAGTCGCTGAAGAGACGGTTAAGGCATTGGGTTACAAGCCATTGCCTAGAGTAAAAACGGCGGAAGAAAATAGTATTCAGATTTTGACAATTTTTGTTAATCAAGGCCAAGAGGACGCTCTTAGACGCATAAGCGAGATTAACCAAAACCCGAGCGCAAACATAAGTAGGCTTACCATTGCTACCCACGCTCTTGTCGCTGGTATTAAAGGGGAGCTTTATAAGTCGTCTCAATTGCTGACGCTTTTAAACGCAGTTGAGTAACGCGAATAATGAAATCAAACCTATTTATTACGTTAATCGATTATCCAAATAGACAATTCACTATACGCCCCTACTCCGGTATAAGATTTTAAACGCACTATAACTCAGCGGGTCTTGACCTTAGAAAGTTGCGAGGAGGCAACCTTATAGTTCGTTGCGTGTGTCCAAAGCGTCGAGGGCAAATTGCTGCTTTATAAGCTGGTGATGTTGTGAGTTCAAATAATAACAAGCGTACAGACTCAATTTCAGAGGAGGATTGGCTTTTAATGGCAAGCGCGCCTAGTGACTTTGTATTATGTTTTACAAACGGCATGTGTAAAAATTTTCCAAAGGAAGAGATAAAAGGATACTCGTTGCCGTAATTAATTGCTCACAACCGCGACCATACCGAGAATCTACAACTATTTTTTAGATCAAAAAAAGCCCAACTTCGCTTTTATTGCGAAGTCGGGCTTCAGTATATTAATTTGGGCGTAATTACTTGATTAGAATTCGTATCTTATACTCATGTTTACGATTTCTTGGTCAGAGTACTTCGTATATTCAATGCCCCCTACCCCCCCCAAAAGGTCGTATAGAGCACCAAACCTATATGCTTTTTGGTCGGCGTCACCATCCCAATTTTGTACTTCGAAACCACCAAAGATCTCTAAGTTTTCGGTTAATTGGTAGCGAACGTTTGTAGCGGCACTAAAAAAGTCTGTTTCAGCGCTTGCAGAATCATTATTACGGGTGCCCGTCATATCAAAATTACCCAAGCCCAGTCTGTAATCAAGTGTCAGTTTGGGTGAAAAATTATGGATGTATCCCCCCGAGAACTGCCGTTGCACTACATCAAGCTTGAACCCATCATGAGAATCTGAAGAATCGGTATGCTTGTATTCAACAAAAAAGCCATACCCCAGCTCACCACTTACTCTGAGTTCATATCCATTTAGATTAAATGATTCAAGATCGGCTATTTCAGTTTTTACAAAGCCAGCCTGCAGGAAACTATAAGAAGGTTGAGCCGCATGTGCGAAACCGCAAAACGATAAGCACAAGGTAGGGAGAATAAGTTTATACATGTTTGTCCTTTATAAGTTTATCTAAACGACCTAAAGGCTAGCAACTCGATGGTGAATTGAAGGTGAAGGCACTATCGACAAAAAAACCAAGTCAAACTTTATTATCCATATTCGTTCACCCTTATTTCACTTTGCATATCTTAGTATTCGCTTACTACGAAACGGTACATTACTTATGAGGATATAAAATATGACAGGCAGAAAAATGTTACAAAAAACGTTGATCGCAAGTGTTGTGTGTTTAGGTTTAGCTGCTTGCGGATCAAGTAGCAATTCAACTGCGCCAATTATCCCAAGCCCACAACCTGCGCCAAACGTTGATTATCAGGAAATGCTACAAGCGGCAGTAAATTCTGGTGTGCCCGGGGTAGTAATGGCAATTGAAAGCCCCGAAATAGACTTTATTGGGGCAGCTGGGGTTGCCGATATTGACACTCAAGCACCTATGCAAACGTATCATCAAATGCCAACAGGCAGTTCAGGCAAAAAAGCCACGGCCTTATTAGTTGCTATGCTGCACGAAGAAGGCATGCTGGATATGGACGATCCAATATCAACATGGTTGCCCACGACTATTTTGTCTCGTATTGAAAATAGCGAGAGCATGACCCTCCGTCAGTTGTTAAACCACACTGCTGGTGTTTGGGATTACTTAGGTGACGGTAGTTCTGACGAATGGTTTGAAGCTATTATTGATGATCCGACATCAGTGAAAACTGATATTTTTGCTTTGCAGTTTGCACTTGATCAGCCCGCATACTTTGCGCCTGGCGAGGCCTTTAACTATTCCAATACTGGCTATTTATTAGCAGGTCTAATTCTTGATGAGGTACTAGGCGAGCATCACCATACCGCCATGCGCGAGCGTTTATTTATAGGTTTGGGAATGAACAATACTTATTATAATGGCCTTGAAAAGGACATGGGCAGCATTATTTCTGGGTACGCAGAATTTGATGATGAAATTGAAAACACGAAGTTCATTTACGAAAACATCGGTGTTGCCGATGCGCCATTAGTGTCTACAGTAGAAGATATGTCACTTTTATTGCGTGCCATCGTGAGTGAAAACTCAAACCTAGATTCCGCAATAACTGAACACTTATTTGCCAGTAACCGTCTTGTTCAGGTTAACAGTGAAACGCAATACGGCTTGGGGATATTTTATCAAAACATAAATGGTAAAGACGTATATCACCATGGTGGCGGCGACCCCGGTTATATTACTGAAAACTATTATGTGGCAGACAGCGATCTCACGTTAACCGTATTTTTTAACTGCAGTGGCTATGAAGATTGCCAAGCTCCGGCGGCAAACTTTATGAATAGTGTACTTGTAACTATTTTCGAGGTTAACTAGAAAGGCTAGCTAGCCTTTTCGTCGAAAGCGGGGGCTCCTCCCCGCGTTATCACATCAGTCTTTCTTTTAACCATAAAAAAACCCGCAACAGTGTGCGGGTTTCTAGAACTTGGCGGAGAGGGAGGGATTCGAACCCCCGGAAGGTTTGACCCTTCGCCTGATTTCAAGTCAGGTGCATTAAACCGAGCTCTGCCACCTCTCCAAGTGCTGCGTATCTTAATGATATTTTTATGACTGTAAAGTAAAAATTAAAAAAAATAAGTTAAGTGATGGCATTTCAAACAATTAGTGCGCTAATTGCGCGGTTGACACGTAATTCATACTTACTAACACTATTTTCATTTGAAACTACTTGAAAATGGGAACTAAAACCCATACAACATACACTAATAGTTAGTTTACCATTTTGGTTAAAGACAAAGTCCTTTTGGAGGAAACAATGGATCAACGTTCGATGTATTCAAGTGCATCTCAACCATCAGTGTTGCAAACGAACAAGGTTTTGCGCAACACCTATATGCTGCTTGCGATGACACTAGCGTTTAGTGCGGTTTGTGCCGGTGTTGCCATGGCTGTAGGTATTTCTCCTATGATGTCACTAGGCATGACCATTGGTGCATTCGTCACTTTATTTGTTGTACAAAAGAAAGCTGAATCAGCTTCAGGTATTTATTGGGTATTTTTGTTCACCGGTTTAATGGGTGCTTCATTAGGTTACACGCTTAACTTTTATTTAGGTGTAGCAGGCCCAGGCTTAATCATGGAAGCGTTAGGTGCTACAGCGTTAGTATTCTTCGCTCTTTCTGGTTATGCACTTACTACCAAAAAAGATTTCTCGTTTATGGGCGGTTTCTTGGTTGTAGGTTTAGTTGTTGTGATTGTAGCGGCGATTGCGAATATGTTTTTCGCAGTACCTGCGGTAAGCTTGGCCATTAGCGCAGCTATCGTATTTATTATGTCTGGTTTCATCTTGTTTGATACAAGCCGTATCATCAACGGTGGCGAGACAAACTACATCCGCGCAACGGTTTCTTTATACTTGAACATTTATAACTTGTTCACGTCTATGCTTCACCTTCTAGGTGCATTTGGCGGCGACGACTAAGTTCAACGTAAGCGTTTAAATAAACACCCCGTTACTGGGGTGTTTTTGTTTCTACGGCGCAGTTTTTATTACTAGAATAAACCTTAGATTTATCACTAAATTAATCACCAACCATATTGTAGAGTCATGGCACACTATTCAATTTTAATAACAAGTTCTCCTTATGAAGGTCAACATGCACAGCGTGCGGTTTCCTTTATCAATAGTGCTATTGCACAGGGGCATACTGTTAATAACGTCTTCTTCTATGGCCAAGGTGTGCATCATGCTAATGGCTTCATGGTAGAAGTAGGTGATGAGTTTTATCCACTGGCCGCGTGGAAAGCGCTTAAAAACGATCATGACATTACGCTGCTCCTTTGTATTACTGCCGCTGTTAAACGCGGCGTATTAGGCGAGCAGGAAGCTGCTAGCGCCGGGGTATCAGGTGCTAATGTGGCAGAGGGTTTTGAACAGGCTGGTTTAGGTGAATTTTTTACCGCGCTTCACGACTGCGATAAGGTGGTACAATTTTAATGGCTACTTTACTGATTCGATTTACGCAACCCCCTTATCAATCTAGCACCAGCCAAGATGGGCTAGACTTTGCACTCGCTGCCACCAACTATGGCCATGAGATCATTGTGCTGTTCGAACAACAAGGTGTATTGCAGCTAACTAAAACTGAATCTGTTCGCGGAACAAAAAACCACAGTAAACGGTTAGGCTCCCTGCCCTTTTTCGATATTGAAGAATGTTACGTTTGCGAAGAAAGTTTAAGGCAGTCGCCTCTAGCTAACCAAAAACATGAGTTAATAGCGCAACTAGATGCTTCACTGTTATCAATTGATGAAAAGCTAGCACTGTGCGCGCGTGTAGACCATGTGGTGACCTTCTAATGCTCTTTATTGTAAAATCTTACCCGCTAAATGCTGTAGCGATTAAAACACTTCAGCAGGCGCTTAAAAGTGCTGATTCTGCCAACGCCCTTGTGCTAATAGACGACGGTGTGTATTACGCCCAACATTCTGATGACGGTTTGTTTTGCGGATTTGCGAATTTAGTTTCAGCGAGCTTAGGCTTAGCGAACACAATAAATGCCCGTGAAGATTTGCGCAGGGAGACAACAAGTATGTTCGCCTTACAAGAAGATATGGCGCTACGTGGGGTAAGTCGTTGGGTAAATGAAGGTGATAATAAAGTATCTGTCACGCCGATATCGTCCGATGAGTTAGTAACCCTTACAGATACTTTTTATCCTGTGGTGTACTTATAAGTTACTTCTTAAGGTCGTTGTTCAAGCACTTAACTTAAATAAGGCGTTTAAACCTTTATCATTCATATTTGTACCTTTAAGCATCCACGTCTTTGCGCAGCAGTAAAACCTAACACTGACACGTACAATGCCCAATGCGTCAATTACAGAGCGTTATTAATGACCCAAGAACAGTTTCATTTTGAATTTAACGGCACAGCCATCCCTACTGACAAAGCAGGTTATCTGCTTGATCATACCTTGTGGAGTGAAGATATGGTGCCAACCCTAGCAGAAAACGAAAACATTACACTCAGTGAGCCTCATTGGGAAGTTATTCGCTTTGTACGTCACTTTTATGAAGAGTTTGAAACTAGCCCTGCTATCCGTGCGCTAGTGAAAGCGATGGCAGCTAAATATGGGCCAGAAAAAGGTAATAGCCGTTATTTACAACGTTTGTTCCCTAAAGGGCCAGCCAAGCAAGCTACCAAACTTGCTGGGTTACCTAAGCCTGCAAAGTGCTTGTAAAACCAGTTTAAGCTAGCGCAAACGATTAGGCACTCATTAAGGTTAAAGAGGAGCAACACATGGATCTTATTTTCTTCGATTTAGACGGGACGCTGTTAAATAGCGAATCACAAATTTCAAGCTATACCCGTGAGACCTTAGCTCTGCTGAAACAGAACGGTATTGCATATACAGTAGCGACGGGCAGAACCATGCTATCCGCTAACAGCATTATTGCAGAAGATAACTTTCTGCTGCCCCATATTTATAATAACGGTGTGGCTATATGGGACCCAACAGCCAATGCATTAACCCTCGAAAACCTAGTCAATACTAATGAGCTTGAATTCATTATTCATCTTGCGCATCAAAATGATATCACCCCTTTTGTTAACGTTATTGATGGCACATCTCATGTTGTTTATCACCCCACGGCAAAACACCCAATAGAACAAAATTTACTAGACAAATATTTTAAAAAGACAAACGCAATACTTCGCCCGATAAGCCAACTTTCCCTTTCCGCTAAAATAACCAACATCAGTATGATTGGCGACAATACAACAGTTAGGAATATGTGGAAAACCATTAACGACGTTGAAAACCTTATTGCGTATTCAGGGCCCGCAATAGAGGGAAATTCTTTTAGTTGGATGGATATTCACCACCGAGCAGCAAGTAAAGGTAGTGCGGTCATGAATTTGAAACAACAACTGGGTGCTACCAATGTTATTTGTTTTGGCGACAGCGACAACGATTTAAGCATGTTTGAATTGGCTAATGAATGTTACGCCCCCGACAACGCTAAGACTGTTATCAAAAACGCAGCCAGTGAAGTGATTGGACATCATAATGAAGACGGTGTAGCGCGCTTTCTCAGGCAGCGATTTTCACTTTAATTAACAAGTACTACACGGTAATACCAATGTACGAAGCCATTTGCCTTTAGCTATTTATATCCCACATACAAATAAGCTCGCAGATAGAACATCTACGAGCTTATAATAGTCATTAAATATGAAATGTAGGTGTCGGCTCTAGACCTTAAAGGCTATGCCTCAAAGTGCATGCCTCAAAGCGCATGCCTTAAAGGCTTACGCTTTTATCACTTCTACACCATTCATATAAGGAACAAGGGCTTTAGGTACCGTTACACTTCCGTCAGCTTGTTGGTAGTTTTCTAAAATAGCTACCAACGTGCGGCCAACCGCTAAACCAGAACCATTCAATGTATGAAGCAACTCAGGCTTGTTTGTTTCTGGGTTTCTGAAGCGGGCTTGCATACGTCTGGCCTGAAAATCTACCATGTTTGAACATGATGAAATTTCACGATACGTATTTTGCGCTGGCAACCATACTTCTAAATCGTAGGTTTTACATGCGCCGAAGCCCATGTCACCAGTACAAAGCAACACTTTACGGTATGGCAATTCAAGCTTCTGTAAAATAGTTTCTGCGTGCTGAGTAAGTTCCTCTAATGCATCGAAACTATCTTCAGGCTTCACTAGCTGTACAAGCTCAACTTTGTCGAACTGATGCTGACGAATCAAACCACGGGTATCACGGCCATACGAGCCTGCTTCTGAACGAAAACAAGGGGTATGCGCAGTCATTTTAATCGGTAGCGATTTCTCGTCTAGAATTTCATCACGGGCAATATTCGTCAACGGCACTTCTGCCGTTGGAATAAGTGAAAGCCCTTGGCCTTCTTCTGTTGCTGGCTGCGTATGAAATAAGTCTTCACCAAATTTAGGTAATTGCCCTGTTCCATACAGGCTGTCAGCGTTTACCAAAAACGGCACGTACATTTCATCGTAACCATGTTCGGTGGTGTGAACATCCAACATGAACTGGGCAATGGCACGGTTTAAGCGAGCCATATCACGGCGCATCACTACGAAGCGGCTGCCTGTCAATTTAGTCGCCGTAGCGAAATCTAAGCTGTTATTTAGCCCTTCACCAATATCAACGTGATCTTTCACGTCAAAATCGAAAGCGCGTGGCTCGCCCCAACGTGAAATCTCCACGTTGTCGTCTTCGTCTTTACCTTCAGGTACCGACTCATGCGGTAAGTTAGGAATGCCTTGGGTAAAGGCCGTGATTTCATCAAGCAATACCGTTAACTCAGCTTTAGCCGCATCTAAGTCATCGCCTAATTTGCCCACTTCTGTCAACAAAGGCGCAATATCTTCGCCTTGTGACTTTGCTTTACCAATGGACTTACTTCGAACATTACGTTCGTTCTGCAGATCCTGTGTTTTGGACTGAAGTGTTTTTCTTTTTTCTTCTAGCGAGTTAAATGTTGCTACATCGAGGTTATAACCACGGGCAGCCAAACGCTTGGCAGTTTCTTCTATATCGCCTCGTAAACACTTTGGATCTAACATGTGTTCCTACTTATCCTTTCATGAGTTCAATAGCTAGCCAACCTGCTAATAAGCAAGCGCCAACGTTAAGAAATATGTTAGCAATGGCTTTTAACCACAGCTCGTTTTCTAATAATGTGAGCGTTTCCACAGAGAATGTTGAAAATGTAGTAAACGCGCCCAACAACCCTACCCCAATTAATGCACGAAAGGGAGAGTCGGTTAATTCGTTGCGCTCAATAAAGCCGTATAGCGTAACTAAAGCAAATGAGCCTACAACGTTCACCGCTAGTGTACCAAAGGGCATACTTTTTCCAAACCAAGAATCTATGGTTGTGGTGCAAAAATAACGCAAGCAAGCCCCAAATGCCCCGCCCGCTGCAATATAGCAGTATAAAATAACGCCTTGAGGCACAATATTCACCGTTTATGATTATTACGCGCATGTTGCGCGTGTTCGTTAAGCTTATCTAAATAGTCACGTTTTGCTTTAAGCGCTTTTTCTAAACCGCGCTCGTTAGGTTCGTATAAACGAGTACCTGCTATGCTATCGGGCAAGTAAACCTCTCCTGCTGCAAAAGCATTAGGTTCGTTATGCGCATACCGGTAGCCATCACCATGACCTAAGTCTTTCATTAATTCGGTGGGTGCATTACGTAAATGCATGGGCACAGGCGCATCAGAGGTTTTTCTTGCTAATGCTTTCGCTTGGCTAAATGCCATATAAACGGCATTACTCTTTGCCGCTAAGGCACAATAAACAGCAGCTTGCGCTATTGCACGTTCACCTTCAGCAGGCCCTACGCGATGAAAGGTATCCCAGGCGTTTATGCTTAACTGCATGGCTCTAGGGTCGGCATTGCCTATATCTTCCGAAGCAATGGCCAGTAATCGTCTAGCGACATACAGCGCGTCGCCACCACCGTCTAATATACGTGCGTACCAATATAACGCAGCATCAGGGTCTGAACCCCGTACCGACTTATGAAACGCCGATATTAAGTCATAAAATGTATCACCTTTATTGTCGTAGCTGGCAATTTTTTCGCCTACGGCTTGTTCAATATCGGCAATAGAAATAACACTGTTCTCGGTAAAGTCGGCTGCTAGCTCTAAATACGTTAGTAACCTTCGACCATCGCCGCCGCACAACCCTAATAAGGCGTTACTGGCACCTTCCTCAATGCTTAATTGGCGTGAACCTAGCCCTTTCTCTTCATCAGTTAACGCGCGTTGCATTAATTCAGCAAGCGCCTCTTGTTCTAACGCTTTAAGTACGTAAACCCGCACACGAGAAAGCAATGCATTGTTTAATTCAAATGAGGGATTTTCAGTGGTGGCACCAATGAAAGTGACGGTGCCAGATTCTACAAAGGGTAAAAACGCATCTTGCTGGCTTTTGTTGAACCTATGTACTTCGTCCACAAACAGCAAGGTACGTTGGTTATAGCGAGAGTTTTCTTTTGCGGTATCCATTGCAGCACGAATATCTTTAACACCAGAAGTCACCGCTGAAATGCGAATAACCGAAGCATTGGTATAGGTGGCAATAAGCTCGGCTAACGTCGTTTTACCCGTACCTGGCGGGCCCCATAAAATCATAGAATGGCAATGGCCTGCTTCTAACATTTTACGTAATGGTTTGTTGGTGCCTAGTAAGTGCGACTGGCCGGCATACTCATCTATAGTCACCGGCCGCATTTTAGCTGCTAATGGCGCAAAAGGTTCAAGCGGTTCTTTGTTATCGTTAATCATCTATTCTTTGCTATCGCTGATCATCAATAATATAGCTTTGCGGCACGTCTACAGAGAATAGGTTATCTTTAGCAGTATCAATAGCAAAATCTAAGTCTTGGTTGCTAAACACTAACGCACTGGTTTGGTCTTGTGCATCAAGCATATCTAGCGTCGACAGAATACCGTCGCTGTTGAACCCTAATGTCAGTGACTTTATTTGGCCATCTGTCGATTTAGGCACAATTTGGTATTGCTCTAACGTTGAACTGGCCTTCGCGTCATCAAGCTTACTGATCACAAAGCTATTCCAAGTTTCATCGTCGTTAGCCGTTAATAAAACAATAGGATTGTCTTTAATCGCTTGGTCTTGCGAAATAATAGTCACCTGCTCAACGAAGGTATCGATATTCCAAACCGCTTCACCATCGGCAATCAGCAAGGTTTCATCAGGAAAGGTGGTTTCCCAGCGAAGTTTATTGGGGCGCATCATGGTTAGGGTACCTTGGGCTTCATGCACAATATTACCTTGGGCATCCGTTACCGTTTGGTTAAAAGCAGCTTGGTATTGCTGTAATCCATGTAAGCGTTTTTTTAAAAGTACATTTGCATCATCGGCTTTTGAAATTTGTTCAGCACTGTGAGAGGTAAATTCAGGCTTTGTTGCAGATTCAACCACCACTGCGGCCTCACCACTGATATCATTAATTGCCTCTACCGGCATTGCAGATAAGCTTAACGGCGCCGTTAGCGCCATTGCCATCATAATAGGTACTACTTTGTTCATTCTTTTTAATCCTTAGGCGCTGGCGGAGCTAATACTTCGCGGTTACCGTTGTGACCCTGTGCACTTACGACGCCACTAGATTCCATTTGTTCCACTAATCGTGCGGCGCGATTGTAACCAATTCTGAATTTGCGTTGCACACTAGAAACACTTGCCCTTCTTGTTTCGGTAACAAAGGCGACGGCTTCATCATAAAATGCATCAAATTCTTGATCTTCACCTTCGGCTTGTTCACCGGGTAAAAGTACCTCGGCGGACGCTTCACCATTTAATATTTCATCAATATATTTAGGCGCACCTCGACGCTTCCAATCTGCCACAACAGCATGAACTTCATGGTCGTCTACAAACGCGCCGTGCACACGTGTAGGTACTGGGCTACCTGGTGGCAAGTACAACATATCACCCATACCTAGCAGTGCTTCAGCACCTTGCTGGTCTAAAATAGTTCGTGAATCAATTTTACTGGAAACTTGGAATGCAATACGCGTTGGAATATTCGCTTTAATCAGGCCGGTAATAACATCTACCGAAGGTCGCTGCGTAGCCAAAACTAAATGAATACCAGCTGCTCGGGCTTTTTGCGCAATACGAGCAATAAGCTCTTCCACCTTTTTACCTACAATCATCATCATGTCGGCGAATTCATCTACCACAACCACAATAGCTGGCAGCTTTTCTAAATCAGGCGCATGGGGCTCCATGCTTTCTTCACTCTTCCACAACGGATCTTGAATAGGCGTACCAGCAGCAATCGCTTCTTCCACTTTTGCGTTGTAGCCTTTTAGGTTTCTTACCCCTAAGGCACTCATCAAGCGATAACGACGCTCCATCTCGCCTACACACCAACGAAGGGCGTTGGCCGCTTCTTTCATGTCGGTTACCACTTCGGCAAGCAGATGCGGAATGCCTTCATATACCGATAGCTCAAGCATTTTCGGGTCTATCATGATCATACGTACATCTTCTGGCGTGCTCTTATAAAGCAAGCTTAAGATCATAACGTTAACCCCAACCGATTTACCTGACCCCGTTGTACCTGCCACCAACAAATGAGGCATTTTAGCCAAATCTACTATCACAGGCTTACCGGAAATATCTGCACCTAACACCATGGTAAGCGGTGAACTATTGCGCTGGAATGCATCGCCGCCAATCACTTCACTTAAACGCACCATTTCACGTTTTTTGTTTGGAAGCTCTAAGCCTATAACAGATTTACCTGGAATAACTTCTACTACACGCACCGATATGGCCGACATGGCGCGTGCTAAATCTTTAGATAGCCCCGTAATTTTGCTTACCTTCACCCCAGGCGCTAAATCTAGCTCGAAACGCGTAATAACAGGACCGGGATAAACGCCAACTACATTGGCTTCAATATTAAAGTCAGCCAGTTTCTCTTCAACCAGCCTTGAAATACCGTCTATCTCTTCCTGAGTGAGAGGATTTTCGTGTTTATCTGCACGCTCAAGCAAGTCGAACGAAGGCATAGCCGTAATAGGTTCGCTCCCCTCCCCTTCATGACGAGTAATGGATTTTGCTCCCATCGCCACTGGTGTAAAGGGTTGATGTACTGGCTTAGGCGCTGGCTGTGGTGCTGGTGCTGATTCGGGAGCAGGCGCAGGCTGCGCGTCTAATGGCTCTGCATTAACAGGCTCAGCAGTGTGTTGTGCCTCAGTCGCTTGCGCTTCATCTAACGTATCGGTTTGCGATATATCGAAGGTTGGCTCAATCATTTCATCAGACTGCGACTGAGTATCTTGGCGATTAACTGCAGCTTCGTCATTACTAGAAGGCTTGGCTTCTTTCACTTTATTGCGCACTGCTTCACGCATACCAGATAAAGAAAAACTCGACTTAGGTTTGCTTTCACTATCAGTATTATCAGGCGTGTGGCGCTGTGTTTCAAAAGGCGGAACATCGTCATCATCAAACACATCATCAGGAACACCAAATGAAGGTTCACTTCGCTCTGCCTGAGGTGGCGGCGTATAGACAGGTTCAGGTGTTTCTGCGGGCTCGGCACGCATGCTGGTTATGTCTAATTCATCATTTTCAGACTTTGCACTACGAGAAGGAAGCGCAAGCCTTGGCATATCGAGCGCAAGTGCCTGTTGGGGTAAAGAGACACATTTGCGCCCAAACCAAAGCGTCATTTCACCAAGTCTGTCTACAATACTTAACCAGCTAATACCCGTGAGTAAAGTAAAGCCGGTACAGAAAAAACACAAAAGCAATAAAATAGTGCCTGCGGTATTAAAGTACGGCACAAGGGCTGAACTAATAACATCGCCAACAAAGCCGCCGGCAGAAAAGTTGTATATGTCGTCAAAATTTATACTGGCAATTCCCGTGGCACCCAGTGCCATCAATAAACCACCAATAATTCGTAAACCAATTGTGAGGTAATCGAACTCTTCCAAGGCTTTTATGTGCTGGAATAAGAACCAACCTAAAAAGGCGGCACCAAAAGGCAGTAGGTAAGCTAAAAAGCCAAAAGAGAAAAGTAATAAATCGGCACTCCACGCGCCGGTAGACCCTACCCAGTTATGTACGTCTAATTGCAAGCCGGCTTGGCTCCAGCCAGGGTCACCCGGATGAAAAGATACTAATGCCAGCAATAAGAAAAAGGCGAAGACACAGGCTATTATCATGCCGGCTTCCCAAATTCGCTGAATCCCTGTTAATTGCGTCATAACCCTAAGTCACTTATTAAACTAAATTGATGTTTCGATGTTGTGATAATTCTATCGATAAAGAAGAATACAAATGCAGTGCCAATATTATCGTAATGTTTTCAATAAGTAATTTATTAATAAGGTGTATTACAAATCGGTTTACGTACACCCACTATTGCGAGTCAAATTTACACTAACAATAACCACTGTGTTTTTGCACAGCCTATCACAAATGCCCATAATTGAGCCATGCTTTCATTACTTCAAATTAATCCGAAGTGATGTTGTACTTTTCACTTCTTCCATGACTACATAGGTTCGTGACTCACTCACACCTGGAAGGCGCAGTAAGGTGTCGCCCAATAATCTACGGTAACTCGACATGTCTGCAACCCGTGCTTTTAGCAAGAAATCAAAATCCCCAGAGACAAGATGGCATTCTTGAATATCGTCATGGAGCCTAACTGCCGCAGAAAATTCTGCGAAGATATCTACTGACGTCTTCGTTAACGTTATTTCTACAAAAACGAGCATGGCCGCACCCAGCTTTTCTGGATCAACCACGGCATGGTAGCCTTTTATATAGCCTTGGCTCTCTAACCGCTTAACTCGCTCTAAACAAGGACTAGGGCTCAAGCCCACGTCTTTCGCCAATTCCACGTTTGATATTCGCCCGTTTTTTTGTAGCGAAATCAGTATATTCCTGTCTATTCGGTCAAGGTGTTTTGGAGTTTTTACCAGCATATTTTATTCCGACTTAATCACGCTATGCCAGATTATATGCTGCAACTGATATTTTTTCAGCACATAGTTCGTTTTTATCTCACGTATACTGAATCAAATAATAATCGGCAAGTGAGCCACTAGGCTAATCAATTAGAGGAAAAGTTATGTTAATCGGTGTACCAAAAGAAATTAAGAACCATGAATATCGCGTTGGCTTAACGCCTGCGGCAGTAAAAGAGTTTACCAGTCATGGTCATTCAGTGTTAGTTGAGACGCTAGCCGGTGATGCAATTGGTTTTACCGATGAAATGTACGCTGAAGCTGGTGCTTCTATCGCATCAACTGCTGAGCAAGTTTTTGCTGAAGCAGAAATGATTATTAAAGTGAAAGAGCCTCAAACGAATGAATGTAAAATGCTTCGTAAAGGCCAGACCCTTTACACTTACCTTCATTTGGCACCTGATCCTACGCAAACAGAGCTTCTTATTGCTTCTGGCGCAACCTGCATCGCATACGAAACCGTAACCGACGACCGTGGTGGTTTGCCATTATTAGCGCCAATGAGCGAAGTGGCTGGCCGCATGTCAGTTCAAGCCGGTGCACATTATTTAGAAAAAGCACACGGCGGCAGCGGTACGCTATTGGGCGGCGTTCCTGGCGTAGCTCCGGGTAAAGTGCTTATTATTGGTGGCGGTGTTGTAGGTACGCAAGCAGCTAAAATGGCTTTAGGCCTAGGCGCTGACGTCACTATTCTAGATCGTTCACTTCCTCGCCTTCGTCAGTTAGATGACATTTTTAACGGCCAAGTTAAAACGGTTTACTCAACGGTTGATGCTATAGAGCATTATTCTTCAAAAGCTGATCTTGTTGTTGGCGCTGTACTAATTCCTGGCGCTGCAGCACCTAAGCTGCTTAACCGCGAACAAATTGCGGCCATGAAGCCAGGCTCTGTATTGGTAGACGTTGCTATTGACCAAGGTGGTTGTTTTGAAACTTCTAAAGCCACTACACACCAAGACCCTGTATACATCATTGAAGACGTTGTGCATTACTGTGTTGCGAATATGCCAGGTGGAGTTGCACGTACTTCAACGATGGCCCTTAACAATGCGACGCTACCGTTTGGTTTAGCATTGGCTAATAAAGGCCCTGCTAAAGCTATGCTTGAAGATAAGCATTTATTGAACGGTCTTAACGTTCATGAAGGCAAAGTAACCTATAAAGCAGTCGTTGATGCATTAGGTGAAAAGTTAGGTTTAACTTACACACCTGCACAAGAAGCACTTAACGCGTAAGCGCGCATAAGTAAATGTTTGGCTTACTGGTACTTATATAAGTACTAGTAAATAAAAACGCCCAGTAAGTGGTTAGCATATTGAATGCGACACTACTGGGCGTTTTTTTGTGTGTATTCTTTTGTTATTTTTTGTTTAAAGTTAGCTAGTCGGCAACTAGCTAATAGAGGCGTTTACCTGCTTCAATACATCCATAGGGTCGCTAGCTTGCGTAATAGGTCGTCCCATTACTAAATAACTTACCCCACTGTCGATTGCTTCTGATGGCGTCATTACACGCTTTTGATCGCCCGCATCACTCCCCTTAGGGCGAATACCCGGAGTCACCAACAAAAAGTCGTCGCCAATTTCATTACGTAGCATCGCGGCTTCTTTAGCAGAACACACTACACCATCTAAGCCCGCTTGGGCAGTTAACGACGCTAGGCGCAACACTTGTTGCTCGGGTGTTACATTATCAATCACGCCGCTTAGCTGCGATTGATCCATGCTGGTGAGTACAGTAACCGCAATTAATTTGGTTTCAGGACGGCTACTTTGCGCAATGCCTTCTTTGGCAGCCTGCATCATTGGAAGTCCACCGCTGGCGTGCACGTTTACCATCCACACGCCAAGTTCAGCGGCTGCTTTGCATGCTTTACCCACTGTGTTGGGGATATCGTGAAATTTCAAATCAAGAAAAACGTCAAAGCCTTTCGCCACTAAAGATTTTACAAACTCAGGGCCAAATAAGGTGAACATTTCTTTGCCCACTTTAACTTTACACAGGCTGGGATCTAATTGGTCAACAAACGAAAGTGCTTGTTCTTGGTTGTCATAGTCGAGTGCAACAATAACGCGAGGTTCTTGCATGGTAAAGTTATTCTCCGTCTAGCCCTTTTATCGGTTTTACTACGCCCCATTTTTTACATGAAGGACATAGCCAGTAGAGTTTACGCCCCGAAAACCCGCAGCTATGGCAGCGGTATTTAGGGCGTTGCAACATTTGCTTTTCTACTAATTCTTTTAATATACGTAAGCTCTCTGCTGAGGTTTTATCGTCTAATTGGTCGATATACAAACCCATTAAGGTTTTGAAACCACGCATGGTTGGGCGTTTACGTAGTTGTTCTAATAGATAATCCGCCGCTTGCGTGGTATCGCCTTTTTTCAACAATACATCAACCATAGCAAGGTACGAGGTTGCACATTCTTGCCAATGGGCTTCTAAGCTCTCGGCGAAATTATCCCAATCTCCGGTTTCTTCCGCAATTTTTTCTAAACTAGGTACCGCTTCACTGAACCAATTAATGTCACGCTCTGCCACTTGCACAAAATACGCCCGTGCGTCGCTGTAACGTTGTTGTTGAAGTGCAAGCTGCCCAAGCATTAACCAAGGTCTTACGGCATGCTCATCGGCGTTAACGGCCTTTTGAAGCAAGGACAACGCAGAGCCCTGATCATCGTCTTTTAGCTTCGCTACGGCATGTTCACAATAAAAATGCGCTAAACGTTCACACACATCATCGTTGTCGCCATGACATTCCACCATGCGCTCAGCAAGTTCAATGGCTCTGTCCCATTCTTTGGTGGTTTGGTAAATACTAAATAACTGTGTTTGCGCAACCAAATAGTGCTTATCACTATTGAGTAGTTGAAGAAAGGCGTTTTCAGCCCGTTCTAAAAAACCGGCGTGAGTGTAATCATGACCAAGCTCTTTTAACGCACTTTCACGTTGAGTAGGTTGAAGCTCGTCTCGGCTTACTAGGTTTTGGTGAACCTTTATGGCTCTGTCTATTTCGCCGCGGTGGCGAAAAAAACTACCCATCGCAATGTGAGTTTCAACCGTATCGCTGTTCACATTAATCATTTTGATTAAGGTGTCGACCGCTTTGTCTGGTTGATCGGAAAGGAGGAAGTTTAAGCCTTTATAATAATGTTTAGAAAGAATACTAGACTGTTTACGTTGCGCTTGACGAACACTGTTACGGCCCATTATCCAACCGTAACCTGCTGCAACAGGCAAAAGTAAAAACAGCAGTTCGAGCATATTAGTGTTCTTTTTTCAGGCTATTGATTTTTGAATTCGCCGACAACAACTGTACGCGTAAACGCAACCAGCTTGCTGACATAATAAGTATCCCTACTAACACACCCAAAGAAAGCGCAATAGCAATAAGGGTGGAAACCCGTATGTTAGCTTGAGCAATAAGATAGTTAACGGTGATATAGGCTTCGTTTTGTGTGCCAATGACAAACGCAAATGTCAGTAATACCAAAATGGCGAGTATTGTGAGGATCCCTTTCAAGACCAAACCCTTCTTGTACGTAATTAATAAAGAATAGCAAAATGCAGCAAGAGATAACACCAAAACCCAAGGTTTTAGTTGTGCTTACTTAGCGTTAGGCGGTGGCTTCATCTTCTGATAAAGGGCGCTCTTGCTTTGCAATTAATTTGGCCATAACCAAGTCGTGATGCAATGCAGACATATTAGTCACAAAAATACAGTGTGTATAGCCAGCTTGCATGGTTTCTAATTTATCGTACATTGCCTTATCAAGTTTAGACAGCTGTGCTAAGCGCTTCTTTGTCAGCGGTGTAGTGGCGCCATAACAGCGTATAGCCGTTACATTAGTGGCACTCACTTGCACTTTATCTTCTTCTAGCTGATTTTGAATTTGTGTGCGTAATTTAGAATAAAGAAAATCGCTTTCTTTTATGTATACCAAGCGATTGTCGCTTTTACGTACACAATGCACCACAAGATTGTTTTCAACATCGCCTTTAAACATGGCATCAAGCATCATAGATTTAGGCTTAGCCACCGCTTTATCGGCAAAAAAACCATGTAATGGAATAATGTTGGCGGTACGTGAAAATGGGTATAAATCGTCAGATGAATCGCTTTGATAAACGGTTTTAAGTCTATCCAGAATATGCCTGTTCATTACGCAAAGTACAGCGAGCGAAGGCATATGACGTACTGCTAGCTCCCAAATAAATCGATGGGTTGAGCGTTGAATACGCGCTATATCTCTAATTTTGAAATACGCGGAATTTTCCTCAACCATGGCATCAACACTTGCCCCAGCTTTAGATTTTTTTACATCTTCTAAGCATAGGCGTACAACGCCTGACGAAGCGTCATAGTGAACAACCTTATATTTCTCGTTTTTAATTTTAAGGTCTGGTACCGATACCCGCACTTCATTTTGCAGTTCAGTGCCTGGTGCAACCATTATCTTCATACCACTGGCAGATAAATCGGCAACACGTACATTAATTGAAGATAACAGCCCTACTTTTATCATGGCGACTTTATCGATGATATACCGGGTCTCAGAACGCCTATCAAGATCATCTTCCATCACAAAATCAATGGACCAGTTGTCGCCCGAAGCCCGCAGCGTTTTCGATAAGGGTTTAAAATCACACTTTTCGCTTAGGGTTAAATTAGTAAGGTACATAGAGATATCGCGGCAGTACATTACGTGGCTTAACGCAGCAAGATGCTCAAACTCTTTGCTAGGGATATCATGAATAGCGAATGCTTTTACTTTGTCTTCACGGCTTACATCTTCTAAGCGGCACTGCGTACAAGTAAACTCCCCACTTTTAACCAGTAGATAAACGATAGCATTGAGCTGACCAAGTTCTACAAGTTGGCGATGGGTTGCAGTGATGGTAATTGCACCATTTTTAGTTTTAATGATGCCATGAAAGACAAAAGCTTCATTGTACTTTTTTAATTCTTGAACCAGATTTTCAAAATGCGCTTTGTTTTGCAGACTTGCCAGTAATTTTTCTGAATTGTTATTATCCACATTCGCTTTAGTAAATAGCGCAATAATTGGCTTAAGGGATTTTTGATGGGCAGAAAGAAATACTGGCAACCACGGGCTATTTTCTAAAATACGATCTCGTTCGAGGTCTTGCATTGCCCTTTCAATTTCTAAGTCTCGCTGCAAAGGCTGTTTATACGACGTGCCTTTAATGTACCGCTTTAAACTATTCAGTAACGTCAGATCTGTTTCTGAAGACATAATGAAAAACGATTCATACTTACCAAGGTGTTTATTGTACTTTATCGCATCCAGCTCATAGGTAATTTCAGTCGGCTCGGTGGTTAAGCCCATCACTTCTGGTATAACGAAGGTAACAATATCACCAGTGGTCGCATTAGGCGGTCGTTTTGTTTCTACAGCAATACCTGTAAAAGAAAGGGAGCTAACCGTACAGTGCCTGCCCTTTTCAAAATCTACGGAAGACACGGTGAAGTTGGGTCTTACAGCAATGTCATCACCAAAATCTATATCAGTAAATGACTGGCTTTCTACATTAAATGCTTCAACAATTTTTTTAAATTGATCGCGCTTAATTTGTGTTTGATAAAAATCGGAGTTCATCACCGATTCAAACACACCTACGGTATATCGTTCTTGATATAAGGCAGTTTCATTTTGAAGGATTTTAGCGCCCACTTTGTCTAAACGCATGGGGATGCCAAAATGTTTGAACTTCATGACAGGGAATTTTGCGAACGCAGAATTGTCCGCAGATGCATCAGTTAAAGACGTAAGCCTAACGACTTCCTCTTTAATGATTTTGCGGATATTGCCTGGGAGCCGCTTTGAAAATTTATTAATACCTTCCAATAAGCGATTATCTTGCTCATAAGGAATTAAGGCACGAATAAGCGGCTGATACTGCTTTATGATTTGTTGTTCTTCGCCGGCCGACATTGGTACACCATGCACCGTATTTAATTAACTACAATCTATTCAGATTTGAAAATAAAACCTGCATCCAGATATAAATTTAAACTTAAGTAACGAATATACCAAATTTTTTTTCAATAGATATAAAAAAACCGCAACATGTGCGGTTTTTTTTATTTAAGCTATGGAGGCGTCTACTCTTTCTCGAAGCTCTTTTCCTGGCTTAAAGTGAGGGACATATTTTCCATCTAACTCTACTGTTTCGCCAGTTTTTGGGTTACGTCCCACGCGCGGAGCGCGGTAATGTAATGAAAAACTGCCGAAGCCTCGAATTTCAATCCTGTCACCTTTTTGAAGGGTCTGGGCCATCTGTTCGAGAAGTTCTTTAATTGCCAGTTCAAGATCTTTCGCAGGAATTTGACGCGCTTGATCCGCGAGCCGTTCAATTAATTCAGACTTGGTCATACCAACCTCGTTTCAATATTATCGTTAAACAGCTACTGCGAACAAGGGAGTGCAAGACACTCCCACATATAGCTTATTATTCGCCTTTAGCAGCTTTAAATGCTTCTGCCATTGCGCTAGCAAAACCAGCATCTTCTTGCTGATTAACCTTGTCGATAGCTTCTTTTTCGTCAGCCTGATCTTTTGCTTTCACAGATAGGTTAACGGTGCGGTTTTTACGGTCAACGCCCATAAATTTCGCTTCGATGCTGTCGCCAACGTTAGCAGCTTCAGTTGCGTCTTCAATACGGTCAACAGATAAATCTGCAACGCGAATGTAGCCATCAACTTCTTCAGAAAGGTTAACTGTAACGCCTTTAGCGTCAACTTCAGTAACCGTACCTACAACGATAGCACCTTTCTTGTTATCTGTCAGATACTTGTTGAAAGGGTCTTCTTCGATTTGCTTAACGCCAAGAGAGATACGCTCACGCTCAGGGTCAACTTGAAGAACAACAGCTGAGATTTCGTCGCCTTTCTTATAGTCACGAACAGCGTCTTCACCAGACTTGTTCCAGCTAATGTCAGAAAGGTGAACTAGACCGTCGATGCCGCCGTCAAGGCCGATGAAGATACCGAAGTCAGTGATTGACTTGATCTTACCAGACACTTTGTCACCTTTTTCGTGTGACTTAGCGAAAGTTTCCCAAGGGTTGTCGATGCACTGTTTAAGGCCTAGAGAAATACGACGACGTTCTTCGTCGATTTCAAGAACCATAACGTCAACTGTGTCACCTAGGTTAACAACCTTAGATGGGTGGATGTTCTTGTTAGTCCAATCCATTTCAGAAACGTGTACAAGACCTTCAACGCCGTCTTCGATTTCAACGAAGCAGCCGTAATCGGTAAGATTCGTAACCTGACCAGAGATCTTAGTACCTTCTGGGTAACGTGAAGCAATTTCTTGCCATGGATCGTTGCCCATTTGCTTCATGCCAAGAGAAACACGTTGCTTCTCTTTATCGAACTTAAGTACTTTAACGTTGATTTCGTCACCAACATTTACGATTTCACTTGGGTGCTTAACGCGCTTCCAAGCCATATCGGTAATGTGTAGTAGACCGTCTACGCCACCAAGGTCAACGAATGCTCCGTAATCAGTAAGGTTCTTAACGATACCTTTGATTTCGTGGCCTTCTTCAAGGTTAGCAAGAAGAGATTCGCGCTCTGCGCTGCTTTCTGCTTCAATAACGGCACGACGTGAAACAACAACGTTGTTACGCTTAGCGTCAAGTTTGATAACTTTAAATTCTAGCTCTTTGCCTTCAAGGTGAGTTGTGTCACGTACTGGACGTACATCAACCAATGAACCAGGAAGGAAAGCGCGCACTGTGTTAACTTCAACAGTGAAACCGCCTTTAACTTTACCGTTGATAATACCTTTAATGGTAACTTTATCATCGTAAGCTTTTTCCAGCTCAACCCACGCTTCGTGACGCTTCGCTTTTTCGCGAGAAAGGATTGTTTCACCGAAACCATCTTCTACTGCGTCTAGAGCTACATCTACTTCGTCACCGATAGCGATTTCAAGCTCGCCTTCAGCGTTTTTAAATTGGTCAGCTGGGATAGCACTTTCTGATTTCAAGCCTGCATCAACAAGAACGATGTCTTTGTCGATAGAAACTACAGTACCTTTTACAATTGAACCTGGACGTGTTTCTAGTTCTTGTAAGCTTTCTTCAAAAAGTTGTGCAAAATTTTCAGTCATAAGGTTTAAATTAACTTTAAGTTGATATCCACGCTTCAAATCCGGATAACGTGGGGTTATTAGTAAAAGCCGCCACTCCCTGTGGTAGCACTGCTTTGAATATCTTAAAAACTCACCTTACTTAAAGGCGCGAATTGATGATATCCATCGCTTTTTCAAAGACTTGGTCTATATCCAAGTCCGTTGAGTCTATAATTACCGCATCTTGAGCCGGTACCAATGGCGCCACTGAACGTTGTGTATCTCGCTCATCTCTGGCCTTGATATCGGTTAAAAGGCGCGCAATATTAACATCCATACCTTTAGCTTTCAACTGGCTATAGCGACGTTCAGCACGGGCTTCGGCGCTAGCGGTAAGAAATATCTTCACTTTTGCGTCGGGGAAAACCACTGTACCCATGTCTCGACCGTCGGCGACAAGGCCAGGATCTTGTTGAAAAGCACGTTGACGTCGAAGCAAAGCTTCACGAACGCGAGGTAACGCGGCAACCTTCGATGCAACACTACCCACTTCTTCAGTACGAATGTCGTCAGTTACGTCTTCACCTTCCAAAATGACACGTGTGGTGTCTTTGTCAGTTTCAAAACTTACATCAAGACCCGTTGCTAACGGAACAACACATTCTTCATCGTCGCACGGTAAGTCGTGGTGTAGAGCTGCGACAGCCAGAACACGATAAATCGCGCCGCTATCTAAAAAGTGCCATCCAAGCTTCTTTGCGAGTAAGCTACTTAACGTTCCCTTACCTGCACCGCTGGGACCGTCAACCGTGACTACGGGTGTAGAATGCATACCTGCTCCAGAATTTATAAAATACGTAAAAATCGCGCGCAATTATACGCGTTAAGTAGAGATAAGCAATGCCATCGAGCGTTGATGGCATTGTACATAAGGCTAAATTTCGTTTTAAAAATAATACGCTATGAACGAAATAAGGTCTTTTTTCAGACTAAGAATAGAGTGTGGCAAACCGTGTGAAGTAATCAGGGAAGGTTTTGCGGGTACAGCCTGGGTCGTTAATGGTTACCGGCGTATCACTGAGAGCCACTAACGAAAAGCACATGGCAATGCGATGATCGTTATAGGTATCAATGGCAGCATGCTTTAACGTATCCGTTGGCCATACTTTAATATAGTCATGCCCTTCTTCTACTTCTGCACCCAACTTTCTAAGCTCAGTGGCCATGGCGTTTAAACGGTCAGTCTCTTTTACTCGCCAGTTGTAGATGTTAGTAATACTGGTTGGCCCTTGTGCAAAAAGCGCAGTAGTGGCAATGGTCATTGCGGCATCAGGAATATGGTTCATATCCATGTCTACACCCTTAAGTGGAGCCCCTGTTACTTCCACATATTCATCATGCCAAGTGATTTTAGCGCCCATGGCTTCAAGCACATCGGCAAAGCGAATATCACCTTGGATGCTATTTTTACCAATTCCGGTTACGCGTACCGTTCCGCCTTTAATGGCGCCGGCTGCAAGGAAGTAAGAAGCCGATGATGCATCACCTTCCACCATAAATTTACCTGGCGAACGATATGATTGCCCTGCACTAATGGTGAATGTTTGATAGTTATCATTGTTCACTTCAACACCAAACTTCGCCATGGTATCTAGGGTAATATCGATATACGGTTTTGACACTAATTCGCCTTTAATACGAATGGTCACGTCACCAGTAAACAACGGTGCAGACATTAATAGTGCAGTCAAAAATTGACTCGACACACTACCGTCTACTTCCATTTCACCGCCGGATAACGTCTTACCCTTAATTTGTAGCGGAGGAAAACCGTCGTTTTTAAGGTATTCAATTTCCGCGTTACCCATGCGTAATGCATCAACCAAATCGCCTATAGGGCGCTCTTCCATGCGCGGCTCACCGGTAAGTACGACTTGTACCTTACTGGCAGCGAGTGCAGCGCATAGTGGGCGCATTGCCGTACCTGCATTACCTAAGAAAAGTTCTAATGGCTCGGCAACTGAAAACGCCCCGCCGTTACCCACTACTTTACAGCGAGTTTTATCTTCACTAAGTGAATAAGTAACGCCAAGTTTGGTTAGCGCATTTAGCATATGCTCAATATCTTCACTATCAAGCAAGTTTGTTAGTTCGGTTTCGCCTTCAGCTAATGCAGCAAGCAGTAATGCTCGGTTCGACAGGCTTTTAGACCCAGGAACGTTTACTTCCCCTGATACTTTGCTAATAGGTTCTAATGTTAACTGTTCCATGACTACCCGTTTACTCGTTCAAATTCACGCATAAATTCTACTAACGCCATCACCCCTTCAACGGGCATAGCGTTATAAATGCTGGCACGCATTCCGCCTACAGAGCGATGACCTTTTAATGCCATTAAACCAGCATCTTGTGCTTGGCTTAAAAATAGTGCATCTAATTCTGGGTTAGCCAACTGAAACGGCACATTCATTTTAGAACGATTGTCTGGGTGTACTTGGCTACCATAAAAATCAGAAGTGTCGATTGCAGAATACAACAATGATGCTTTTTCGCTGTTGCGTTTTGCCATAGCATCAACGCCGCCCATCTCTTTGAGCCACTCAAACACTAACCCCGCCAAATACCACGAGAACGTGGGCGGCGTGTTATACATAGAATCAGCTTTAGCGGCTAATGCGTAGTCGAAAATTGACGGTGTTTCTTTGCGGGCTTTGCCCACTAAGTCTTCACGAACAATCACTACCGACAAACCACTTGGGCCTATATTTTTCTGCGCACCGGCGTAAATAAGACCGTGTTTAGCAACATCAACAGGCTGAGACAAAATAGTAGAAGACATATCAGAAACCAGCGGTACATCGCCAGACTCTGGTAACCAATCGTAGGCGATACCGTCAACGGTTTCATTCGGGCAGAAATGATAATACGCTGCAGATTGATCTACATTGGCCAGTGAGGGTTGCGGCATGTAATGCAAACCCTCTTTTTTAGAAAGCTCGCCTACCACTACAGCATTATTGTATTTCGCAGCTTCACTCACCGCACCATCAGACCAAGACCCACTGACTAAGTGAAGACTGGTGTCTGAAGCAGACGATAAATTAAGGGGAACCGCTGCAAATTGACCACGTCCACCGCCATGGGTGAAAAGAACATGATAATTTTTAGGAACCGAGAGTAATTCGCGCAAATCTTGTTCAGCTTTGGCTGCTATCTCGATGAAATCTTTTCCGCGGTGACTGACTTCCATTACCGAGCAACCTGAGTCGCGCCAGTTAGTAAATTCAGCTTGTGCTTTTTGCATTACGGCTTCAGGCAACTTTGCCGGGCCAGCGCTAAAATTGAAAACCTCTTTCATTGCGTTTTTCAACACCTATAAAATAACAAGCGGCCTAAGCCGCTTGTAATAAAGAACACCGATAACTGCCCGCTTTTAAATTAAGCGGGCAATACCCTACTCTTCTGTCGTTGAGCTGTCGCCGTCTTGTGCAGCGTTTTCTTCTTGCTCAATAGGTTCTTCTATAGCGATTGGATTGCCATCTTCATCTAACTCTAGCAATTCTTCTACTACTTCTTCTATACGTTGTAAGCCAACAACGTGTTCATTCTCAACAGTACGGATTAAGCGAACACCTTGGGTATTTCGACCTACCACTGATACTTCACCAACGCGGGTACGTACTAAAGTACCTTGGTCAGAAATAAGCATGATTTCATTGGCTTCATCAACTTGAACCGCGCCAACCACTTTACCATTACGCTCAGAAACCTTAATCGATACTACACCTTGTGTAGCACGGCTCTTCGCTGGGTAATCTTCAAGCGGTGTACGTTTACCAAAACCGTTCTCTGTGGCAGTAAGGATAGGACCATCACCACGAGGTACAATTAGGGACACAACGCGTTGGTCGTCTTGTAATCTGATACCACGAACACCGGTAGCGGTACGACCCATTGGACGTAGTGCTAATAGTTCTTCGCCAGTTTCAGGATCTAATTTAACGTTACCTGTTTCGCTTTCACGCAGTTTTTCGTTAAAGCGAACCACTTTACCCGCGTCTGAGAACAACATAATGTCGTCATCACCATGGGTAATGTCAACACCAATTAGTTCATCACCTTCGTTCAAGTTAACAGCAATGATACCGCTTGAACGTGGGCGTGAATAAAGGCTTAAATCGGTTTTCTTCACCGTACCGTTAGCCGTCGCCATTAATACAAACTTACCTTCTTCAAATTCTTTGATAGGTAGAATTGCAGTAATACGCTCGTTATCTTCTAAAGGAAGAATGTTCACAATTGGACGACCACGCGCGTTACGGCTCGCTAACGGCAATTGATACACTTTCAACCAGTACAAACGGCCACGGGTTGAGAAGCAAAGTATGTGGTCATGAGTATTCGCAACGAGTAGCTTCTCAATGAAATCTTCATTCTTCATCTTGGTAGCGGATTTACCACGGCCACCACGACGCTGAGATTCATAATCATTAAGTTTTTGATACTTCACATAGCCTTCACGAGACAAGGTAACTACAACGTCTTCTTGTTCGATTAAGTCTTCAATATCAATATCGTGACTAGCAGCAGTAATTTCAGTACGGCGCGCGTCACCAAATTCGTCACGAATTTTCTCAAGCTCTTCTTCAATCACTTCCATTAATCGCTCTGGGCTATTAAGGATGTGAAGTAGTTCAGCGATAACGTCTAGAAGCTGTTTATATTCTTCAAGAATTTTTTCGTGCTCAAGACCAGTTAGTCTGTGCAAGCGAAGGTCTAGAATAGCTTGTGCTTGTTGTTCGGTAAGGTAGTATTGTCCGTCACGAATACCAAATTCAGGCATTAACCAATCTGGGCGTGCAGCATCATCACCAGCACGTTCAAGCATTTGCGAAACATCGCCTAAATCCCACCCTTGTGCGACTAATGCTTTTTTCGCATCAGCAGGGCCAGGTGAGGCTTTAATTAGCTCAATAATTGGGTCGATGTTGGCTAGCGCAATGGCTAAACCTTCAAGGATGTGTGCACGGTCACGAGCTTTACGTAGTTCAAATACCGTTCTGCGGGTAACGACTTCACGGCGATGCAGAATAAAGGCTTCTAAGGTCTCTTTTAAGTTAAAGACTTTAGGCTGGCCGTTATCTAACGCAACCATGTTAATACCGAATACCGTTTGTAACTGCGTATTGGCATATAAATGGTTAAGCAGTACTTCTGCTGATTCGTTACGTTTTACTTCAACAACAATACGCATACCGTCTTTATCAGACTCGTCACGTAGTGCAGAAATACCTTCGATACGTTTTTCTTTAACTAGCTCAGCAATTTTTTCAATAAGGCGAGCTTTGTTAACCTGGTACGGAATTTCATTAATGATAATGGTTTCTTTACCGTTATCTTCCGTTTCAATTTCCGCTTTGGCGCGCATGTATATTTTGCCGCGACCGGTACGGTAAGCGTCATCAATACCTTTACGACCACTGATCATAGCGGCAGTTGGGAAATCAGGACCAGGGATATGAAGCATTAAGTCATCAATCGTAATTGATGGGTCTTTAATAAGGGCAATACAGCCGTTGATAACTTCAGTTAAGTTATGTGGCGGAATGTTAGTTGCCATACCTACCGCGATACCAGAAGAACCGTTTACCAGTAAGTTAGGAACCTTAGTAGGTAACACTTCTGGAATGTGTTCAGTGCCATCGTAGTTAGGTACGAAGTCGACGGTTTCTTTATCGAGGTCGGCAAGAAGTTCGTGGGCAATTTTTGCCATACGTATTTCGGTGTAACGCATCGCAGCGGCTGAATCGCCATCTACCGAACCAAAGTTACCTTGGCCGTCTACCAACATATAGCGAAGTGAGAATGGCTGGGCCATACGTACAATAGTATCGTATACCGCAGAATCACCATGTGGGTGATACTTACCAATTACATCACCTACCACACGGGCAGATTTCTTGTATGGTTTGTTGAAGTCGTTTTTCAGTTCGTTCATTGCGAACAGCACACGGCGGTGTACAGGCTTCAAACCATCTCTCACGTCAGGCAATGCTCGCCCGACAATAACGCTCATCGCGTAATCGAGATAGGAGTTCTTTAACTCTTCCTCAATATTAACGGGGAGGATTTCGTTAGCGTTATCAGACATAAACTGCTTAATCCCTTTTTTTCGGTTTGTTCTGCATTATCTATCTAGCTCAATCTACACAATATAGAGAAGCAAACGATAGATTTGCATTGTTATTATGGGCTCATAATCTTGCTTCGAGTGTAACACTTGATGACACATTTATGTAGCGCTTAATTGCCCTTCCTTACGTACTCGTTAACAAGCGATTATTTTTCGTTCAAGCAGGCACTCGAAACTGCATTCAAGTGCCAAAAACGATGCCTTAACGCTGGTTTTGCGTTATGTTATTGCTCTTATATAGGCAGTGTTTAATTAATCGCAGATATCTTCTATCTGTCGAGCGGCATCAGTCATGTGCGTTCTTTTGCAAAATCGGTATATAAAAATCGATGCTATAAATTAGTGCAAAACAATAAGCAGGCGCAGAAAGGAAAAAATATAAATGACAAACGTTGATGAGCAGGAAATTGATAAGTTTTCAGAGTTAGCCTCACGGTGGTGGGATCCTGAAAGTGAGTTCAAACCCCTACATTTAATTAACCCACTTCGTTTAGATTTTATTAACCAACACAGCAATGGCTTGTTTAACAAGAAAGTGGTGGATATTGGTTGTGGTGGCGGCATATTGGCAGAGTCTATGGCGAAAGCCGGTGCTGAAGTTGTTGGGCTCGATATGGCAAGTGCGTCTTTAGAAATTGCCAAGCTTCACGGTTTAGAGTCGGGCATCAATGTTGACTACCACTGTGTTACCGCTGAATCCTTCGCAGACAGTCACGCAGGCGAGTTCGATGTAGTGACTTGTATGGAAATGCTTGAACATGTTCCCGACCCTGCTTCGGTAGTGCGGGCTTGCGCTAAATTAGTTAAGCCTGGTGGCCATGTTTTTTTCTCTACATTAAACCGAAATATAAAGTCTTATTTGATGGGGATCGTTGGGGCTGAGTATTTATTAAAGCTGGTGCCAAAAGGCACTCACGATCATTCTCGATTCATTAAACCTTCTGAACTTATGCAGATGACAGATGATGCCGGTTTGCTACCACGAGATATGACCGGCTTACATATGGACCCTGTTTCCCAGGGCTTTTATCTTTCTGACCGCAATGTAGACGTTAACTACCTACTATATACGGTGTCGCAAGATTAATTAGCACTACATATTGGGGCTTGATGATAATTTCAACACCACATATCGTGTTTAGGTGTTAAGTACGATATTAAGTTAAATTATTTTAAGCCTCGATCATTTTTTCGAATAGTACTTGCAATCAGTATATTTAAGGCTTGTAGAAAGCTAAAAAGTTAGTCACTACTAACCTAAAATCCGTGCCAGTTTAAGTGGTCGTTTAAGCACCAGATATTGGGTTGCATTGTGAGGCAAACCTCACTATCTTGTGTTTAATCCAACGCGGGATCCCAAAGCGATTTTTTTGGAGATTATTGAGATCGACAACGATCCTTTTACTGCGTTTATTCGGATGATCAGACAAAACATACTATTAAAGAAAAGCATTCAGCGGCATCTCTCAAACTTATGCGCTAATAAGTTTAGGGTTGGTCGTGGTTAGTTGTGTATTTCGCGCAAATGGTCTTACGCAGATGTATTACTTCGCAGCGAAACAACTAACTTAAAAAGAATACACATTATAACAGGGTGATATACCCACGCCTCGCGCGCTAACAGACAACGGCCAGAGTAACATGAATAATAGTTTATCCGTCACCAAGCGAAATGGTGAGCAAGAATCCATCGACCTAGAAAAAATTCATAAGGTGGTGACATGGGCTGCAAAAGGACTTGAAAACGTCTCAGTTTCACAAGTTGAAATTAAAGCTCAAATCCAGTTTTTCGACGGTATCAATACCAGCGAAATCCATGAAACCCTTATCAAATCAGCTGCAGACTTAATTTCTACCGACGCGCCTGATTACCAATACTTGGCAGCTCGCCTTGCTATTTTCCACCTTCGCAAGAAAGCCTACGGTCAGTTCGAGCCCCCTGCACTGTTTGACCATGTCACTAATATGGTTGAGATGGGCAAATACGATAAGCATTTAATTGAAGATTATACTGCTGAAGAATTTGCCGAGATGGATACTTATATCGATCATTGGCGCGACATGAACTTCAGCTACGCCGCCGTTAAGCAGCTTGAAGGTAAGTACCTGGTTCAAAACCGTGTAACCGGTGAAATTTACGAAAGTGCCCAGTTCTTATACATCTTGGTAGCAGCGTGTCTGTTCGCTAACTACCCGAAAGATACCCGTATGAGCTACATTCGTCGTTTCTACGATGCCGCTTCTACGTTTAAGTTATCACTACCTACGCCAATTATGTCTGGCGTACGTACCCCTACTCGTCAATTTAGCTCGTGTGTACTCATTGAAACTGGCGATAGCCTTGATTCAATTAACGCTACCGCTAGCGCTATCGTTAAATACGTAAGCCAGCGAGCAGGTATCGGTGTGAATGCTGGCCGTATTCGCGCACTAGGTAGCCCTATTCGTGGTGGAGAAGCTTTCCACACAGGTTGTATTCCTTTCTACAAGTACTTCCAAACAGCCGTTAAAAGCTGTTCGCAAGGCGGTGTTCGTGGTGGCGCAGCTACTTTGTTCTACCCACTATGGCATATGGAAGTTGAATCGTTATTAGTGCTTAAGAACAACCGTGGTGTAGAAGAAAACCGCGTTCGTCACTTAGACTACGGCGTACAGTTCAACAAACTCATGTATCAACGCATGATGAAAGATGACTATATTTCATTATTTAGCCCATCTGACGTACCTGGCCTTTACGATGCGTTCTTTGCCGATCAAGAAAAGTTCGAGCGTTTGTATGTGCAATACGAAAACGACGACAACATTCGTAAAAAGCGCATTAAAGCTATGGAGCTGTTCAGCTTGTTCATGCAAGAGCGTGCAAGCACAGGTCGTATTTACCTTCAAAACGTTGACCACTGTAACACGCACAGCCCGTTCAACCCTGAAGTGGCACCTGTACGTCAAAGTAACCTTTGTCTTGAAATTGCATTGCCTACTAAGCCTTTGCAGCACGTTAACGACGAAGAAGGTGAAATTGCCCTTTGTACGCTATCTGCCTTCAACTTAGGGGCCATTAAGTCACTAGACGAATTTGAAGAATTATCAGACCTAGCAGTACGTGCACTTGATAATCTACTCGATTACCAAGACTACCCAGTACCAGCGGCATACAATGCCACTATGGGTCGCAGAACCTTAGGTGTGGGTGTTATTAACTTCGCTTACTACTTAGCTAAACATGGTGTGAAGTATTCAGACCATAGCGCGAATGGCCTAGTTCACCGCACGTTTGAAGCTATGCAGTATTACCTACTGAAAGCATCGAACAACTTAGCGAAAGAAAAAGGCGCGTGTCCTAAGTTTAACGAGACGACTTATTCGCAAGGCATCATGCCTATCGATAGCTACAAGAAAGATCTTGATGGCGTATGTAACGAGCCACTTCATTACGATTGGGATGCCCTTCGTGAAGAAATCAAGACTCACGGTTTACGTAACTCTACTTTGTCTGCGTTAATGCCTTCTGAGACATCTTCTCAAATTTCAAACGCAACCAACGGTATTGAGCCGCCACGTGGCTTTATTAGTATTAAATCAAGTAAAGACGGCGTACTTAAGCAAGTAGTACCAGAGTACGAGCGCTTAAGAGATCAGTACGAATTGTTGTGGGATATTCCTTCTAACGATGGTTACTTGCAGCTAGTCGGTATTATGCAGAAGTTTATCGACCAAACTATCTCTGCTAATACCAACTACGATCCTAGCCGTTATGACGGTAACAAGGTTCCGATGAAGCTGTTACTGAAAGACCTATTAACAACGTACAAGCTGGGTGTGAAAACCCTGTACTACCACAACACACGCGATGGTGCGACAGACGCTTCAGCATTAGATGTTAAAGCCAATGAGCCGTTACCTCGTCAAGAAGAAGTGGTTATAGAAGAAGACGATGATTGTGCAGGCGGTGCGTGCAAAATTTAGCACGCGCCCGCTTTTGCGAAATCGGTATCGCAGCAAGAACATAAATAATAAAACGCGTTTATCATTAAGTTTTTAGTTAGGCACTCATGAAATATACTACGTTTAATCAGCAAAGTACCAACCCATTGGTTGAACCTATGTTCTTCGGTAACCCGGTGAATGTAGCCCGTTACGACCAACAAAAGCATGCCATTTTCGAAAAGCTTATTGAAAAGCAAATTAGCTTTTTCTGGCGCCCTGAGGAAGTAGATGTATCTCGCGATCGTGTTGATTTTCAAAAATTAACCGACCCTGAAAAGCACATCTTTATTTCAAACTTGAAATACCAAACCCTATTAGACTCGGTTCAAGGCCGCAGCCCTAATATTGCCTTTCTACCTATCATCTCATTGCCTGAGCTTGAGACCTGGGTGGAAACATGGTCTTTCTTTGAAACCATCCACTCTCGCTCTTACACGCACATTTTGCGTAACTTGTTTTCAGATCCTAGCGATATTTTTGAAGACATTGTGGTTAACGATGAAATTAAGCGCCGTGCCGCCGACATTTCGAAGTACTACGACGACCTTATTTTTGCCACTCAATTATGGCAAACACAAGGTGAAGGTGTGCACACTGTTGATGGCGTGCCACATACCATCAACATGTACGAGTTAAAGAAGAAGCTTTTCTTGTGTATGAACTCAGTGAATGCTTTAGAAGCCATTCGTTTCTACGTGTCGTTTGCCTGTACGTTTGCCTTTGCGGAACGTAAGTTGATGGAAGGTAATTCTAAAATTATCCGCCTGATTGCCCGTGATGAAAACCTACATTTGTCTTCTACCCAACACATTTTGAACTTGTGGGCACGAAGCAAAGACGACCCTGAAATGGCGCAAATTGCACAAGATTGCAAAGAAGAAGCTCGCGCTATCTTCATGAATGCCGTTCAGCAAGAAAAAGAATGGGCTGATTACCTTTTCCAGAATGGCTCTATGATTGGCCTTAACAAAGAAATCCTTTGTTCTTACGTTGAATATATTGCCAATCAACGTATGACGGCTATTGGCCTAGATGCACCATTTGATATCAGCAGTAACCCTCTGCCGTGGATGAATAACTACCTTAACTCTGACAACGTTCAGGTAGCGCCACAAGAGTCTGAAATTAGTTCTTACTTGGTAGGTCAAATTGACTCTGCGGTGAGTGAAGACGATTTTGCTGATTTCGAATTGTAGCGCTAAGCTGATTTTGAGCGCTAACAGAGCACACTACAAAAACGCTAAGAAGTAGCGCCAAAAAATAATGAGCACAGCTGATAAAACACTCCGCATCGACGTTGTTGATGTGGGGTGTATTTCATCCCCCCCTGATACTACGCTTCTTACCGCCCTTGAAGCCGCTAACATCAATATTCACTACCATTGCCGTGAAGGTTTTTGCGGTGCGTGTAGAACTAAGCTGATTGAAGGCGAAGTAGAATATACTACCGATCCCCTCGCCTTTATTGATGATGACGAAATTCTTCCGTGCTGCTGCGTAGCCTTATGTCCGCTTAAAATCAAAGTGCCTTTATAAATCGAGCCCCGCTATGAATCGAGTACCGTTATATATCAAGTCCGCTATAATTTACCTACCGCTTAAGCCCAACCTTAATGACTATTCGCTAAGGTAAGTTCAAAGCTAAAACACGTGCCCTTCCCTAATTGACTCTCTACTCTCAAATCGGAATTAAGCAGTGCCATTAGCTTTTTGCAAATAGCCAAACCTAAACCTGCATGGCTACACGTATCTTTTTCTGTATTACTGGCCTGATACCTAGCATCAAAAATGTACGCTATTTCTTTATCGCTAATTCCAATACCGGTATCACGAATATCTACTCTAAGCTTATCGTTATGTAACACCACAGCAAGGTCTATGCTGCCATTTTCCGGGGTATGGCGAATAGCATTGGCAATAAGGTTCGTAAGCACGCGCTCAAGCTTGCCAATATCAGCAAACACGTAGTATTCAAAGTGATCGGGAATAACTTTAATAGCGATATTTTTCTGTTTCGCATCAAGCTCGAACTTTGCGGCCACATCATGCAGTAATTCACCTAACGGAAAAGACTCTTGATGCAAGGTAACTTGTCCGCCTTCTAAATACGCCAGCTCGAATATTTGGTCGATAAGATGCTTTAAGTTTTTCGCGTTTTTAAGCGACACATCTACAAAATGTCTTCTATCTTCTTTAGATAAACTGTCTTCATTCAGCGCTAATGTTTCAATGTAACCTTGTAGGCTAGCCAAAGGAGTACGCAGGTCGTGTGATAAGTCGGCAAGCAGTACACGCCGCTGGCTATCAATTTTATTAAGTTGGTCGAACTGATTGTCTATATGGGTAAGCATATCGGTAAACGCACAGCCTAAGCGGTCTATTTCGTTGGCGCTGTTTTTGTTCCATGTAGCCAAATTAGGGGGTAGTTTTTCACGATGAAAATCGGCTTCTCGTACGCAGTCCATATCATCGCTTAAGCGTCTTAATGGCGTGGTGAAATATTTAAACAACACAAGTAACGCTAGCAAAAGCAAAAACAAACCAACAAACATAAATAATGCGACTTCGCGCATGCTCTGGCTATTTTGTAAATTCGCGATAATGGAGTCGTAACGCTCACCACCAATAATCACATACAAATAGCCTTGCAGTTGTTCGTTGTTATAAACCGGTGCCGCAGAAAATATTTTTTGCAGGCCAATGTTTCTTGGGTCATCGCCTTCAATAGGAAAACCGCGTTCGGTATTAATAAGCTGTTTTATAGGGGCAATATCCACCGCCTCGGCTTTCACTTTTCCAGGCTCGGCCGAATACGTAAGAATGGTGCCTTCAGGGTCTAAATAATAGAACTCAAAACTTGGGCCCAAAATCATTAGCGTATGGAAAAGGTTTCCAAGGGCCTCGTAGTCGTACACCCCTTCCTTCAGTAACGGGTTATCACTAACAAGATGTTCCGCTAAGCCAATATGCAGTTTTTGTTCTGCTTCTTGTTGTGTGCGTTTTTGTAATAAATTCGTGGAGTAAAAACAGGCAATCATCACCACCATAAATACGCCAACCAAGCACACGGCAAGGCGTGGATAAAAGCCAAATTTCATGGGCTATACTCCTTGAGGATTAAATTTGTACCCTACACCCCATACGGTTTGTACAATTTGGGGCGCGGTGGCGTCGTTTTCTAACTTCGAACGCAGCCGGTTAATATGTGAATTCACCGTATGCTCGTAGCCACTATGATGGTAGCCCCACACCGATTCTAATAATTGGCTGCGACTAAATACCTGCCCGGGGTGACTGGCTAAGTGATGAAGCAATTCAAATTCAGTGGCGGTTAGTACCAATTCTTCTTCAGATAAAAATACCTGATGATTTCGCTGGTCGATAACAAGGCGGCCTAGTTTTAACGGTGTATCTGTTTGTTGTTGCGTAGTTTGAGTTTGCTGCACCACATGATATTTTCGAAGCTGAGAACGCACCCTTGCTTGCAGTTCTCTTACACTGAATGGCTTTGTCATGTAATCGTCGGCGCCAAGCTCTAACCCTAATACTCTGTCGGTTTCAGAGGTTTTCGAGGTAAGCATAATAATGCTTTGCATAGGCAAGGCATCTCGCACCTTGCGGCATATATCTAAGCCGCTCATGCTAGGTAGCATCACATCCAAAATTACAATGGCAAATTCATCAGACAACGCGCATTCCAGTGCTACTTTTCCATCAGTTTGATGTTCTATTTCAACACCCAGTTCTAACAGATTAACCCGCATTAAATTTGCGATATCTTGGTCGTCTTCAACAATTAATATTTTGTCGGTCATTTTTGGGAAAACCACAGTTCAAAAACTAATAGAACGATGGAAAAGCGTTAATCTTTCACAAGATTAACGCTTTTTATTTACTTGCCCGTTAAATTAGCGGCTGAATTGGCCGTTCTTCTAGCGATAGAGGCATTGTTTTTCATTACTCTGTTCGCGTAATTTGTATACGAATAACCGGGTTATCGAACTTATGTTCAACCGTTAACGCCGAGGTTGAAAGCCCGTCATCTGAGCTCACCACACCTGGGTGCATTGAGATAAACCCTGTGTCGTCACGACTTGGGCTAAAGCCTTCACCATTGGCTGCTGGGCCTGGCACGGTTGCTGCACTTTCAGTGTTTGCTTCCGTACCTGCATCATAAGCTGGGCTAACAGTAGTATAGGTAGCACCTACTTCAAGGTTGGCTAGGCTCCAACTGTTAATACCGGTAAAGGCATCGTTGGTATTTCCCAGCATGGCGGCAATCGTTAGGTTGGCGTCGGTGATATCGTTAATGGTGACACTAATCGTTTGTGAATCGCCTGGGGTAATTGGGCCAACACCGCCACCACTTGCATCACCTAGCATTAGAAAGTCGGCAGAATCACCTTGTTCAGCAATACGCTCTAACTCCACCGATGCAACTGCACCTACTTCCCATAACGTACCTTCGCTATGCAGCACTACCGCAGGCGGCGATACTGGCTGACCATTGGTTAAATTAGTTACGGTTACGTCGTACGATACCGGCACTGGATCGGGAACTTCAGCTGGTACTTCTACTTCTACAATTACTTCACGGGTATCGTCATCACCACACGCCGCAAGCAAAAAGGGTAACGTAAGTACCAATGCTTTTTTATAATGTTTGGCTAAATATTGCATAACAGCCTCCTTATCGTACGGTTACTGTTACTTTAGCTACTGGGTTCAACCAACGATGAACGGCGTTGTCTACATCACTTGCACCTTCCGTTAACGAGTCGTCGCCAATGTTTCCGCGGTGAATATGTACGGTAGTGTTAGTATCTGCGCCTGCTACACCAGTTCCGCCGTTACCAAGTAATGGGTCTAGTGGAGGTGGTACTGGCATACCCGCCATACCTGGTTCGCCGCTACCACGTAATTCGTCGTTAGCTTCTGTTCCCGCATCATAGGCATTAATGAAAACCGTATAGGTGCCAGCTTCTGTTGGAATTTCCCAGTTATCTAACCCGATAAAACCATCGTTAGAAGGAAGGATCATCGCTACAACCGACAATACAACATTGTCGTCTGCGGTCATTAAGTCGGCTGACGTAGACATGGTGGGCGCTAACAGCCCGCCTGCAGGGTTGGCGATAACGTCTGCACCAATAGCAGTGCCAATGGTAGCAATACCGTCTAAACTGCCGCCTTCGGCCATCATTTGAATTTCAGTGCTGACAGCCTCACCCACTTCAAACAAGCTAGCATCAGCGGTGTGCGCCACAGCGGCAATAGGTGTGAAGTACAACCCGTGAGTTAAGTTCTGAATTTCTACCGTTATATCAGCAGCGAAACTTTGTTGGCTTGCAAACGCAAGCAATGCCGCTGCAGAAATTTTATTAAATCGCTTCATGATGTTTCCTTAGTAATGAATGAGTGAGTGTTAACGCCCTATCAATACTGAAAGAAAGATGTCACGAAAGTATCCAGAAATTGGGACAAAACTGTACTGATGACATAACAGGTTTGTAAAGTTGGCTCGATAAATGTGTTCGATAAGGTAACGAGTCCACTGTAACCAGAGGGGAATCATGGGTTTGGTGGCCATGATGATCGTATTTACCGCAATAGCTAATGGGTGTTCTATGCACTCGATTACTCATAGAGTGAGCCAGTAAATGTATTCGCCGCATGCACAAATTATTAGACATTGCGTACTTACGCCGCCACACATCAAATTTTGACAGCATTCTGGTGAAAACACTTCCACTAAAATGAGCAGCTTTCTTCATCAATATGCTTTACGTAAATTTTTCCAAGATGACTTAAATAGAATCTTCAGCTGCATGAACTGCCTTAATTGGAACAAACGGAATCAAAACCCCCTTCAAAAATAGGTTTGTTTTTTGGTAAATAAGCCTGAATACTCTTTACTTTATAGTAATTTATCATGTGGCAAATAGGCTCTCCATAATGTTTCATAACCTTCCATTATCAAGTGCAGGAAAGTGAGGTTTAGAAATGAAGTAAGCCCTTAGGTATCAGCCCATGCACGGAATGCGAGTCAATTATCTCTTTCGTTAAAAATGACCAATCACTTTGCCTATAAATATAAAAAAAGTAGCACCTATTAACAGGCAAATTGATAAGGCCAACGCATTAAAAAAAACTTTTTTGACTCCAAGTTCATTAATGTTCGTAAATTCATAAGGATAGAATTCTGACCATTTACCATGCAGAATGGTGTATAGGGCGTAGCTTAACGGAAAGATTAGCCAATACCCTACCAATGAGTATTCGAGTTGTTGCTTTTCTGAAAATAACAACCAATACGTTAATGTAGCAAACGGCGTGATAGCGTGAACAAACAAATCAGCAATACGCTCGAAGAATGACAGTTTAAGCCATCCATAGATAAGGTAATTAGCGATACCTACCGTAAAGATGTAAAACGTAATGGCAGCGGCGATATTGGCATTAAGCGCGAAGGTACTGACTGCCTGTGAGGAAGAAAAAGTAATAACTCCAGACCATAACAAGACAAGAACGTTTGAGAGCGTAGTGTAATAGCTAAAAAATTTCCAAACCGTGACAGCTAAGCTATCTTCTCCTCTTTTAGCGATTTCTCTGACGAGACTTAAAGTTAAAGCTAAAGCCGTACTTAAAAAAAGCAAGATACTCATTTCGAATCCTTGGGAAGAAAGAAGGTTCCCCCCACCTCACCACGAGATAAATAATAGTTAGTAACGTTGAGCGAATGTTCAGAATAAATAACACGGCTGCTTATTAATCACACTGGCTTGTTTTTCTAAAAGCGCATGCCAAATACTATCCCATGCTCATAAAAAAGACTATTCGCCACCTCCGCCGCAGTCGCCATCCCCACAACCACCTTCCCCCCCAATAACAACACTTTCACCACCGATGGTTGAGCGACGAGAATAATCTAATAGTGATTCGAAATTAAATCGAGGCCAATTTCCAAAACACGTTTTAGATACGTCTAAGCGCAGATCATTATAAGTTGACGCTAAACCCAATTTTTCGAACTCAGCCTGCGAGCAAAACATGGCAAAAGCATATTCTACATTGTGTTTAGTCTTGAGCTCACTATCAAAAATACGCTTCACTTCTTCAGTAGAATAAAATGTTTGCTTTTCAAACGCACTCACCAATGCTGGGGGCAATACGCTAGCAATTCTGTGAATTGGATTTTTATCAAACATATCTATTATTTAGTACACTCCATTTTGTCATTTTGCCATTTGATGCTTTGCACAGCAGAATTTATTCATGGGTCAGGTTATGCTATCGAGTAGCCTCACCACGAATGCTTATAAAATCAAACTTTTAAGCTGTGATTTTTGTTTTGGGCTAAGGTCATTAACTGACTTCAATGCATTTTTAAGGGCTGACTCGGCTTCTTCTGTCATTTTAAAATCCATATAGGCCTTAATTAAGGCTGAATGTGCATCTACTGAATGAGGATAGTTTTTTCGATTCCACTCCAATAATTCCAACACATCATCATGACGGTTCAAGTATTGCAACCACTGGGCGTAACCATTGACTTTATCTTCTGGAATTTTTAAGTGTGTTTTGAGAAGTGTTGAGCGACTGGCAAATTTTGACTGTAAATCAGCCAACGTTTTAGGCTCACCCTCTGGAATAGGCCATTCGGAAAACAAGTATTTTAATCCGGCATATTGCCCTTTGAGCACGGTTGTATTATGCGTTTCATCACTAAAAGTCTGAGATGTGGCTACCAGCTTCTCAGATGGATAACTAACAAGTAGATCGATAAACTGTTGATACGGATCTGTCATGGTTGGCTCTTCGTTAGCTATCGACATATACAAACGTCCTTGTAACTTTTTGTCTTTTAGAGCTTGCTCGGCTAACCCAAGCAATTGCCGATTATTCCAGTATAAAGATGGGCTGATGGCGATAATGCCATTAAATAAGTCTGGCCGCTTTACCATTGCATTGATAGCAAACTGCCCGCCATGAGAAGTTCCAGATAGAATTTGATAGTCCAGAATGCGGTACTGCTGTTTCACATAAGGAATGACTTCTTTCTCTACAAAGTCTAAAAATCTGTCTGCGTTTTCCAGTTGATTAAGACTTTGCTTATCTGAAGGTGTTATCGTCAGATCTCTAATACGTGTTTTAGCTGGGTTTACAATACCCACTACAATCATTTGCGGTATCTGCTCAAACTTTGCTAGATAGTCTATTGTGCCAACAGTATGTGATCCCTGAATGTCACCATCGGTCAGGTATAATACGGGGTAATGATTTTGACTAAATTTATACCCCGCCGGCAGGTAAACCACTAAATCACGCTTTTCACCAAGTACACTACTATCAATCGTCAATTCTTGTAATGTCGGTAGCTTCGATATAGCCCAGCTATTACTGTGGCTTCCCAGTATAAGCAGCAGTATTCCGTAAATTAATTTTTTCAATCATTTTCCTTAATTTTATTACACTACTCACCATTAGAGTGGGAAACGACAACAACCCAACACGAGTGTTGTTAATTAATTTATTTTAGATAAATTTCGCATAATGTTGATAAAGACTCTTAACTTGCATTACCCCAAACAAACTCTACAGTTTCAAGAATTTTGAAACAACTAATTCGGGGGAATCGCCCGCCGAAGGCCGAAACAAATTTGATTGCTTTGTTATGCAGACACCGGTCATGCAGCCAATTTCCAAACTGCAACTCCAAGCATGGCAAGTAACACCACGCAACCAACCATGAAGAGCCGCAACCGCATTGGCACATAGTTGGACCCCACGTGGACCCAGGCATGCGCGTATCGACTCACAACAAACATATAAGCCAGAACGACGGCCACAATACCGGCGGCATTTATACTGTAGAGAACAACGCATAAAACGTAGAAAAGGATCGGGACTTCAAATTGGTTGGCAATGTTGTTGGAAACCTTGACGACCTCTTCAGGCCATACCCGATTATCTAACGCCGCTTGCTGACGATTAACCTTGCCAGCTTTCACTACCTTGGCCTTTCTTGCTCCCAGAATGATAAAAAGTACTAGGGTAAGAAAAACCTGAGCCAATACAGGCCAAAAGATATGACTAGAATTCATTCGTAACTCCTTATGTAACCAGTTTGTTATGCGTACATCACTGCAAATACGCTAGGGTAAATTGTCGCAATACGTAGGCTAAAATTGGAACGAAGGGACAGAGCAATGTCTCATTGAGCTTGCGAGCAATGTAATGTCATTGTTGTATGCCCTTACCGCGCTGATATTGATATAACCCTGATAAAGCATTGTATAAGCCCGCAACCATTGTGAAATCGTGAGAAACATCGTCAAACTCGTTTAGCTTTAACTTTAAGTCGATGGAACGGTTTTTCATTAGTGTAGCTGCAAACGAGTTATACACTGATTTCATTTCACCGTTTTCACTTCCAATATTCATATAAAGGTAATTTTCGCTGCCTCCGTTTGAGAGCACGTAATTTTGAGCCGATTTAGCCGTCTCTCTTGCTCCCCACCAGACAGCAGGACTGAAGGCTAGATGAGACTGAAAAAGTTTTGGGCGTGAATGAAAGCTATGGATAACTAGCAGTCCAGCAACAGAGTGGCCAGCGATGGAATTAAATTCTCTTGTGCGATATTTTTTGTTGATGCGCGGCATAAGCTCTTTTTCTAAGAAATCTAAAAATTGGTCCCCGCCACCTCCTTTTCCAACAGGGCCTCGTGGATCCATGTTTACGGTTGGTGCGAAATCATCCAGCCGATCCTCTACATCGATACTTACAATAATATGCTCATAAGACCCCTTTGATAAATGGAGTCTTTGAAGCATGCCATTTAGCATATTCTGATTCGAGGTGCCGTCTAGTAAGTAAATAACAGGGTATTCTTTTGATGTCTCAGTTTCGTATGACTGAGGAACAATAACGTTCACTTTGTGAGTTTGGGCATCTGCGGTAAAGCAAAAGAAAATTGAAAGTAACAGGTAATAGGTTTTCAAATTTTAAACTCCTTTTTCGAAGAACTAAGAAACTTAACCAGACAGGCATAATTCGAAACCACCAAAACTGTCCCTTAGTACACTTTCTTTAATCTGAATGGCTAACTTTAACCACGCAGTTTGAAACCTGCTTTAAGCAGGCCGCTGGCAAAGTGATTCACCTTGAGCAATACGCACACAACCAACATCAGCAACGGGTTGAAGGTCGACAAAGTGCAATGCGATTGCTGGGATAGCGTTGCATCTAAATAGCAAATCTCGCAAAAGCAGCTTTACCTTTCCAATTATGCCTGTCTTGTTTAGTCGCTTAATATAACTAGAAAATACGAGCGCTTTACAGCGAGCAGTTTTCCGTTGATGTTTTTGTTATAACCCGAATTAGCCGAGGACAACGACTGTGCCAATGACACCAATTATTATTCCTATTACGAATCCAAATAATCCGCAGATTTGGCCTCTTTTATCAAATAAAGAATTACCTATAGTTTCTTCTAGTAATAATCTATCTGAATCTTCCTTAACTTTTTTCTCTACTATAGTTTCAATATACTCAATTTTCTTTGATTCGGCAGGCGTGTCAGAATTTGCTTTTACACGTAAGTTCATTGCGACTTGCTCTGAAACAATCTGCTCCCCTTGAGATATATTGAAACCCTCTACGACACCCGCTGATGGTGATACTACCTCTAGAACTACTTTTTCTGTTTCGATATCAAACAACGCTTGATCGTACTCAACTTCTTGACCTTCATTAACATAAATTCGAATGATATTTGCGGAATTAGTTGATTCTGGTAATTGAGGTATTTTAATTTCAGTATTCACTTACCTTCCTTGGGATTGGTCTTACCCACTAAGTTTGGGTAAGTCCTGCACATAGACACAATGACTCCCTGTGAAATGCTAGCCTCCGCATTTTCGTGGGTTAACTTTTCAGCCAAAGCCATAATTAGTTTGTTCAATACTAAATCAATTTGGAGGCTAGCATGAACAAACATAGCATGATTTTTATCGGATTGGATACGCATAAAGAGTTTCACGAGGTTGCCTATTGTGAAGAGCAGCGTGGAGCAAGTGCGGTGCACTATGGCCGAATTTCTTCTTCAAAAGTCAGCGTCAAAAAGCTCATTCGTCAGTTTGAATCGAAATACCCCGGGGCAACGATTCACGTGGTGTATGAAGCAGGGCCATGTGGATATTGGATTTATCGACTTATCGCAAGTTTAGGACATTGTTGCTACGTCGTTGCGCCCTCCCTTATTCCGAAAAAGCCTGGTGAACATATCAAGACCGATAGGCGCGATGCATTGAAGCTGGTGAAGCTGCTAAAGTCGGAAGATCTCACGCCTATTTATGTGCCTGAGCCAGAAGATGAGGCAGTAAGAGATTTATCCCGCGCTCGCGAGCTTGCCATGAAGGATCTAAAAGAAGCCAAATACCAACTCAAAGCGCTGCTACTGAGAAATAATATTCGATATGAGGGCACTGCTAATTGGTCGAAGAAACATCTGCGGTGGCTGACTGAGTTGATATTACCTCATCCCGCGCAGCACATTGTGCTGCAAGAGTACTTACAAACGATAGAAGAGCGCATACGACGATTGGAAAGGTTAGATAACGAACTGACACATCACGTACACCAGTGGCGGTATTATCCTGTCGTTAAAGCGATCCAAGCCATGCGTGGTGTGAGGCTGCTAGTGGCGGTTGGGGTTGTTGCGGAACTTGGTGATTTACACCGCTTCGACCATCCTAGGAAGCTTATGGCTTATTTAGGTTTGGGACCAAGCGAGCATTCCTCAGGCGGAAAACGTCATTTGGGCGCTATTACGAAGTCTGGTAACGGCAGAGCTAGGCGCTTGTTAATTGAGGGGGCGCACAGCTATCGATATCCCGCGAATGTGTCGACTAATATTCAAATCCGGCAAGAAGGGCTACCCAAAGACATCGTCGACATTGCGTGGAAAGCACAGCTTCGCCTGTGCAAACGCTACCAGCGAATGAGCAAGAAAGGTAAACATTACAATCTCATTATTACCGCAATAGCCAGAGAAATGGCAGCCTACATATGGGCTATTGTGAGAGAGGTCGTGCTTACGCCGGTCAATCCAAAATTAAGACTGAGCAGAGTACCTGCATGACAAACGAGTTTGAGCTAACGCATTCGGATCAGGCCGCGGAATGTGGCACAACCTACGAGGGCGTTATGACGGCAATAACTTAACGGTTATTGATCCACGAATACCAGCATGACAACCGACGACATTACTACCTCATCCGGTGCGTTAGCTCATTTATTTAGAGCAAGAAAGCAGCTAATTATGGACCGAAAAAATGTCAGGGAGACACTCGGTTTTTATTGACAAGGGGAGTCATACCAACGGAAAGCTAAGAGGCTGGCGATAGCCTGTCCTTACTTGAACGTATTGTTATGACCGTAATTATCACTCACGTAATCACTTTTAAAACTACCATCAATAGTTAAAGATTTGCTAAAAGTACTTTTCGCAGCCTCGCTATCTCCTTTCGATAAATAGGCGAATGCCAAACTGTCGTAGGCCTGCGGTGCATTGGGAAACAATGAAACTAAATATTCGAACATATCAAATGCCTCGGTCCATGATTTTGTTTTAAGTAGTTCCATTCCTACTTCATTAATTGTTCTGCCGATGAATCGACTGTAACCATTGTCGTTATAAACCTGTTTGAAGTGTTTATAGAATTGTTGTTTTCCTTTTGATTGGTAGTACTTAAAGGCAAAGTTTTTTTCCAATTGTCTAATTGGTTGATACTCACCATTTTTGATGTAAGAGTGTATTCGACCAGAAATGCGTTCGGCAACTAAGTGATCAGTGTTTGCCAGAACAACTATTTCATAGCTAGTGTCCAAATCTACTTCCGCGGCTGCACTGACGCCCTGACCACCTCCATATGCGCCCCAATGGGAGCCGTCCATTGCAAATAAATGGCGATTAATCGCGTCTGAGTTCTTTAATAACTTATTGCTATAGAATAACGCTCGATAAAATCGTTGCACATCCACAACAGTCGATTCAATGCCGCCATCGGGACTAGGGTGTTCGATAATACCGACCTTCCTCAAATTGCCATTGTACTGGAATGTATATCGGACTGACTGATATTCATGAGAATTGACCGGCCTGAAGGTCGTTGAAGACATCTCAACCCGATTGAAGATATTGTTTTTGAGTAGTTCTTCGAAAGGCTTTCCAGTTACTTTCTCAAGAATCACTCCTAATACCACATACCCATAATTTGAATATTTTCGATCAGTCCCAGGTGTATATAAAAGGGGGCTTTTTATCAATAACTTTATTTTCTTGTTTAGAGTATCAAATGCAAGTTGATTCTGACGATATTCAGCCACAAAGATATCAGCAAAGCCTGCACTATGATTTAGTAGGTGCTCAATCGTGATTTTATCAGCATCAGGTTGTTTGAACCCCAACTCGAAGCTAACTAGTTTATCACTTAACTTTAATTTTCCAGCCTCAACCTGTTGCAAGATCAAGACCTTGGTAAAGTCTTTCATGATTGAGCCAAGATTAAAGCGACTTTGAATGCTGTTCTTTATTTTTTCTTCGACATTCTGAAAGCCATAAGATGACGCAAACTCCACCTCATTATTTTTAGTTATCAGTAATGCGCCGGAAAACCAGCCCATCTGCTGGTATTGCATGGCGATGCTGTCTGCAATCGTTGCGAGACTAACAGATTTATCTTGCTTTATATCCTCACTGTCCAAAGCCAGTGAAGAACTGGCAAAGAATAAAAGAAAGATTAAACCTAAATTTTGAACCATTTGGCGGAATCCTTTCTGTCATAACGCCGTTTTAAGCGGCTAAAAAATAGTTGGCTACAATTTGTGAGGCACGAACGAAGCCAACTGTTTTTTGTCCGACTTGAAAACTTGTTATGTGGCCGCTTGCTCAAAACTTGAACCCCGTTGCTTTAATGGGAATGCTTTTAATAGCACTTGTACTAATGTGTGTTTTCAAGTCTGAGTATACCTCAGTAGCAAAGTTATAGAATTCTTGATGAAATGCATCATCGTCTGAACATTTAGAAGACTGCGCAAAGCATTTTGCTGCTGAAAATAATTTTGATATACCCACGACCATTATCATTTGTTTTAACCCAACTGCACTGTCTCTAGTGTCTGGCAGAGGAATAACAACAAACTCACCTTTTTCATTCATGGCATGACTTGTTTCGTCATCTATTTGTTGCAGGGTAGGATGTTTCATTTTGCACAGAAGTTTATAGTTGTGGTAACAAAGCTTCCATGCTTGTTCAAAGTTGCTGTCGTTCGGGGCATGGTTTTTTATTTCACCGAATAAATCTCTTTGCGCTGCCATTTTGGATAGCTTTTGAGGTTGCCAAGGAACGTCACCGTTTTTATTCGTAAGTATTTTTTCAGCCAAATCATCTCTACCGCTAATACAATTCACTACTAGTGCATTTTCATAGAGGGAAGCGGCGACACATGCTGCTTGATATGGGTAACCCCAATTAACGAGTAACCAAGCACCTCTAAAATCACTCATTGTTCTTTTAAGAAAGGCAGCAGCAAGCTTTAGAGATTTGCTACCAGTTTCCTCGCCTTTTAAAAATGGTGCTTTTATCGCTAGATTCATACATTTTTCGGCAAGTTCATCCCATGGCTTTAACGCAGTGTAATTTTTATCAATCGCATGGACCTCTAGCTGAGCGAGGTAATTCCAGTAATGATCTGGCCAATTTTCGGGTGTGATTTCCGTCTTCATGTTTTGGACATTCCTCGGGCTTACCTAGGCCACATAACGCACCAATAAGGGGCTAAAAATTGTTTGCTAACATATGTAGCGAAGCGAAACCGAGCAAACTGTTTTTAGTCCCGCTTGATTGGCTTGTTATATGTTTTATATATTAGCTTCAATGACTTGCATATAGAACTCTGAATCTAACTCACCACTAATAATAGAATTATTTTCGTCTGAAACAGTATAGATTTGCTGATTACCTGCAAGAGAACTACTCCCCTCAAGTGCACTGAGCAAAACATATAAGTTTTCTGTTACAGCATCTTTGACGAGTGCTAACACTTCGTCTTTGTTCTCAGTAGAGAGATCTAATGAGTCAAGTTTACTGCCAATATAAGATTCCTTATTAGCATAAAGCTCAAATGAGTTGTCTAATTCAGACTTTAATAAAGACACAAATTTCTTAGAGTTCATAGATATCTCGAAACACATAACTTTTCAATAAGGGGCGCAGACATGTGGGGCATAATGGCGAAGCCGTCCTGCGTGTTAGCTTCCCAGCAGGCCGCCCTAGCGGACTGCGACTTAAGCGTTTAGTTATGTCACAATTGGTAGGCAAAGCTTATTTTCCTTAGAACAAACTCGTTTTCTGAACCATAACCGCCTACGCCAGAAAAGCTCAAATCAACAAATACTTCGTCCGTGCCGGCAGAGACGCTGTAGGATGGAACTCCCAATTCAATTTTCAGCGCTTCCTCGACTTTTTCAAATCGCTCCCTGAAAAATGGCTTACCATTGATAGTTAAGTTACTGACATCATATTTTGTGTTAAATGTTGTCGGAAGTTCTGAAAACGCGTCTGATAAATCGCCACCGATATGAACTTCTCGGAATCTATTTCTTGAAATGAGTAAGCTTACCGATTTTCCGTAGAACAAAAGCGTTCTATTCTTATTTATTCGATAATATCCATTCGGTTTGCCTAACACGGCTTCAACCTCTTCTTGAGAAGAGAGCCATTTAGCTCCTAAAAATCCTTTGTTTATATCTATGTCTAAGTTTGATGCAAATCCATAACTAGGCAGTAGCAATATTAAAAATATTAAGTTCTTCAAAAAAACTCCTTGTGACATAACGCTCACATAAGGGCGACTGAACGCTGGCTAAACTTAGGAACGTAGTGACGCCAGCCAGCGAGAAGGCGTCCCAGTGAGCTTGCGAACGAATTCATGAGCTTGTTATGCATACATTGTACGCAAATTATCATGTTCTTTTTTAATGAAATGTTCAATGACTCGACGCGCATCGGAAAGAGATAAAGATTGGGAGGACAAATTAATGGTTCCCTGCTTTTTAGATAAGCCAAACCAAGAAGGTACAACGCAAGGAAAGTAGCATTCAGAAACAAATGTTAATCTATTATTATTCTCGAAAGGTGAAACCCAAATGTATTCTTTGCCTTCAGTAATAATTAATGACAGTGTAGGTGCACATTTTTGTAATTTATTGGCTTCTTTAGCTTGTCCAACCCAATCAAAATCATCAAATTCTATTAAAGCTTCTTCTGCTAATTTAATAGGTTTATCTTCTGACTCTTCATGCGAGTTATGTGCGTATTGAAAGTTTAACTTCACCTGAACCATCCTTGTATGCGTCCCAGCGAACGTAGTGAGTGTGTTTATTGATTTGTTATCTTCTTTCCATAGTTGCCCAAAAGTAGACCATTAACACTTAAGTCTTCGTCCAGTTGAGGCCAATGAATACCTTCGCCATCACCTAGTATTTCCCAATCTTTAAGTTGATCTGCAGTCGCAGATGAAAGAGATGGGAACCAAGCTAAAGGAACGGAAAGAGTGCGTCCATCAATTAGGCTGATAATAAGTGAGTCTGAGTCGAAACTAACTGAATGAGCAAGAGGGTGATGTTCAACTGCTAAAATAGCCATTCCGAGCCTCCAAAAATGTTTCTTTATTTTCTACCACCAATTGCTCGAGTTTTCTTAACTCTTTCGGTGGAATACGAGTAGAGCTAGCTAAAGCAACGGGCTTTAACCAGAATTAAGCAAGAATCATCTCTCGCTGAATATGTGCGGGTTCATCGTTTTCATCACTATAAAAGAAGAAACGATAAGGCCCTAATCTTAATACTGTCGGCATAAATTAAGATTATCGCAGAAGAGCGCATATGCCAATTGGAAGATAACGCTCCCATAAGGGGCAAATATTTTTTGGCTATAATGACCGAGGTACGAGGTAAAGCCAACGAGTATTTGCCCCAGTGAGCTTGCGAACGAATTCATGGGCTTGTTATATGGTACTTACCACTTATTCTTGTCTAATAATTTACCTGCATATGATTGGATAGCAAGCCAATTCGAATCACTTTGCAAGCCTGATACACCATTATTCATTGGTACATTTTCACCAAATTTATCGAAGTATTCATTAAACAATGAGAGATCGATTAGCTCATTAGTATTAAATGCATTTACAAACTCAGTAGAGTTGGGATGATAAAAATCGTCGAACCACATACAAAACAGCTCAGCTGGAACATTAGCAATAGGTACATTTTTTTCGTATGAAAACTGATTTTCTGATGAGGCAATCAATTGTAACGTTTCGATAATATTTTTTCTGTGCACCATACTTCCTTGTTCCATATAACAGCTTATTATGTTCGCTCGCTTTCATCCTATTAAGCCGCTTTTTATCATACGATAATAGCCACTTGAAAAAGTGTTGTAAGCGACGAATAAGCAAAAACTTATGAGTACAGCAGGTTTCAACCAGTCAACTCCTCTTAGTCGGTCATTATAAGCTAGATAAGCAAATAAAATTGCAGCGGCTATGAAGACGAAGCCAAAGAGAAAAACTGCAATAGCAAAAAAAGAGTCCAACTGAACTTTTCCTTTTTAGAATATAACGCCTCAATAATAGGCGCAGAAATGCTTGGCTAAAATTAGCGACGAAGGAGCGCAAGCCAAGCGTTTTTGCGTCCTTTTGATTGACTTGTTAAGTTACCTATTGAGACGATACAAGCCACATTCATTAGCCCACTTTGCAATTTGAACAGCATGTTCTGGATTACGCAAATAGAAAACATTTGTGTCGTCCCAACTTTCGAAATACACGGCTTCTAATTCAGGCAACACAACTTTATAAAAGTGACTACTATCCACATTATGTTGAGCACACATCAAGTATTTTTCTTTAGCTGTGTTTGAAGTGAATTTACGAAATTGTGGTGTTGCTGAAATCCACCGACCTTTGAATGTGAAATTTAGAACTTCGGTATTGTCGATCAACTTTTTAGCAAATTTAACGAACTTTGAATCTCGGCTATTTTGTTCCTTGACAGAAACGTCAGATAAGTATTTGATTGAATCTTCTTCTCCCAGCCATCGATCGAAAACTGAAATTGCCATATAGGTATATGCATCAGTTTGTTCCACAGCAACTAACTTATCCAAGTCAGGAAACTTTTTCCGAAGATTAAATTGCGATTGTTTATCCAGAGCTAGAAATTTGCGCATATCTTCCTTGGTAACTTAAGCCCGCATTTGCGGCTGGTTTGGAGCGCAGCGGAAAACCAGTCCGACAACATGCGCTTGTTAAATTTAGAAACCCTCAGGATGCGACGATAACCATTCACGGTGCTGCTCCTTTAGTTGATCTCCTTCCTCTGCTGATGCCAACACGATGTCCGCGCCACCATCATAGGGGTGAAAAACGATGCCTTTGCTGGGGCAGATAATCATAATATTACCCACCTCATCGTTGGCCACCATACGAAAAAGGCTATTCAGCTCACTGCCTGTGTACTCGACCTCTGACACATGAAGATGCCAATAGGATTCGTAATCGTCATCATCTTCGTGTTGCTCCAGTGTGCACCAAGGTTCACTGGCTGAAAATAGCTTTAAGAGTTCTGGCTCTGGTTGCGAGGGTACTCTTTCCTCAGAGTACTCTGGTAATACAACGAAAACCTTACTTCCATTACCGCACAACTCTTGAAGAACGATATTGTGCCTATGCAAGACCTCTAAATACTCATCTTCATTTTCTGGATATCGCTTCGACTCTGGCAACGAATGAAAGCGTACCCATCGGCTTTTATACTCATGTTTTAAGTTATGAGCTTCAGGAGCGAAATTATCGAATTCGCTACTCCAGAATTTGGCAAGTTCTTCAATCATGGTGAAATTTAACGCCGTTTTAAGCGGCAAATTGCAGTTGGCCAAAATAAGTGAGGCACGAACAAAAAGCCAACTGTAATTTGTCCGTCTTGAAAACCCTTGTTATACGGGGATTACCGCCGTACCAATATTACTTGCGAAGCCACCAACCTTTACACTGATTACAGTAGAGTTATCCGATTTAACAGATGCTGTAATTATTGAAGTACAATCCATTACTCTACCTTGCTCAAAAACATAGTTACTTCCCAAGGCTAAATGCTCTACAAGATAGCATGCTAAAGCACCACTAGAGCTACCCGTAGCTGATTCTTCTGAGATACCAAAAAAGGGAGCAAAATTACGACAGCTTGCTGTAAGTTTACTTTCAGAACCACAAAGTTCAAAAACATGAAAACCAACAACTTTATGCTTTTCACAAAAGTTAGCGATAAGTTCGTCATCTGGTTTTATTATATCTAAATATCCATTAGGAACCGGAATAATCACATCAGGTAGACCTGTTGAAATAACTTCAATAGGTAACTTAGTGCTTTCTAGTATGCTACTTTTAATGCCAATAACATTTGAAATTTCTTGATATGAAAAACAATCTAATTTTTGAGGTAATTGCTGCTCCATGATTACCTTACCACTTGGTTCGATGGTTACTGGTAATATTCCAGCTTTCGTACGTTGAACATAAGAACCTGCTGTTAGAATGCCCTTTTGGTACAAAGTAGAAAAAGTTGCTAATGTAGCGTGTCCACAAAAGTCAACTTCACCTGTTGTCGTAAAGAAAGAAACTTCATAATCAGCTTCGTCATCACTGGAAACAAAAGCCGTTTCTGAATACCCTACAGCTTGTGAAATTTTCAATTTTTGAGCATCCGATAGTTTGTCTGAATTCAAGACAACACCTGCAGGGTTTCCGCCTTTGCCATTTACTGTAAATGAGCTGACCAAATTAACTTCGATATTCACCAACAACTTCTTCCCCGTATAACAGCTTTTTATATGGAAAAAATCCTTTATACAAGATGGAGTCTTTCCGTACATCATGTACCTAATTCACAAACTTTCGCACGAAAACATTCTATTATCAATCAACTACAATCTAACCTTTAAAAAGTGTCCCCACATTCCGGAATAATTCCTTTTTATTTTTAATCATTCAAAAAACTCGACTAACTGTATAAATAAACAGCCTAGAGAGTAAGACAGGCACAATATGTATACGTTTGTACACAAAGATGCCTGTCTTGTTTAGTCTCTATTCGTGACTAAGCCCAGTGCGGCCGTTTATCAAGATAGAAATCGATAAACGCGCGCACTTTTGGTTCTACCGTGACAGTTTGATGATAGTAAATAAACGCCTCAGCTCTATCCCACCAGTACTCTTCCATCACTGGTACCAATGAACCATCTTCTACGGCCTCCTCAATCTGTTTAGCCTTAGGTAAAGCATTTATTAATCCTAATCCAGACTGAGCACACTCAACCATGCCCGCAACGGCTTTTACCCGTGAGTTAAGAATCTTATGAATTACCTCACCTGTTTGAGACTGTAATACCAATACATTACTTGGCTGGTTATACAAATAACCAACAACATCATGTGTTTCTAAGTCATCAGGTACTTTGGGAGTGCCTTTTCTTTTAAGGTACTCGGGCGAAGCAAAAATGCCATAGCGCTCATTATATAAAGAACGTTGCTTCAATCCGTTAAAGCGGTCACCTAAGTACGAGCCAACCCCCCAATAAATGTCATATTCGTCATGTGCAATGTCGACGAGAGACTCCTTCACATCCAGTACAACGTTCAAAAGTGGGTATTGTTTAAGAAACTCCCCTATCCATGGTGTAAAAGTCTCTGTAATTACTTCGTTAGCTTGCGTTAAAATTCGAATTTCACCCGACACCTCGTACTCTGTCGATTGAACCCACCGCTGCAGTTCTCGGTGTTGATTATTCAGTGCAGTACATCGCTTAAGAAACTCTCTCCCATACTCAGTAAGCTTGAGCTCCCTGCGTGTACGAATAAAAAGAGCCTGACCCACACTGTGTTCTAAATTACTAATTTGCTTGCTAACCGCCATTACGCTCTTCGACATTAACGCTGCGGCTTTAGTCATATTCCCTTCTAGAGCCACTAACTCAAACGTTCGTAATTCTCTTAATTGCATAGCATTACTCATGCTTAAACTTTTAGTTTATCTATTATTTAATATTAATTTATTTTTTTAACAAAGCCAGTTGAATATGCTGTAAGCATTACGAAGTCACTTAAGAAACTATTTATGAATGTAAGCATCTGGTCCTACTCAATGTTGGTTATCATCCTTGCCATACCGCTATATTGCTTGTGGGAAGGCAATAAAACTGAACTGGCCGTTGTATCGGGCGAACAATCAAAATTAGAAGCCTACGCTTCAACAATGGTTTTGCTATGGTTGCCCACTTTATATCTAGTTATTGGCTTGTATAGTGAGCAGATAAGTACTGTTGAAATTTCACTTGTGTGGGTAGGCAGCACTAATAACTGGTTAGGTGCATTGGCCGTGTTAGCGATGACAGGCTATTTTGCGCTTAATTTAATAATGACGAAAAACGCAAAAGAGACACACCCAACACTTGAAGCACAATTGGAACACGTAGCGTGGCTGATGCCGCGAAGCCCAAAAGAATTAATGTATTTTACGTGTGGCGTGTCGTTATCAGCTGGCATTTGTGAAGAACTTCTGTTTCGCGGGTTTCTATGGTTTTTGATGACACCTTTCCTTGGTTTTTGGCCTGCTCTTCTAGTTTCGAGCTTACTTTTTGGTTTAGCACATGCGTATCAAGGGAGCGTTCATGTGCTAAGAACGGGCGTTATGGGCATAATATTAGGTGTAATTTCATGGCTTACAGAAACAATATGGATTGCGATTGCAGTGCACGCACTTGTGAATATTTATGGTGGGCTATTAGCCTACATAGTGTGTAGTAATCCGAAGCCAGAACAAGCGAGTAGCATTACGGACGCTTGTTAGTTTCTTTAAATTTAAAAAGACAGGCATAATTCGAAACCGGTAAAACTGTCCCTTAGTACACTTTCTTTAATCTGAATGGCAAATCTTAACCACGCAGTTTAAAACCTGCGTTAAGCAGGCCGCTGGCAAGGTGATTCACCTTGAGCAATACGCACATAATCAACGTCAGCAACGGGTTCAAGGGCGACAAAGTGCAATGCGATTGCTGGGATAGCTTTGCAACTAAATAACGAATCTCGCAAAACTGATTACCACTTTACGTTGGTGAAGGAATAAATACACTTAAGAATTACTTAGCAACTTTAAATTGCCATATTTTTGTTGGTACACCAGAATTTTCATCAACGCCTTCATGACTGTGCTCCCCAAACAATTTCGATGCAATAGCTAATGAAGCCTCATTGTCAGCCTCAATAAGTGATTCAATATAAAACTCTTTATAGCTTCTAGGTAAGTCTTTTTTGAACTGCTCTAGAATTTGTTCGATAAATAAGACCGTATTACCTTTGCCTCTTAAAGCTTCAAGTGTTCCATAAAATAATCAAAAACACGGAATCCCATCAATAGGTTGGTTTTCATCTAACACAACTATTTGTTGTACTTTTAATTTATTTAATCTCGCATACGTATACCGCTTATTGTAAAGGCCATTGTCTTTTACAAAATAGATATCATCCGTGAACGAAACTCTTTTCATTCTGAAGCCCTGAGAAAAAGCAAGTTCTAATGTTTTGAAACCTGTCATGGGATCTTGGTCTGGATGCAATTTAAACTCCTTATAAATTATTGAATACTGTAGAGTCAGACAGGCACAAAATGTACACCTTTGTACACAAATATGCCTGTCTTGTTTAGTGTAGTCCTATACACATCGCCCACCTAAAAGGCAATGTATTAGCGTGGTTTTTTGCATTGTTTGCCAAAACTATGACAACGAAACATTGTCGTAGTTAAGGAACTTGTTATACATTTTGAGCCTGAAACCTATCAACAATTTTCTGTACTTCAAATGGGTTAGTAGTTGACGCTCTATACTCAGGATCTTCTAAGTGCGATTTATTAAGAAGTGTATTGATCTCACTAGCAATTCGTTTGATATCATCTTCATTAGTTAAATCAAGGTGAGTGAAGTCATCCTCTTGTAATTTTTTGAAAATACCAGCTAAGATCATAGCAACTGAAACTTGGTACTTGTTTCCTCTTTTTGATGAAACTCCATAAATTTCTTTAGAAAAAGGTTGTTCCGTAACTACTGTTAATGCTTCTATGAATTTATTAAAACCATTAAATAACTCTTTTGTTTTCTCTAGCCCAACTAGATCAACTTCTTCAAGATCACTTTCTGATTTCTGCTTCATATAAACCTCGGCATACTGAGGTGATTTACTGATAATTGTTTCATTATCATTTTCATTTATGAAAGTCTGTATAACACCATTTTCTAGTATGCTTAGATTAACAAATATATTCTCGTGGCAAGCTTTTTTCTGATATCGGTCTTTTGATATTGCGTATGCCTTAGCAAGTGAGCTTTGCGGATTTTTATATAAGTCAGTACAGAACATATTCACCAAATTATTGACCGATGAATCAAAAACAGCATGTCTGATTTCTTGCTGTGTTAGTGGTTTTGTGCCCTTATTATATCTATTAAAAATCTCCAACTCGAATTTCTTACCTGGAAAATCTCTGAATGTGATAGTCGCAACTCTTCGACTAAGGAGTTCAATTTTATCGTCTATTGGCATTGTATTTACATCTAAACCTTCAAATTCACTGATAATACTCAAATCTGTTAGCTTATACTCTCCGGTTAAAAAGCGATAAAAGGCTCTAAGTCGATGTTGACCGTCGACAACATTTAATACTTGAACCCCTTTGAGTTTGTGACTGGCGAGAAAAATAGGAGGGATAGGTATTTCTAGTAAAGCCGATTCTATCAACGAACTTTCATCTGGTATTGATGACCTATACTCTCGTTGATAATCCGGTGCAATAATAATTGCATCATTGAAATCTACAAGTTGATCATTAGTTAAGACATCATCTTTTATTTCTTGTAGTTCAAATCCTAGCTTTATACTGTTGAATATTTTTTGCCAAGATTGGTTTTCATCTTTTGGGTTTATTTTAAATTGTTTCTTCATTAGTTTTTCTCCCTAATATAATCCCAAATATCCTGTTGCATCACAATATCTTTAGCTACTGATGGTAGCTCCGGATAAATATGAGAAAAACTAATACCCAAAGAATATAAACTCGATAAAATATTTTTTGCTTCTGATCCCGTTATAATTAATTTTCGTAAAATTTCATCGTTATTAATAGACTCAAGAGGTTTATCATCATTTTGAAAAAGCACAAATAAACCTTTTTGAGCATTAACTCTTTGGTTTATTTTTCTTCCTTGAATCACTATTGGGCCATCATGTATCTCACTAGGTATGCCGGGGATACCAGAGATATTTAATATTTTTTCCTGTTGGACATTTAATAAATTCAACTTTGTTGGATTTAAAAAATAAACAACTGCGTCAACATCATTTTCATTTTGAAAAGACTTCTCTACTGCAAATAAAAGGGACACTATATGAGAAGTAGTAAAATCCATTAACCGCGTAGGGATTCCATAATGTTGCGCATATAACATCCACTCTACATCATTTTCAATATCTGATGGGTTTGCCATATATTGATAAGAATTCAATTTGAATTCATCTAAGAAATTCCTAATTGCTCTTTTGGGATACTTTCGATTACCTGAAGCATCTTTTCTTAACGCACTTGGTAGCAGGGGGTAGTCACCTCCCTGTCCACGCGACAATGTGAACTCTGTCGGTAACTCCTCAATGAAAGCCATATATTCACTAAGTTTATTTATTATGACTGAAGTCAATTTACATCCTTATTTAATTTACACTCAAAGCTCGACAAATGTATAACGCCTCAATTAGCCGCCGCTTCAGCGGTCGGTTGCATTGACTTGTTAGAGCTTCCCGACTGCATAACTGAAACGGTCAATGAGACTGTTGAAATAATTAGAGCAAGAACAGCGATTGCAGTTCCTATCCAAAACCTCTTTCTCTCTTGGCGCAAGCCTGCCAGAACGGAGGTCATAAGTGGAAAATTTACGCACTTCGGGTCATTTCTAACCTTGAGAGCAAAGAAATGAACATTACTCCCATCATTTTGTTTGTAGCCATACTGTTTCTCTAAGTGGTAGTACAAGCGACCAAAGACAATGTCAGAATCAACTTTAAGCTCTCCAGCAATTTTCTTGCAGTCGACCGGAACATAAATTTTCGAAGCCCGCGTCTCATCACCTCTTTCAAAAGCAACAAAATCAGAATGATACATACGGTATATCGTATTTAATATTTCTAAATCCGTGGGAATTCTCATATTTAACCTAGAGCTCTAACAGCTTATTATACGAAAAGCTTCCTTTATACAAGATGGAAAGTTTCCGTACATCACGTTCCTAATTAACAAACTTTCGCACGAAAACACCCTATTATCAATCTATTACACTTTAACCTTTCAAAGTCACTCCAACATTCCGGAATAATTCCTTTTTCTTTTCAACTGCTCCAAAACAGCAGTAAACTATATAAAAACACACCCCGCCAACATCCCCAACCAACTCACTCAAACACCAACCTATTAACTTCAAAAACAACCCGATCTTTCAACTCCAACCGCATGTTACCCAATCCCCCTACTTCATCCAACAAACTCATCAATTCTAAGCTCGGCTGTTCAATGCTATTAAACACATCTAATACACGTTGCAATTTGTATTGATGAAAGCTGAATACAAAACGTTGCTCTTCTACATTTTCAGTTTCGCTCCGCCCTATTTTAAACGTGTGCTGCCCTATTGTTCTTGGGATAAAGCGTGAAGTATTTTCATTACCCGCGTTTTGAACTCGCCAATCAGCTAACGCTTCTGAAGTGTTTTTCAACACCGGCCATTGCTGAGCAAACATATCCTTTAATAGCGGCAATAAGGTTGCAGGTACTTCGTCGTTTTCTAAAAAGTCAGGGGTATTTATGTCGTTACTGGCAGCAGCACTTGTATGCTTTTCAGCGCTTGAGTTATTCATTCGCTTAACCCAGGCGGCTACATTGGGTGCTAGCTTATCCATCAATTGTTTTGGTGCAGGGTCGCGGTATAAATGAGCATACAATGGGCCTAGTAAACCAAAGTCGCCAGTGCAGGGTTTATCGCCCAGCAAATATTTATGAGTAGCAAAATGTTCGTTTAAGTAATGCAGAACGGTATTTTCGTACCAATCTTCAATATAGGGAATGCTTTTCTCGGTAATGCCTAACAGTGGCACAAACCCTTGAAACTTTTTGGCTATTTTCTTTCCAAAATACGCTTTAACAAATTTGGGGGCTTTAGGGGTAACTACTTGCCCAAACTCTTCGTATATAAAAGGAAAGTTATCTTTGTTCCAGCGGTAGTGCATAGCGGGAATAACCAGCCATTCGTCTCCCCATAGGGCGAACAGTTCGCTTGCAAGGTGCTGTGCCGGTGTGGTGGGCACTACTGATAGATTATTGGTGTTGGTATCTGCCTGTGTATTAGCCCGAGCCTGCGCTTCAAAATAATCAATAATGCGGGCGGTATCTTGTAAGTATTCGTCTGAAGGTGTTTTTACCACCGGAATAAAAGTTACACCGGTTTTCGGGCGAATAATTTTTTTGTAATCCGACACGGTAGACAGCACCTCGGTAAAAGGCAGTTGCTTATAGTTAAGGTAAGCGCGAATTTTACCCGTATACAAAGACACTTCAGAACCATACAAAATATACACTACAACATACTCTTAAACGCTGAATAACAACAAGATAATAGTAAGTCATGTTCACGTCTATTAAATGCCTATTTTGTTCAATGATACAGCGCTATAAGAATGGCTATTTACTAGCCTCTACTCTTTACTTATTAGCCATCGACTCTTTACTTACTACCCACCTACGCACCACTTATTAGCCATCTAAGCACCAAGAATTAGTCATTTCCCAACCGCTTAGTAGCTATATAAACGAAAAAAGCAAAAAGTATTTCACATCACAATTGTTACAATATAACATATCACCAACTTTCGACTTTATACCGTAAATCAATGACATCAAAATCTGTAATTAGTGCTAGTGAATTATCGGTACGTATAGGCCAACGTACTATTCTTGATAACCTTAATTTTGAAGTAGGCAAAGGTGAAGTGTTTGCCCTTCTTGGTGGAAACGGTGCGGGTAAATCCACAACCCTTAAAACCTTTTTAGGGTTAATGAAACCTAGCGCTGGCACAGCGTCTGTTATGGGCATGTCGGTAGCAGACAATACCAACGAAGTGCAAAAGTCGGTGGCTTATTTGCCGGAGTCGGTCACCCTTTATGGTCACCTTTCAGGGTATGAAAATATTCGCTACTTTTTGTCGGTTGCGGGTGTCGAAAAATCGGACGATGCTATTCATGAAGCCCTTAAAAAAGTAGCCCTTCAAGAAAATGCCTGGCACAACACCTTATCGAATTACTCAAAAGGAATGAGGCAGAAAACCGCCATTGCATTAGCCATTCTTCGTAATGCCCCAGTGCTGTTTTTAGATGAACCTACCTCTGGCCTCGACCCTGCTGCTATTGATGAATTTAACTCGCTAGTGTCTGAGTTGGCAAACAATGGTGCCACCATATTTATGGTAACCCACGATGTATATGGGGCTTGCCAGGTTGCGCACCGTATTGTGTTACTAAGTAACGGCAAGCTTACGGGGTCGTTTGAACGCTCGGGCGATACGCCTATCGATACCGAAGCCGTTCACGCAGCCTTTGCAGGGCGCAAGTAATGATTGATCAAACAATAAAAACCATTTGCGCTGAACAGTGGCGTTATTGGCTGCGAACCAAAGTTGCTACCACGGTGTTAATTTTGGGCAGTGTACTCACCCTAGCTGCACTTGTGGTAAATAGCTTTCATATTGAAGAGGCAGCGCACGCCAGAGAACACCTTCAACATGAAGCAGAAGAACGCTTTTTATCACAGCCCGACAAACATCCGCACCGCATGGTGCATTACGGGCATTATGTGTTTCGTACGCCTACCCCGCTTAGTGTAATAGAACCGGGTGTAGACACGTACACAGGTAACGCTATTTTCTTGGAAGGCCACAGGCAAAACAGTGCCATGTTTGCCGAGCAGCGTCAGTCTGCAGGGCTAACCCGTTTTAGTAGCTTAACGCCAAGCTTTTTGGCGTTAGTGTTAGCACCATTGTTTATTATTTTAATTGGCTACGGCAGTGTTTCACGGGAACGTGAAGCAGGCACACTCACTTTATTACTTACCCAAGGCGCTAGCCGTTGGCAGTTGGTGCTTGGAAAACTGGTGGCCTTACTGCTGGCTAGCAGTATTTTTTTACTGCCCTTGTTATTAGCTTGCGTGTATGTCGCCTTTTCCAATGAAAGCGCCTTAGTGGTAACGCTTTTCTGTGTAGGTTACATGCTTTACTTCATGTTGTGGGCTGTGGTGGTTACCGCCTGCTCTACGTTATTTGAAAAAAGCAGTGCCAGCTTTACCGTGCTTATCGTTATATGGATGAGCGCTTGCATATTGCTACCTAGAATGGGCAGCAGTGTGGCGACCAGTATAGAGCCCTCTATTGGCAAGTTAGAAGCCGACTTTAAAGTAGAAGAAAAGCTTCGAAGCTTAGGTGATGGTCACGATGTTAACGATCCGGCTTTTGTTAAGCTTAAACAAGACCTTCTCGAGAAATACAATGTCGATTCGGTAGACGACCTTCCTGTGAACTTTCGAGGCATAGTGGCGCAATATTCAGAGCAGCGCCAAGCGGTAGTCATTAATGAATTTGCAGAAAGCCGCATGCAAGAAGAACTAGCCCAAGCCCGTATTGCAAGGCAGTTTGGCTGGCTTTCCCCTACCGTGGCACTGCGTTCATTCTCTACCCTGCTTGCGGGCACCAGTATTGAAACTCACCACCGTTTTTTGCGTGAAGCCGAAATCCTACGTATGCAGTTTGTACAAGGCTTAAACAAAGTGCACGTAGAAAAGCTTGATTACAAACTGGATATGAACCGCAATGCTAGCGAAGAAGCCGCAGACAAAGCGGTAGTACAGGCCAGTAACTGGGCAGTATTGTCTGAGTTTAGTTTCCAGCCCGAAGCCCCCTTGGCGCGCTTAGGCAGTGCTGCCATGTACTGTTTACAACTTTTTCTTTGGGTGGGTGTTGCTGTACTACTTCTTAATCTTGCAGTAAGGAGGCTAAACCCATGATGCGGTTTAACGATATTAAGCGCGAAGCGGGGTTTGTGTTTGCACACCGTCAATTTAAATTAACCTTGTTGGTGGTATTTCTATTAAGCACGGTAGCCTTGTGGTCGGGTCATGCTGAAATGCAGGCGCAACAAGCTACTATTGAACGTTTATTAGAAAAAGACACTGTAGAGCGTGAAGCGGTGCTTTCCCATCAAAATAGCTATGGCATGGTGGCGTATTACGCCTTTCACCTAACCTATGCGCCACCTTCGCCCCTCGCCTTTGCTGTTGTGGGTGAGCGTGATGTGTTTCCGTGGAAGCATCGTATACGTATGTTAGCCCTTGAAGGGCAAATATACGAAAGCGACACCGACAACCCAGAACTAGCGTTTTTAGGGCGTTTCGATTTTGCCTTTGTGGTAAGCGTGTTACTACCGCTATTTATTATCTTGTTGCTGTACGACTTAAAAGCAAAAGAGCGTGAAGCCAGACGTTTCGACTTACTTAATGTAACGGCGCGCAATAGCCATGCGGTATGGACCTCTCGTACGCTAGTTACGCTGGTGCCGTTAGCCTTAGTCACACTTATTCCTTTTATTGCCTTTGCCATTGTAAATGGCGCATCGGCAAGTTCTATCTTGTTAGCCTGCGTTATTGTACTGGGTACTATAAGCGTGTGGTCTGCCACTGTATTGGCCATTGGCGCGGCGCAACGTTTTGCTAAGTACAGTGCCACCCACCTTGCCTCGTTAATGTTGGGTGTATGGCTTATTACCACCGTAATAGTGCCGGTTACCGGTCATACCGTTATTAATGCGATTGTCGATACACCGGAAGGTGGCGACATTGTGCTTACACAACGTGAAGCCGTAAACGGTGCGTGGGATAAGCCGGTAGAAGCCACGTGGGAAAAGTTTATTGAAACTCACCCACAATGGGCTAATTACACGGCGTACCATCCTGAACGTGATGGTTCGTTTAACTGGAAATGGTATTACGCTTTTCAACAAGTTGGCGATGAACGGGCAAGCGAACTTTCTAACGCTTATCAACAAGCCACCCTTAGAAAAAACCAACTGGCAGGTTATGTGTCTTTGTTATCGCCTTCGTTGCTAACCCAGCGTTTGTTGTCGAACACCGCTAGCACCAACGTGCAATCTATGATTGATTATGAAAATAAGGTGCGCGCGTTTCACGCATCGTTGCGCGAGTTTTATTACCAACAACTTTTTGCTGCGCCTGAGTTTACAGAAGCCAGCCTTAAGCAGCTTCCACAATTCACTACAACTTCACAATTTACTACAACATTTACTACAACAAAAAATGAACACACAGGAAAACACCAATGAAAAATAACTGGGTGAAATCTACACTCGCCATCAGTATTGCCGCATTTTTCAATGCCCCTGCTTTTGCTCAAACAAATGACCAAAGCTCGTCTCAAAAAAACGAAGAAGCAAAGGTCGAGAAAATTACGGTACACGGCATGCACCGCGCTTATCAAGGTGCATTTGAATACAAAGAAGTGCCTGCCGCCGCACAAGATATCGACTTAGGCCTAATTGGTGATGCAGGTGCTATTAACTTAAATGATGCATTAGATCTTTCAGCTTCGGTAGCCAGGCAGAATAACTTTGGTGGGTTGTGGAATAGTTTTGCCATTCGTGGTTTTTCTGGTGATGAAAACCTACCAAGTGGTTTCTTGGTAAATGGGTTTAATGCTGGCCGTGGCTTTGGTGGCCCTCGTGATTTAGCGGGTATCGACCATGTGGAAGTATTAAAAGGCCCTAAAGCGGCTTTATTTGGCCGCGGTGAACCTGGCGGTGCGGTAAACTTAGTCACTAAGCGCCCACAATTTTTCACAGGTGGCGAAGTAAAAGCCACTTATGGTAGTTGGGAACAAGTACGTGTTGAAGCTGACGTGCAAACGGTAGCGGGCGCAAAAGAAGACATTGGCGTTCGCCTAGTGGGCTTTTACGAAGACGCTGAGAGCTTCAGAGATACGGTAGAAACCGAAAAGTTAGGCTTTTACCCTTCTGTTACCTGGGAATTTTCTGAAGATACCCGTATTACCTACGAACTTGAGTATACCAAACAAAAAATTCCTTTCGACCGTGGTGTTATTGCGGTGGATGGTAAGTTAGGAATTCAGCCTATTGAAACCTTCGTGGGCGACCCATCTGGCGATAGAATTACTACCGACGTGGTCGGTCACCAGCTTGAGATTTCTCACGAACTCAACGATGACTGGAACCTACTTATTGGCGCAGGCTTACGTGATACTACCTTTGAAGGTAATGCACTAGAAACCAACTTTGAAGGCCGCCAAACCTTGTTTATCGACCCAGATCAAACCTTGCTATCTCGCTTTCAGCGCTACCGCGATTTTGAAACCGATTACGTAGTGCTGCGCGGTGAAATTGCTGGTGAATTCGATACGGGTTCAATTAGGCATCGCGTTATTATTGGTGGTGATTACGATAAGTTTGAAAACGACCAAGTTATCTTGCGCTACCGCCCGCCTTATTTTTCCAGTGACACAGACATCAACGATTTGGATTTAAGCCAATATCTTGTGGTAGATATTCTTAACCCAGATTACTCGCCTGTGGCTGATGTTGAATTGTCAGACAACCTAGACCGCCTAGAAACCCAAGAAGCGTGGGGAATGTACATTCAAGACCAAGTGAACATTACCGATAAGTTTCAAGTGCGCTTTGGTGGTCGAATTGACAAATTCGAACAAGAAATTCAAAACCGCTTAAGCGATCCGGTAACCACTACATCACAAGATGATACTCAATTTTCACCTCAGTTAGGTGCGGTGTATTTACTTGATGACAGCATTAGTTTTTACGCCACCTACGGTGAAGGCTTTCGTCAACTTACGGGTTCTGATTATGCTGGAAATCCGTTTGAACCAAATCAATCAGAGTCTACCGAAGTGGGTGTTAAAACCGACCTAACGTCGTTCTTTAACAATGTTCGCGGCGATATCACCCTGTCTATCTTTAATATCGATCAAAGCAATATTTTGGTGTTCGATAGCAGCGATGAAGCGTCTGACGGTTTCTTCCTAACCCCTGGCGGCGAAGCACGCAGTCGTGGTGTTGAATTAGATATTAACGCTGAGTTCAGCAATGGTATTGCGTTGTGGGTGTCTTACGCTTATATCGATGCAGAAAGTACCAACGATGCGGCTGACGCTAACTTTGTGGCGGCTATTGAAGCGGGCGACCCGCTAATTAACGTGCCTGAAAATCAACTAAGCGTTCAAGTAGGCAAAAGCCTTACGGTTTCAGATATGCCGGTGCGCTTAGGCACTGGTTTGTTGTACGTAGATGAGCGTTTAGGCCAAACAGCAACAGACTTCTATTTGCCTAGCTACACTACCGTGCGCGCGTTTGCGCAAATTGAACCGGTTGAAAACTTAGTGGTACGTGCAGATGTAGACAATCTTTTCGATAAAGAGCACTACACCAACTCTTTTGCCGATGTATGGGTTGAGCCAGGTGCACCGCGCCGCTTTAGAGTATCGGCGTCTTATCGTTTCTAGGCTTTATAGTTAAAAGCTTTGTAGTAAAAAGCTAGCATAGATGACGTAGATAAGCTTTGTTTCCCTCATGCTTGTCTACGTCATTTTTTATGTGTTGAAAGCCTAAAGCTCAGCTTATCGGCATGGGTTAACGACTTAGGTTATCGACTAGGCGTAGATTGCACTTTTAAGTTGTAGTCTTTCGCTATGCCCTCAACAATGCGGGTTAAGCCCACTATCTCGCCTTGGTCATCCTTACTCCATGTGCAAGTAAGCGTGCTGGTGCCTTTTCGAAGCTTGCCCTGCCAACTGTCACGGCTTACATCAAGGTCGCCTCTAGCATCAGTTAATTCCCAGCCTTTATCTTTAAAGTCGAAAACAATGGTGGCAAACCTTTCGCCTGGGATAGCTTCAATAATTTTTAAGTCTTTACGCTGAAATTTAGAAGCAATTAGTGCTCGGCGAATGTTAGTCAATAAGCCCACGTTAATCCCTTATAGTAATGGTCGAAGCTGCGGTATTTAGTCTGAGCTGCGGTATTTAGTCTGAGCTGCCGCTCATATTAGCGTTGCGGCTTATTATAGGCCAAGCTTTATTAGATTAAGCTTTGCGCATTTTAATAACCAACCAAATACCGCCTAATGTCATTAAAGAGGCTACCATAATTTGCACGCTAATGGCTTCAGCAAGAAATGCCCAGCCCATCAGCGTGGCAATTACCGGTACGCTTAACTGAACGGTGGCAGCCGTTGTCGATTGAATTAAAGGTAATGCTTTGTACCAAATGGCATAGCCACAACCAGATGCCACTATTCCAGATGCCAGCGCATATAACACCCCATCGTTGCTCCATTGCCAAGTATCGGTTACCCATAACCAAACAATCAAAGGCAGGGTAAGTAGTGTGGCATATAAAAAGTTACCCGCCGTGAGCAATAAGGGCGCATTACTCTTTTTACCTAGTAAGGAATAAAAACCCCATGCAATACCAGCGCTTATCATTAATAAGGCTGAAAACAATGGTGGCGCACTAGCCCCTGGAAGCAGCAAGATAACTAAGCCTGCAAAAGCCAGTAAAAACCCTAGCCACTGAAATGTAGCAAAGCGTTCGCCTTTTAATAAGCCTACTGAAATCATAGTGAGCTGCACTGCGCCAAACAATAGCAACGCGCCTGTGCCTGTCGACATCGAGATATACGCATAAGAAAATGCAATAGCGTAAATAAATAAGCTTAACGCCCCTGCTATTGATGCTTGTTGTTTAATGGCTGCTATTGGGCTGGTGTTTTTTGATGAACGGCGGGCAGTAAATGCCACTAAAAGGGCTAAACACAATGCGCCACTGGCTAAGCGTATTGTGGTGAAAAGGCCGGGGTCGATATCGGTATTAGCCAATGCCATTCGGCATAATAACGAATTGGCCGCAAACGCCAGCATGGCAATACACACTAATCCGTACGGGTTACCCATTCGTTTTCTCCAGCAGCGTATGCATAAAAGCCCTTTTTATAATGATGATAATTTTATAGCGTTTAGTTGTGCATTTAGCATTATATAAAATGCACAAAGCGCTTTTTGAACAAGGCTATTTTAAATAAAGCATTGTTTAATCAAAGCTCTGTTAATCAAAGCGTTGTTTAATTTACCTTTTTACAGACAAAAGAAAAGGACCGCAATGGGTCCTTTTTTCGTTCAATCTTTGCATTACTATGTAAGTTACAGTGAAACACCTAAGCGTTCTGCAACTTCAATGTAAGTTTCAACTACTGAGCCTAGGCCTTGTCTGAAACGGTCTTTATCCATCTTCTTACGGGTTTCTTTGTCCCACAAGCGGCAACCGTCAGGGGTAAATTCATCACCCAAGACAATGTTGCCATCAGGATCAACACCGAATTCAAGTTTGTAATCTACTAGCAACATGCCTGCTTCATCAAACAGCGATTTAAGTACGGCATTTACTTTAAACGTTAACGACTTCATTTCAGCAATTTGCGCTTCAGTCGCCCAACCAAATGAAACAATATGATAATCGTTAATCATAGGGTCGTGCAGTGCGTCGTTTTTAAGGAAGAATTCAAACACAGGCGGTGCCAACGTTTGCCCTTCTTCTACACCAAGACGACGAACCAAAGAGCCAGCCGCTAGGTTACGAACAACACATTCCACTGGGATCATGTCTAGCTTTTTAACTAAAGATTCAGTGTCAGAAAGCAAGGCTTCTACTTGCGTAGCAATACCTGCTTCTTCAAGTTTAGTCATAATAAAATGGTTAAACTTGTTATTCACTTCGCCTTTACGGTCTAGCTGTTCAATTTTTTCACCATCGAAAGCTGATGTGTCGTTTCTGAAATGCAGAATTAACTTATCGCTGTCATCGGTAAAATACACAGTTTTTGCTTTACCGCGGTAAAGCTCGTCACGTTTTTCCATTCTCAGTCTCAATTATATATCAAGGTTATCTTCTGACATGACCTCGGCAAATGCGCCGTAAAGGTCTGAAACCTGATTGGCTTCAAAAGGTTCGCTTTCATTATTCATGAAAGTCACTGAACTGCGTTTCTCACCGGCACGTGAAACTTTCAAACGGTAGTCACCTTTTTCAAGTAACTCGTTGTCGCTGGAGAACAAGCCGCCCCACCAACCCGTGTCACTACCATTATAGGTAACAAACAGTAAGCCGTTTGATTTGTCTAAGTCTTTAACGTCGAAACCAAGTTTACGCAATACCAACAACATACGTGGCCATACCACGTCGTATTGTGCATCTACCATAAATGCGGGGTTGCCGTCATCGTTAAAGCCCATTTCGGTATTTAGGCCTTGGCGAATACGTGCAATTCGGCGAGTTTCTTGTAACTGAATTTGGTATTCGTAATGACCAATCACTTGGTTAAGTACGTCTACTTCTTCACGGCGCTCTTGCATGCTTGAAATTTCTGCAACAACATCGTCACCTGTGGTGGCCATGTAGTCTTTTAAATCAACAGAAAGGGCTGCGGTTCTACCGTGAGGTTTTACGTCTAGAACGAATTCAAAGCGGCGACCCACTTCACTTTCAGTACTGGTCCAGCTGTACCAAGGGCTGTCCACTTCTTTTTTAATGATCATCCAGTCAGTGTTTAAAACTTGCTGTTCAGGATCGAAGAAATCTACGCCAATGCCTTGCTCGTCTAGGAAGCTTAACAAAGAATTCCAAATTGCTTGGCTTAACGGCTGGCTATCATCAACTTGGTCGAACCAAATTGTTGCTGTGCTTTTACCTTCTTCAACGTGAGAACCGGTTACTAGCGGCAATACCAATGCAGGAGATTGCACAAGCAATTTCTTCCCAACAAGACTTCCATCTACGCTTTCGTCTAATTCAGGTACTGCAAACTCTCTAGAAAAAGTTGGCGCATCTAAGTCGTCAGGAACACGTACTGGGGTTTGTTCTTTTGTTTCTAAGTACTTGTACGTTCCTGAAGCCGTCTTTCTATCTGTTTGGCTTGAACAACCTGCAAGTGCGATTACTACCATCGAACTCACTATAGCCAGCGTTCTATTCATCTGTGTTCCTTATTAACCCGAAATCAATGCGTATTTTTGTAATAGTTCTTCGATATGTTTTTGGCTTACAAGTTCCGGTAAAACCATAGGTAATCGCATTTGTGCACTTTCCATCATGCCCATTTTGTATAAAGCCCACTTTGGAATAACTGGATTAGGCTCGATAAATAGCGCGCTGTGAAGCAATTCGATGCTTTCATCTATAGTGCGACATTTATCAAAATCTTTTGCTAAAGCGGCTTCGCACATTTGTGCAATGGCCTTAGGTACCACGTTTGCTGTCACAGAAATAACCCCATGACCGCCTTCACACATGAACTCACAACTTGTGCCGTCATCGCCGCTTAGTAAAACGAAGTCTGAAGGTACCAGTGCTTGCGTTGCTTTAAGGCGAGAAATATCGCCTGTTGCGTCTTTTAATCCAACAATATTTTTGTGAGATGAAAGTTCGGCCACGGTTTCCGGCAGCATGTCGGCAACGGTTCTACCCGGTACATTGTATAACAACACAGGTAAATCGCTGGCATCAGCAATGGCGTTGAAGTGTGCCACCATACCCGCTTGTTGAGGCTTGTTGTAGTAAGGCACTACGCTTAAGAAGCCGTCGATACCAGCCGCGCCCAATTGCTTAGTTAAGAAAATCGCTTCGGCAGTTGAGTTTGCACCACTACCTGCAATAACAGGAATAGCGCCAGACACCATAGCAACGGTCTCTTTAACTACATTTACGTGTTCATCAAACGGTAAGGTGGCCGACTCGCCAGTGGTGCCAACAGACACAATACCATGTGTGCCTTGTTCAACATGAAAGCGCACTAGCTTCTCAAGTGACTTATAATCGATGTCGCCGTTTTCAAACATCGGCGTGACGAGTGCTACGTAACTACCAGTAAACATAATCTCTCCGCAAAATATGAGCGCACATGGTAAATATGTCGGTAGCTAAACACAAGCTATCTCACGTCTAAATGACAAGAATTTGACAATAATCTGCATCAATACTACAAAAAGCCGCTGGTACTAAAAAAAAACTCTATGCTACCATCACACAATACGTTTCTTGTGATGTAGGTTTTAATGTCTCAACACCAACTGATTGTTACCATTTTAGGTTCTGATAAAACGGGTATATTAAGTGAAATTGCGACCACAGTTTCTGCAGCGCAATGCAATATTTTAGACAGTCGGCAAGCAATTTATGGTCAAGAGTTTTCACTTACTATGATTTTAGAAGGCTCGCAGTCAGCCATTACCCGCGCTGAGTGTAGTGTGCCTCCCCTTTGTCAGCGCCTAGATCTGCTTTCCATGATGAAACGTACCAGTCACCACGAAAAGCAAAATCTCGATCACTTATTTCACGTTGAGTTCAGCGGCGAAGATACGGCTGGCCTTATTGAGGCAGTAACAGGCTTTTTCGCAAAACGTAACGCGTCAATCAGTGCGTTTAGACAAGCCACTTACAAAGCGGCTGAGTGTGAAAACGAATGTATGCGATGCAAGTTTGTTGTGAACATGCCCGCCTCAGAAGATTTTGCTGCTCTAGAATCAGAACTAACCGCGTTGTTTGAAGAGCTCAATGTAACCGGTAAAGTTGTAGATAAACATATTAAGGAATCAAATGAACACGCTTCAAGCTGGTGATAAAGCACCACAATTTTCACTTCAAAACCAAAATGATGAAACCATTACGTTATCAGATTACCTAGGTAAAAAAGTACTGGTGTACTTTTACCCTAAGGCGATGACACCAGGTTGCACCGTGCAAGCGCAAGGCTTGCGTGACAGCAAAGATGCCCTAGACGGCTTGAACGTAGAAGTGATGGGTATTAGCCCTGATGCGGTTAAACGCTTGCCAAAATTTGCTGAAAAGGAAAGCCTAAACTTTACCTTGTTGTCAGATGAAGACCACGCGGTAGCAGATGCTTTTGGCGTATGGGGCTTGAAAAAGTTCATGGGTAAAGAGTATGACGGTATTCATCGTTTGAGCTTTTTAGTAGACGAAAACGGCGTTATTGAACACGTTTTCAATAAGTTCAAAACCAAAGAGCATCACACAGTAGTGTTAGATTACTTGGCAGATAACAAGTAACTCTTTATAAACGTATTTCGTTAGCGGTTTTATATCGATTTAACATTGACAAAAAGCTAATAAAAAAAGCGGTAGTTCACACTACCGCTTTTTTTATTTCACTGGATGTTAAATATTTACAGCTTATTCGCTTTCAGCCACCGGTAAACCGGCAGGGTTACTCGACCACGCTGTTATTACTGCTTTTACCAATGTTGCCAACGGTATAGCAAAGAAAACGCCCCAGAAGCCCCAAAGGCCACCAAATACCAGCACGGCAATAATGATGTACAGTGGGTGCAAACTTACTGCTTCAGAGAAAAGCAAAGGCACCAATAAGTTTCCATCTAGTGCCTGAATAATCGAATAGGCAATAAACAAATACCAGAAATCAGGCGTTAAACCCCATTGAAACAATGCAACTATGGCAACAGGAATGGTAACCACCGCCGCGCCAATATAAGGAATTAGCACAGAAATACCTACCAATACACCAAGCAAAATGGCGTATCGCAAATCCATGAAGGCAAAGGTTACGCACGACACTAAGCTAACAATCACGATTTCTATCACTTTGCCGCGAATATAATTGGCAATCTGTGAATTCATTTCATGGCCAACTTGCGTAATCAAACGGCGCTCTCTAGGTAACAATTGAGAAATGCTTTCTAAGAAATACATTTTGTCTTTCAGCATGAAAAACACCATTAATGGTACAAGTACCGCATAAACTAACAACGCAGCCACATTGGCAATATTACTGAAAGAAGCCGATATTAAGGTCTCTCCCACACCAACAAGTTTGTCGTTTAGCCCTTCCATCATTTGATGAATTTGGTAAACCTGCACGTAGTCAGGGTATTTTTCTGGCAAGGTTAAGATCCAATCTTGGGCTTTTTGCCATATTAAAGGGGTTTCTTGAATAAGATTAATGCTTTGCCGAGTGACAATGGGCACTAACCCAATCAGCATGAAAATGACAAGGGTAATGAACCCCATTAGTACGATGCCGCAGGCAATAGCGCGCCCTACGCCAAATCTAACAAGGTGGGTAACCGGCCAATCAAGTAAATACGCCACAACGGCCGCCACTAAAACGGGCATGATAAGCTCGCCCCACAAAAGCAGTGCAGTTGTTGTAATAAGTATGAGAATAAGCAGCATGGCTGCATCAGGATCGGAAAATTTGCGTCGGTACCAGCGACCAAACACACTGATCATAAAAGCTTCCTGAGAAATGTTAAGATTAGGATACGCATCATAGTGTAAAGACTTAGCATCGGGCAATACACTTTCTATTTAAATCAATCTGGTAAGACGATTTAACAAGCAACACACGAATCAATTGCCAAGGTTAACGATAATGACAGAGTGACACTAAAACTGGCATAAACGTACTTATCTAGGCAGAATGATAAAATTCACAATAAATAATTGAAACTGAAACGGTACTTTGATGCTCTAATACGTATTCCAGTATTGTTTAGTAAATCACAGGTACATGAAGAAAAGGTTATCTCAAAAACTCTTTGCGCTGTCTTTCCTTATTACAGCCAGTCTATCGAGTATTGCGCAAGACGCGAGTTATACGAATAAAAATGCGCTGCCTGAAATTGGTGTAGTGGCGTCTGACGCTATTTCTTTAGATAAAGAAATGATTGTTGGCGATGCCGTTATGCGTCAAATGCGTGGGCAAAGCCCGCTAATAGCCGATCCTGTTTTAGATGAATATCTACAAGATTTAGGTAACCGCTTAGTTATTCATGCCGAAAATGCCAAGTTCCCCTTTCGTTTCTTCTGGGTAAACAACGATGCGATTAACGCCTTCGCGTTCTTTGGTGGGCATATAGGTGTTCATACTGGCCTTATGCGAAGGGCAAATACTGAAAGTGAATTGGCCTCGGTATTGTCTCACGAAATTTCTCACGTTACACAAAGGCACATTGCTCGAAGCATGCAGGCACAACAACGTTCGTCGCCCTTAGCCATTGCGTCACTTATTGGTGGCGTATTAATTGCCATGGCAAACCCTCAAGCGGGTATGGCAGCAATGCAGGCTGGCCAAGCGGCCTCTGTACAAATGCAAATTGACTACACCCGTTCAAATGAACAAGAGGCTGACCGCATCGGTATTGCTATGTTGTCTCGGGCCGGGTTTGATGCCAATGGCGCTGCCGACTTCTTTTCAATTATGGCAGAAGAATATCGAAACGTTTCTCGTCCGCCAGCGCGCTTGTTAACGCACCCATTAACTGAGTCTCGTATTGCCGATGCCCGTTCACGAGCAGACGACTATCCTTCTCGCTTTGTGCCTGTAAGCAAACAGTTTGAACTGGCTAAAGCTAGGATCATGGCCAGATATTCATTCGAACCTGATTACGCCGTAGAGTATTTCACCGCACAGGTAGATAAAAAGGCTTATCGAGTAAGAGAAGCTTCGCTTTACGCCTTAGCATTGGCGTACATGCGTACCGAAGAATACGACAAAGCCCAAGAAATCATTATGGGTGAATTGTTAACCAAAGATAGCGGCAACCTGTTTTACCTAGACGCCGCAACAGATATTTACATTGCTAAAGGCGAGCCTTTGAAGGCGGTAGAAATGCTGTCACCTTTTGTAGAGAATAGCCCGCGCAATCAAGTACTGGCACTCAACCAAGCGAATGCCATGATAAGTGCAAGTCGTTACGATGATGCTATTAGCTTACTGAAAGACTTTTTATTGGTGAACGATGAATACCAAATTGCGCATCAGTTGATGTCAGAGGCGTATCAAAAAGCGAAGCGCTTTTCGCAAATGCATCAAAGTAAGGCAGAAGTGTACGCCTTGTATGGCGCTTATACTCGCGCCGTAGATGAATTACAGTATGCTTATAATTTTGCGAAAGACGACGACCATCTTCAAAAGCAGCGCATTAGGGCAAGAATAAAGCAATTTAGAGATCAAGAAGAGCGGTTACAGCGTTTATAGCGCCTGCGCCTGCAACGCCGCAATTTTGTCTTTTAAGATGTCAGCGGTTACCTCACCTAAAATCTCGGCGTGAACCTGCCCTTTCGGGCCCACAATATAAGTCGCCGGTAAATACGGCGGCTTTGTAATGGGAAGCTGGGTTTCTTCATTGGCTACAATCAAATTCAGCGTAATATCAAACTTGTTTGCCATGGCCTGTAAATCATCTTCCGGTAGCACGTCGTAATTAATCGCGAATAACAAAGTGTTTGGCGGTAGGTTTTCGCTTAAATGATGTAACTCAGGCATTTCTCTTAAACACGGCGCACACCAGGGTGCAAAGTAATTAATGATCACCCAATTACCTTCTAAATCACGCCATTTATATGTTTCGCCCTGAAGGGTTTCAAAGTCGGTTTGATGGTAATTGTAAAACCATACTCCAGCGGTTGCCGAAAGTAACATCACCAATATAATCAACAGCCCTTGCTTCACAGCGTTCGTCATTTTTAGCGTACCTTTTTGCCTTATGAACAGCGTTATTATTTATAAAAACAATATTACCAACAAAATAAACAGCAACGGTGTGCAAACATGCCTAGCTGCGTATTTAATAGCAAGTATTTTCATGTATTTGGGATTGAGATTACTTTGGTATTTACGCCATATTAAACGCGTAGTTTGCACATGCAGGGTTAATTGCTTAGCATCACCTTTCATTTATGGGGCCTACACACCAATATTATTGCGCTTTTGTCACTAATAAGGCCTTAGCACCTTGAAAAATACCTTCAAACAAGCAATAGTCAGCGCCAAAATTTGGCAATGATTTAACGATGAGGCGACATTATGTCTTCGGTTACTATTTTACATAACCCGCGCTGCTCTAAAAGCCGCCAAACCTTAGCACTACTTGAAGAAAAAGGTATCTCGCCTACCGTAGTAGAATATTTAAAAACGCCACTGAGTATCGATGAACTTAACACCTTGTTCGGGCAACTTAACATAGAAAATGTGCGAGACATGATGCGTACCAAAGAAGAAGCCTATAAAGCGAATGCATTAGGTGGTGCAGATATTACCGATGAGCAGCTTTTCGCCGCTATGGTAGAACACCCTAAGTTAATTGAGCGCCCTGTGGTGATTAACAACAATACAGCCCGTATTGGAAGGCCGCCAGAGGCCGTACTGGAAATCGTATAATGGGCCCTATTTTAATTCTTTATTACAGCCGCCATGGCAGTACCAAAAGGTTAGCCGATGCTATAGCACATGGGGCAATGGCTGAACTATCAAGCATGGAAGCCAATGCTATCTCTGCATCACCGGCTACCGCTGCATCATTTGTACGACCTGAAGTAATAGTGCGCAGCGTGGCAAGCCTAAACATTAACTCGAATAGTTCAAGTGATCAGGGCTCAGGCGAAGAAAATGCAGATGCCAGTTTAAAAGAGGCAAACCCTAACGCCGCCCCCACGGTAACCTTACAAGAACTCGAGCAGTGTAGCGCGCTTGCCCTAGGAAGCCCTACGCGATTTGGTAACATGGCTGCACCAGTGAAGCATTTTTTAGACAGCACCAGCAGCCAATGGTTAAAAGGATCGTTAATTAATAAGCCTGCGTGTGTATTTACATCAAGCTCTTCCATGCATGGCGGTCAAGAATCAACGCTGCTGTCTATGATGATTCCGCTATTTCACCATGGCATGGTGATGTGCGGCCTGCCCTACAGCGAGCCTGCGCTTCATCACACGCGAAGTGGTGGTAGCCCTTACGGTGTGAGCCATGTGGCCCTAGATAATGCGGTCACACTTACCGAAGATGAAAAATCTTTATGTATTGCTCAAGGTAAACGTCTGGCAAACTTAGCCAGTGCTTTGTGGCATGCAAATAACCAGGAGACAACACATGGCGCCTAATACGCGTTTTTATCGTTATTTGGCACTGGGTTGTCATACCTTATTAATTGTGTGGATTATTGCGTGGCAGTTTTTTCTTAATAAAACGCTAACGTACTCACCAATATTTATTACGCTAGTTTATTT
>NZ_JAESDJ010000049.1:0-525 GCF_019249255.1 Alteromonas lipotrueae | reverse complement strand
TAGTGCAGCGTATATCATAAAAAGAGAGCCCATCTCATCAATTCCTTTGGCTTATAACTTTTAAATAAGGGGCGCAGGCGCGTGGGGCATAATGGCGAAGCCGCCCTGCGTGTATGCGTCCCAGCGAACGAAGTGAGAGACTTAATTTTTTTGTTATATACCATAGCCCGATAATTCCGGGAATCTAACTACCAAGATCCATACAACAACCGAAAAAAACAATTTTACGACCAGCTCTAACAAAGAACGATTTCTAATTGATTTGTTTCCCTCCGGATTGTTCCAACCACCTTTTAGGTCTTCATCTAGCGTGATGACATGGCCAAAAACAATAAGAATTGTGACGAAGGCGAAGGTTACCGCAAATGATAATTCGAAGAACCATGAACCCACTACAGTTAAAAAACAAACCCAAATTGTGAAAAGAGTAAGCTGAATCATACTGGCATATAACTTTTCAATAACGGGCGCAGGCGCGTGGGGCATACTGGCGAAGCCGCCCCGCGTGTATGCGTCCCAGCGAAC
>NZ_JAESDJ010000048.1:0-544 GCF_019249255.1 Alteromonas lipotrueae | reverse complement strand
CCCACATCTGTTGGTGACAACTTAATGTTGAACTCTAAAAGTAACGAACAGAGTTGATTCCCGTAAGCAACTTTATGTTTTACCGATAGCTGATGCATACGAACAAGCGATTGAAGTTCCTGCTGCTCCCTAGACTTCCCGCTAATAAAGTTCACATTACTGAGTTGTGATGCTTGTAAAACTGCTTCGGCATCATTCTTATCTGTCTTCTGATTTTGACGAATATTCGACACAAGCTTGGCCGATATTAAACGTGCATCATGCCCACATTCACGCGCATATTGATACCAGTAATTGGACGTTGCACATGCTTCGAAAACGACTGTCATTGGCTTTTGAGTGGCTAGCCAGTTAGAAAAAACGGAAGGCGTCATCGCCGAGTTGCGAACTATTTTACTCGACTTCGCGACACAGACCTGAATCTCTTTCTTTGCTAAATCTACGCCAGTAAGCATATTATACATATATGGGCTCCTACCTAACCTTTGTGTGTGACAACGTAAATGTTAGACCAACCTATTAGGTTGGGGAGTCCAATTATCTC
>NZ_JAESDJ010000047.1:0-579 GCF_019249255.1 Alteromonas lipotrueae | reverse complement strand
TGCTAATGAAAACAGGTGAGGGTAGTTGTACTGGGATTTTTTAAAGCCAAACGGAGTTTAGGCTGACGCCTTATAACGCCCGCATAATGGGCAATAACACGTAGGCTAAAATTGGAGCGAAGCGACTGAGCCTACGTGTTATTGTCCCAGCGAGCCTGCGAGCGAATTAATGCGTTTGTTATGTGTGTGGTTCTGAAACAACCTTTACGTAACCTACTATGGTGTACGCCTCACATATATGCCAAGTAAAGCCCCTTTTAATCAAAGGTAAATCTTGTTTGGGTAAAATAAAACCACCAAGTGCGTTGCAAGTTCCCCCTGGCTCTAATATTTCGGTATCGATAAAATTTAATTTACCAATGAAAGCGTAATCGCGACCAGGGATCCAATGGTTTGGGCTTATCCCAGTCCGATATCCCCAGCGATCTTTCATGGCAAATTCAATTAGGGAGACTTCAACCTCACATTCTATATCGACAGTTTCCAAGCTAAATTTCCCTGTAGCACATAACTTTAAGCTAAGGGGCGCAGATACGTGGGGCATAATGGCGAAGCCGCCCCGCGTATAGGCGTCCCAGC
>NZ_JAESDJ010000046.1:0-637 GCF_019249255.1 Alteromonas lipotrueae | reverse complement strand
CTCGTACATAAGCACGCATTAAATCTTGAATGGTAAAAATAGTTGTTGACTATGGGGAGTCCACATAAGCGAAGCGAGTGTTAATGCGTTTGTTAGGAGCATTGCTCAGTTCTTCGCAAAGCATTCTATTTCCTGATCGAAATTTCCATTCCATGAGCGTATAACTAACGTGTCTGCATATGGATATTCCGAGTTATCTTGAGGGAGATTGCAAGTAGCAATTAATTCTGAACCGCACCACTCAGTCCCTCTAGAGTAACTCACCATTGCGTATTTTTCAGAAATGATCTTATTTATAAAATTAAGAGCGTCATCGAATGACTTTTCATTGCCAAAGTCACTGAAGTGAGCGTGATATGAATCGAAAAACACAGTTACTTCATCATCACACGTATCAAGAGCAAGGAACGGAACACCATCATTGATCGGGCGCGGAATTTTCACCTCCAAGACAAAAGTATCTTCGTATTGCTTTTCGCAGCAATACTTAGCCCAAGAAGGAAAAGTTTCTTTAAACTTCTCTGCAATGCTTTTAGAAAAATCATCCATTGATAGACTGGCTCCTAACTTTAAGCTAAGGGGCGCAGATGCGTGGGGCATAATGGCGAAGCCGCCCCGCGTATAGGCGTCCCAGCGA
>NZ_JAESDJ010000045.1:0-691 GCF_019249255.1 Alteromonas lipotrueae | reverse complement strand
TTTTGATAAGTGACTTTAAGCTAAGTTGAGTATGAAAAATTCTAGTCATAGGTTTCTTATTCTAAGTGGCACATAACTTTTAAATAAGGGGCGCAGGCGCGTAGGGCATAATGGCGAAGCCGCCCTGCGTGTATGCGTCCCAGCGAACGAAGTGAGTGACTTAATTTTTTTGTTATGAGGCACGCTTAAAATAACCTACGGAATAATACAAACTGACCAAAAATAAACTAGTTAAATAGGTAAATGCAACTCTTGGATAGAGATTACCTTGAATACAATGTAGCTGCTGACGTGTATTTATTATTTGAGAACAGTCGATATTTGATGTTATGGAAAAAACTAAAAATAGAACTGAAGCAAGCAAAGAAAGGATGCAAAAGATTACAATTAAAAAACGTATTTGGGTAGCTAGCCAATAGACAGCAAAGGCTGCGGCGACAATCGGAACAGAGTTAGCTACAGCTGGTTTAGGGTATTCGTAAAAAGATACGCAGCCTATAACGAATAGCATACCTGCAAACCCAATCCATGTACCAAGAAACTCAAACTCTCGATCGCCGTGAAAGTTTTTGAGGTTAAACTTTACTTTGTATCTATGCATGTTCCTTTGCTACATAACGCCCTGTTAACAGGCAAAATAGTGTTGGCTAAAATTTAGCGACGAAGGAGCAAAAGCCAACTGTATTTTGTC
>NZ_JAESDJ010000044.1:0-920 GCF_019249255.1 Alteromonas lipotrueae | reverse complement strand
ATAACGCCCTGTTAACAGGCAAAATAGTGTTGGCTAAAATTTAGCGACGAAGGAGCAAAAGCCAACTGTATTTTGTCCTTGTTAAACAGCTTGTTAGCCATTTTAGCTACACTGTAAAATCAACCATGGCTTGGAGAAATCACAATTCTTAGCTTCGCTTTCTCTTACCCAAAAATACAGCATCCCCATATCTCCCCACATTGCTTCTATTTCATCATCAGAATCAAATTGTAAAAGCAACTTCCAATCGAGTAATTCACTTCTTAGCTTTTCAGCTTCCTTGGAGTTGTAGCCATCAGAGTTACCACAATAAACACCTCCGCTAGCTAACTGACAGTCTTCTTCCATTGAGTCTCCTTGAATGGGACTTGGAAAACCACCAATTTGGTGACGAGGTTCATCGCCAAAATGTTCATCGATGAAGTCGTAATACTCTTCGTCATCATCCTCTGAAATTCCAATAGATTCAAAGTCCACTCTTTGACCGTCGGGATAGCTAATAAAGCTTTCAGACTTAACGTATTTGATTGACGGTGATAAGTGTTCCATATCAAGATCTGATGGCAATACATACGGGTATAAGTCAGAATTACCATTTTCGTAAACTGTTGCCCAACCACCAGTATCTTTGGGGTCAAACCCCCAAGGCCACTCTGCGAGATCATAGAAAAATAAAAGCCTACCTATTTGAGGTAGCCAATCTATTTCCTTTTCTGGATTGATTTCTTTTAAGTCTAGTTGTCCGATAAAGCCAAGAGGTTTGTCATTTTTCCGTGGCCAGTCAAACTGGCCTCCAACTAGTGGCTTACCACCAAGAAAGCTCGATGTGATTTTGTTTGATGTCACTAATCGTAAACATTTTTGACCCAAAGCTAGAACTTTTTCATTCATTCTATCGACAACTCCATTTGATGGCTAAC
>NZ_JAESDJ010000043.1:0-1127 GCF_019249255.1 Alteromonas lipotrueae | reverse complement strand
AAGACATACGGTGGTTCAGCTCAGGCTTTCGATCAAATCGATAACGCGCCTGAAGAAAAAGCTCGTGGTATTACCATCTCTACATCTCACGTAGAGTATGACACTCCTACTCGTCACTACGCTCACGTAGACTGCCCAGGACACGCTGATTACGTTAAAAACATGATCACCGGTGCTGCTCAGATGGACGGCGCGATCCTAGTAGTAGCTGCGACTGATGGCCCTATGCCTCAGACTCGTGAGCACATCCTACTTGGTCGTCAGGTTGGTGTTCCTTACATCATCGTATTCATGAACAAATGTGACATGGTTGATGATGAAGAGCTTCTAGAGCTAGTAGAAATGGAAGTTCGTGAACTTCTTAGCGAATATGAATTCCCAGGCGATGACCTTCCAGTTATCCAAGGTTCTGCACTTAAAGCCCTTGAAGGCGATGCAGAATGGGAAAAGAAAATCATCGAACTTGGTGAAGCTCTAGATTCATACATCCCAGAGCCAGAGCGTGCTATCGATAAGCCGTTCATTCTTCCAATCGAAGACGTATTCTCAATCTCAGGCCGTGGTACAGTAGTAACGGGTCGTGTAGAGCAAGGTATTGTTAAAGTTGGTGAAGAAGTAGAAATCGTTGGTATCAAAGATACTACTAAGACGACTTGTACTGGTGTTGAAATGTTCCGTAAACTTCTAGACGAAGGTCGCGCTGGTGAGAACGTTGGTGTTCTTCTACGTGGTACTAAGCGTGAAGACGTTGAACGTGGTCAAGTACTAGCTAAGCCTGGTTCAATCAACCCACACACTAAATTCGAAGCTGAAGTATACGTACTAAGCAAAGACGAAGGTGGCCGTCATACTCCATTCTTCAAAGGCTATCGTCCACAGTTCTACTTCCGTACAACTGACGTAACTGGTGCTGTAGAGCTTCCAGAAGGCGTAGAGATGGTAATGCCTGGTGACAACCTTAAGTTCGTAGTAGAACTTATTGCACCAATCGCGATGGACGAAGGTTTACGCTTCGCTATCCGTGAAGGTGGCCGTACTGTAGGTGCTGGTGTTGTAGCTAAGATTCTTTAATCTAAGCAAACCAAAGCATAAAAAGAAGGCGCTCATTTGAGCGCCTTTTTTGTGTC
>NZ_JAESDJ010000042.1:0-1178 GCF_019249255.1 Alteromonas lipotrueae | reverse complement strand
GCTACGGCTCCGCTATTCGCTTAACCTTGCTACTAAATATAAGTCGCTGACCCATTATACAAAAGGTACGCAGTCACAGAACAAGTCTGCTCCCACTGCTTGTACGTATACGGTTTCAGGTTCTATTTCACTCCCCTCACAGGGGTTCTTTTCGCCTTTCCCTCACGGTACTGGTTCACTATCGGTCAGTTAGGAGTATTTAGCCTTGGAGGATGGTCCCCCCATATTCAGTCAAGATAACACGTGTCCCGACCTACTCGATTTCACAAAAACAAACACTTCGTGTACAGGGCTATCACCTTGTATCGCGCCACTTCCCAGAGGCTTCCACTACGTTCATAATTGCTTAAGGGCTAATCCCCGTTCGCTCGCCGCTACTAGGGGAATCTCGGTTGATTTCTTTTCCTAAGGGTACTTAGATGTTTCAGTTCCCCTCGTTCGCCTCGTTACACTATATATTCATGTAACGATACCTATAAATAGGTGGGTTTCCCCATTCGGACATCTGTGGCTCAAATGCATTTTGTCGGCTCACCACAGCTTTTCGCAGACTTACACGTCCTTCATCGCCTCTAACTGCCAAGGCATCCACCGTATACGCTTAGTCACTTAACCATACAACCCCAAATGGCCTTCTTCATTGGTCTTTATCTTTCACCAAGCTTCCTCGCTCACTCAGTTACATACTGGAAGTATGCGCCTTCGTTCGCTCGTTGCGTGGCTCAGCTAAAACCCAATGTCTCGGCCATTGCACTAATGAACACCGAAGTGTTATTGATACAATGAACAAGAAAGAAAGACTCTCCCGCCTTTTGAAATCAGGACTGGATGAGATCTAACTCAGTTGTATGCATGACAAGCTAATCGTGAAATTGCCTTGCTATCAAATAAAGATTGATAACAAGCAATTCAAGTCAAGTAGAGTAGTAAGTACGTCTTTCGACTTCTCAATTACTCAAATTTTGATTGATTTACTAATTAAATATCAGCTTTCCAAATTGTTAAAGAACATAATGCTTTCAAAGAAAGCACTTAAGTTTGATTTTGCAATCAAAATTAAGCGCTCTAAGGCACATCTTTAAACTTTTAAACAAGACAATTTGTGTAGGCACTACACTAACAATGTCACCATCGACATTTTGGTAAGGAGGTGATCCAACCCCAGGTTCCCCTAGGGT
>NZ_JAESDJ010000041.1:0-1530 GCF_019249255.1 Alteromonas lipotrueae | reverse complement strand
GGTCGCTGGGACGCCTATACGCGGGGCGGCTTCGCCATTATGCCCCACGCATCTGCGCCCCTTAGCTTAAAGTTAGGCATCATTTACTTACAGCATTAAAAAGTACGTTCGGACGTGACATTCCAGCATCAAGGTTGTTTCGCTAGGTAGTCTTTACAGCTTGTTTTTTCGGTAGTTTCAACGGCTTTAGCAACGCGCTTTTAATCAACATCACAACGCCAACATTCTGCATCACCAGCTTTCTAAACTCGCTCTTTTATCCAGCAATGTCCTTAACATCTGGCATTTCGCACAGGGTTGTTTTATCTTAATTTCAACAATTTAAATAAGTGGCCTTATCGGCTAGTGGTGGCAGCAAAGCTGCGTACTTTCCTTTGTACGCCTAACAAAACGCTGTTGGCACTCCCTTCGGTCGCTGGGACGCTAACACGTGGGCTGGCTCGCTTCGCTCGGATTTTAGCCCACGTGCTAGCGCCCCAAAGCTTAGTGTTAGGCGTCATTTACTTACAGCATAAAAAGTGGGTTCAGTCGTGACATTCCAACATAAAGGTTGTTTCGCTAGGTTGTCTTTACGGCTTGCTTTTTCGGTAGTTTCAACGTCTTTAGCAACCCGCTTTTCATCAACACCCCAACGCCTATATTCAACATCACCAGCTTTTTAAACTCGCTCTTTTATCCAGCAATATTGTTAACATCTGGCATTTCGCACAGGGTTGTTTTATCTTAAATTCAATAATTTAAACAAGCTGGCTAAAGGACTAGTGGTGGCAGCAAAGCTGCGTACTTTCAGTTGTACGCCTAACAAAACGCTTAAGCCTCTCCCTTCGGTCGCTGGGACGCCTATACGCGGGGCGGCTTCGCCATTATGCCCCACGTATCTGCGCCCCTTAGCTTAAAGTTATGTGCTTGAGTCAATTTGAAAATAAGGAAATTTTGTGAGATTCACTAATGAAGAAATGATAGCAGCGTTACAAGAACTAAACGCAAAGCAAAAACCGGTGCAAGGACTATTAGGGGCATTCATCGGCGCATTTGTCGGCTTTGTTTTTTATCTTTTCATTTCACAAATGGGAGCAGCAATTATCATTATGCTTGCTGTCCCGCCAGCATCAATTGGGTTGTTTGCTCGATTTACCGGACAAATGTATAGCTTAAAGTATAGGCTTCCTGTAGGCGCTATTGGCGCATTGCTTCATATTTTCGGCTGCTACATGCTGGGCCTCACCCCACTAACTTATATTCTTACCCCTGTTGCGTTTATCATCGCGGTTACTCTCAGCAAAGTGAAATTAGAGCGGGTTCACATTTGGGCAATTTCACAAGAAGAAATCGGCAAACTCAATGCAAAATAGCGCTGTAAGTGGCGACGCACATAACAAAAAAATCAAGTCACTCACTTCGTTCGCTGGGACGCCTATACGCGGGGCGGCTTCGCCATTATGCCCCACGTATCTGCGCCCCTTATTTAAAAGTTATGTGCCATGATTAAATTACTACCCACTGAATATAAAGAATATTTGGAATTCACCA